>CAYWPZ010000047.1:0-22332 GCA_964460135.1 uncultured Caldilineales bacterium | reverse complement strand
ATACCAGCCGGGGCATCCAGTCCAGATCGGGGCTGTACTGCTCGATCTCAGCCTCCTGCCCGGCAAAGCTGATCGCCTCGGTCGGGCCAGGGCCGACAAAGACGGGCCTGTGTTCCTCGGCGATGAAATCCAGACTGCTCAGCAAACGATAGAGATACGGCCCGATCAGCCGCGTCCAGCGGGTGCGCACGAACTCCAGTTGGCCTGCCAACGAATGGGGCGCGGCGCGCATCGGCGCTTGTAGCATATCCAGCAGATTCTCCTCGCCCGACCCCAGCCCCTCCTGCCCGCGCAAGAACTCGCTCAGCCCGGCCACCATCTGCTGATAGGCGCTCGCCTGCTCGACGGCGTGGTCATCGAACAGTTCGCGATAAGGTGCAAAGGCCGGGTTGATATTCGACAACCACAGCATCAACAGTTCCTCGGTCTGTACCTGGCGATGCGAAAGCTCCCCGGTCTGGCCTTGCAGATAGTCGTCGAGTTCCAGCTCGCGGCGATACACGGCTGCAGGTGGAAAACGCTCGCCAAAGCGCCGCAAGGTGGTCTCCACCGCTTCTGCACCCAAGCGTTGGTTCAAGAAGTCCAGCGCCTGCCCCATCAGTCCGGGATTCACCTGCTGCCGATGCTGGGCCAGGATCAGATGCAGCACCTCGTCGATCACGCCCAGGGCATTGATCTCGCTGGCTTCGACCGCGCGCTCAGGAAAGCGCAGCAGGTCGCGGCGGGCGTTCATCTTGTCGGCAAAGACGCGGGCGGCGTAGAAATCGGCGATGACGGCGTTGCCGCTAAAAGCGTAGATCGATTGGTCGAACTGATAGAAGTCGCGCGGCTCGCGCGCAACATGAAACTCGAACACCGGCTGACGCCGGATAGGGCCGGGCAGGGAAGGAATGGTGATGATGAGGGGGCGAGCGACAGAGTGGGGCATGGATGGCTTCCTTTGCTTCAGCGAGGGTGGGGGTTTTGTGCGCGGATGGGGGGGGGCGGCGGGGGGAGGCGATTCCGGGTCAGGGGCCAAAGCTGCGGGTGCAGGAGACGGCCGGGAGCCGCTGATCGCTGATTGTCTGGCCGGCGTCGTCCTTGAGTGTGATCGTGGCCCGACCGGCCTCCACCTCCACCAGCCCGTAGGAATAGGCGTCGAGATGCCGGCAATCGACCCCGATCAGATCGAGGGCGTCGTGCATTTGCTCCACCGCCCCCGGCCCGATGAAGCGCGTCAGTGCCTCTGTCAGCGTCAGCGCCGCCACCGGCCCGGTGATGGCTTCGTAGGCGATGGCGGCGGGGTCGGTGAAGCGGTCGAGATAGACATCGTTCATCAGGTTCATGTGGGCGTCGCCGCTAAGAAAAATGACGCCCTCGATGCCCTGCTCGCGGATGAAATTGAGGATCTCGGCTCTCTCGGCCGCATAGCCCTCCCAACGGTCGTATGGCCCCAGGTAATACTGTTGGATTGGCGTCTCGCTGATGACGAACTTGAAGGTCGCGCTCGCATCCGCCAGCGCCTGCTTGAAGGCCGACTTCTGGGCCGCGCCCAGCAGCGTGCGATTGGGGTTGGCGATGGCCTCGCGGCAGCCGAGGGGCGGGATGGGCGCCAGGCCGAGTTGGAGCCGGCCGGCCGAGGGCAGGGTGGGGGCCGGGTCTTCGACGCCGTTCTGATCGAGGCAGAGCGGGCCGGCGTCGGCGCTGCGGCACGAACGTAGGTCGAGGACGATGATATCGACCTCCCGCCCCCAGTGAAAAACGCGGAACAGGGGCGGGCCGGCGCAGGCGCCATCCGCCAGCAAACCGCTCAGGTGCAGGGGCAGATACTCCCCAAACGCCTGCCGGCCGCTGGCAAAGCGCCCCGGATCGACCGTCTGGCCGGCGAAATCGTTGATCACCTCGTGATCATCCCAGATGGCAAGGGTCGAGACCGACGCCAGCAGGTCACTCAGGGCGGGGTAGCTGCGGTTCAGGCGGTAGAGGGCGCGGTAGTCGGCCAGGGTCTGGGCCGGGCCGGCGGGGCGCAGAAACGAGTCGGCGTAGACCGTATCGCCCAGGTAAACGAAGAAGTCGGGTTGCTCGGCCCGGACGGCCGCCAGGGCCTGGAACTCGTTGATCCCCGGCTCCCCTGCCACCAGTGTGCCGTCGGTGTCGCCGCTGAACGCAAAACGGACCGGAGCGGCCTGAGCGCGCAGGGGGGCGGTGCGGAAACTGCCGGTGGGGCTGGCAAGGCGACCCCACCGCCAGCGATAGAAATAGCGCTGGCCGGGGCCGAGGCCGGTCGCCCGCGCCTGGGCGGTGAAGTCGGCGGCGGCGGTGAGGGTGACGGGTGTAGTGAACACCAGCTGGCCAAAATCGGCGCTGGCCGCCACCTCCAGAGCAAGTGTGACTTCGCTGCCCCCGCGCGTCCACAGGATAGCGCCGGCGTCGGTTGCATCCCCGCTGGCCACTCCCTCGGCAAACAGCGGCCGCGGGCCGGCTCGCAACAGCAGCGGCAGATGCACCGTGTTCGGCGCCGTTGCCGGCTCACCGCCGCCATTGGCGGCAACCACCGTCACACTGTAGGCCACGGCAGCGACAAGAAAGCCCAGGAAGGGGACGATGAGACGGTTCATAGATTGGCGCAGAGAAAAAAATCATCGGTGCTCATTATCCCCCCTCTCGCCCGGATGCCCAAATGTCCCGCCAGCAGAGCGCACTCGGCCACAAAGCCAGCGTACAAGTTGGTGCAATATGACGCAGATCATATACAGGCTGCGCCAACTGTGTTTTACTATAGATGCTTCACCTCCCATCTGGCACCCCTCATCGGTGCACCTCCTTTCAGTGTGTGTGTGTGTGGAGAGGCCCCCGGCGCTAACAACGCCGGGGGTTCTCTTTGTGGGAAAGAACGGCGCCACGGGCAGGGCGCCGCCCCCCATGCACGGCGCTGGCCGGGCATCTCAGGCCCCGGCCAGATCGCTTGTCTCGGCCCCGGCCGTGCGCGCCTGCTGAAAAACCCCGTGCATCCAGCGCACCCAATCGAAGAGCGCGATCAATTCGGCCAACACCTCGACTTCGACATCGAGCGCCGTGGCCATGCGCTCGTAGACGCGCGGCATCCGCCCGGCAACGACATCATCGACGAATTCATTCAGGACGACTTCTTTGCGGCTGGTGTTGGTCATGGTCGCACACACTCTCTCTCTAGCCAAGACGGATTGGGGGCCGATTGGTAACTGGCTGCGCCTGCCTCTTACCGGCACATCCCGCCGGTCGGCGAGCAGCGGTTGGCGAGACGTGCGCCTCTGGTTTACAATCAAACGCCAGCGTTCGCCCACTATGCCGCACCCAATCTTCAAGCTCCGCTGCCGCTCCTGCAACCAACCGGTCGATTGGCCGCCGCCAAGCGCCCGCTGTCCGCGCCCATCATGCCGCGGCCCCTTGCAGCCGCGCGCCAACATCGTCTTCGATCCCAGCCTGATCGAACCGTCGGAGCAAGGGATGTGGCGCTATCGGCACCTGCTCCCGCCCCTGCCCGATAACCCGGTCACGCTCGGCGAGGGCTTCACGCCGCTGCTCCCGCTCGCCTATGGACGGCTCCAGCTTCAGGTCAAGAACGAAAGCCTGAACCCGACCGGCAGCTACAAAGACCGCGGTGCCGCCCTGCTGATCAACAGCGTCGCCGGCGATCAGATCATCATCGACGATTCTTCCGGCAACGCCGGCGCCGCCCTGGCCGCCTACGCCGCCCGCGCCGGTCGCCGCGCTCGCATCTATGCGCCGGCGCGAGCGCCCAAAGCAAAACGCGACCAGATCCTGCGCTATGGGGCCGAGCTGGCGCCCATCCCCGGCACGCGCAGCGATGTCACCCTGGCTGCCGAAGCGGCCGCCGGCGAGGCCGACGTCTTCTACGCCAGCCATGTCTGGCACCCCGGCTACGCCATCGCCATGCAAACCATCGCCTGGGAGATCTGGGAGCAGATGGGCGGACGGGCGCCCGACTGGATCATCCTGCCCGTGGGCAATGGCGCCCTTTTGCGCGGGGTGCGCTGGGGCTTTCGCTCTTTGCAAAAGGGCAAACGCATCCGCACCCTGCCGCGGCTGGTGGCCGTCCAGGCGGCCAACTGCGCCCCGCTCTACGCCCTCAGCCGCGGGGCCTACGACCCCGCCACCTTCAAGGCCCGGCGCACCATCGCCGATGGCGTCAGCATCGCCCACCCACCTCTGATCGAGGCGATGTGGGCAGCCGTCGAAAAGACCACGGGCCTGGTTGTCGCCGTGCCCGAAGCGGCGATCCGTCCGGCGGGCGACGAACTGGCCCGTCGCGGCTTCTTCGTCGAACCAACAGCCGCCCTCCCCTTCGCCGCCCTCGACCAATTGCAGCAAACGATCGCAGCCGACGCATCCGTCGTCCTCATCCTCACCGGTCATGGCTTCAAGTCCGTCCGCTAGAAACGCCTTCCAGATCGTGCTCGATTTCGAACAGCGGCTGGCCTTCTCGTTCAACGACAAGACCCTGCTGCTGCGCGCCCTCACCCATCGCTCCTACCTCAACGAATCCGCCCTCCTCTTCGCCGACAACGAACGCCTGGAATTCCTGGGCGACGCCGTGCTCGATCTCCTGGTGGCCGAACTGCTCTACCAGCGTTTCCCCGAACTGCACGAAGGCTTCCTCACCGCCATGCGCTCCAGCCTGGTACGCCGCGAGGCCCTGGCGCAATTCGGCCGCCAGATCGAACTGGGCAATCACCTGCTGATGGGCCGCGGGGAAGAAGAAAGCGGCGGGCGCGAGCGCGACGCCATCCTCTGCGCCACCTTCGAGGCCATCATCGGCGCCATCTACCTCGACCAGGGCCTGGTCGCCGCCGCGCGCTTTCTCCACCCCCTGATCGAACCCGAGCTACAGGCCCTGCGCAGCGGGCAGATGAGCAAAGACGCCAAGAGCCTGTTGCAGGAATGGTCGCAGGCCACGCTCAACGCCACCCCCGCCTATGTCACGGTCGAAACCAGCGGCCCCGACCATGCCCGCGAGTTCACGGTGGCCGTGCGCATTGGCGGCGTCACCTATGGCCTGGGCCGCGGCGCCAGCAAACAACGCGCCGCCCAAGAGGCCGCCGGCGCCGCCCTCTTCGCCCTGCAAGACCACAAACTTGCCCCGCCGCCCCCCGAAGCCGAACTCCCGCCGCCCCCCGAACCCACCCTGCCATGAGACGCTTCAACCGCGGCTATGTCTGGCTGTTCCTGGTCGTCCTCATCGTTGCCCTGGCCGCGACGCGCTGGACACACCAACGACTCGAGGGCCGCTACCAGGCCCGCATGGAAATCATCGCCGGCTACACGCTCGACGACTGGCTGACCGTCTTGCGGCTCGACGACCTGCTCGGCGACCCGCCCGTCACGCCGCAGCCGCCCCCAAATCCATGAGCGGCCTGTTCACAGCTCACGGATTCGGGTCGTACTTGCATCGCTGCCCGCTCAAGCTGTTGAAGTAGATGCAGAGCTTGATATAGGCGGGGCGCCAGAAGGTCTGGCCGGGGGGGCTGGGGTCCATAATCGACCAGTGATACTGCTCGGTGGCGGCCGTCCACTCGGCGTCGGGCATGTAGATCAACGACATCAGGCCCACCCACGGCCAGTTGGCGGCCGCATACTGGTAGGCGCGCACAAGATAGTCGCCCTGCACATTGGGATCGATGCCGGCCCCGGCCCCGTGCCAGAAGTAGGGGCTGTCGGAGCGCCCGTCCGAGGTCCAGCCGAACTCCAGCACGACGATCTTTTTGTCGGCGTCGCCGTACTGCTCCATGATGCGACGGATGTCTTCGACATGGCGGAACGAGTAGACGCGCAACCGCTCGGCCGGGCTGGGGTCGTTGTTGTAGAACTTGGGGTTGCCGGCGATGCTGGCCGGGTCGGTTTCGGGCGCCACCGCGTAGCCGGCGCCATGCACCCCCAGCATGTCGAAAAAGCCGTCGCTATTGCCGCCCATCGCCTCGTACATCTGGCGGTAGAACCTCTCGTCGTACATGGCGTCGGCCTGGTCGGCGGTGGTGGGGGCCATGCCGGCCGTGATCACGATGGCGTTGGGGTCGGCGGCCTTGATCGCCCGGTAGGCCCGCTGCAACAACCGCGCATAGCCGGCCGGGTCGACGGTCTTGTTGCCCCACTCGCGCGCCAAGTTTGGCTCGTTCCAGATCTGATAGGCATGGACGCGCCCGCGGTAACGTTGCGCCATTGCGCCGACGAACTCAGCAAAAAGATCGGCGTTTTCGGGCGGATTCCCGCCCCAGAACGGCTTGTCAGCCGCGGGAGAGGCGCGTACCAGCAGCTTCAGCCCATGTTGCTCGACCTGCTGGACGATGCGGTCGGTGCGCGACCAATCGAACTGCCCCCGGCCGGCGCCCTCGATATCCTGCCAGGCGAACCACTGCTTGACCCAGTTGAAGCCGGCGTCTTTCATCAGGCCCAGGTCGCGGTCGGCCACTTCTGGCCGCCACCACAAAAAGGCCTGGGCGCCGTAGTCGGGTGAGCGCATGCCTGGCGAGACCGGCGGCCGCTGCGGGGCAGGCGTGGGCGTGGCGGGCGCCAGAGTCGGGGTGGGCGGCTCGGCGCTGGGGGTGACATCGGCCGGCGCCGTCGCTTCTGCCGGGGCGGTTGTCGCCGTCGGCTCGGCCGGGGTAGGGCTGGCGGGCGGCAGGGTGGCCAGGCCGGTGTTGGGCAGCGGCGTCGGTGTGGCCGCCTCGGCGGCTGCGGGTGGGGTTGGCGTTTTCGTCGGCGTGGCGGTGGCCGCGGGCGCGCCGCCCTGACAACCGCCCAAGAGCAGCGCCGACGCCGTCAACACCAGCATCAGCCCCCCCGTGAGCATTCCAAAGAGGAAAGATGCTGCTTTGCGCCGGCTTTGGGTGGCTTCTCTAGGCATTTGTCGATGATTGGAGAGTTCGCTTGCACGTTGCCTGTTCGGCGGCAGCGTCCGTCCCACGCCGCAGGCAAGACGAAACACGCTATTTCGGCATGTTCCTGATGGCGTCGTACACCGGCCGCCCCCACACCGCCCATTGCGCCAGTTCGGTGCCGGGGTTGGTGATGCCGAAGTTCAGGTTCCACAGCAGGGCCGGGCCAACATAGCCGGTGCCGCGCATCCACTGGAAGAACTCCGCCGTCCAGCGGGCTTGTTCGTCCAGCGAGTTGTCGTTGGCGTAGCCATAGGCCGGGTGGAGGGCGCCGCCGGCGGCCCAACCGAATTCGGTCGGCCAGACGCGCTTGTTGCCATCGCCGTACTTGAGCATGATGTTGCGGTAGCCTTCGACCGTCGAGCGCGCCGCCCAGGAATGATGCGGGCTGTCGCATGGCCCGCGGAAGCTGGCATTGTCGCTGGTGATGAAATCGCAGGCTTGCTGCCAGCCGATGCTGGGCGGGACATTGTAGCCGCTGGGGTGGGCGCCGATGCCGTCGGCGTAGTTCTTCAGGCCAAAGCGGTACATCGCCTCCAGATACTGGAAGTCGTCGATGGCCAGGGCGCCGACATTGCCCGCCGGCGTCAGCGCGCCGCTGATGACCATCATCTGCGGGCAGGCGGCCTTGATCGAGGCATAGGAGCGCTTGAGCAACTCCATATAGCGGGCCGGGTCGAGTGGTTCGTTGCCCCATTCATAGTGCAGGTTCTGCTCGTTCCAGACTTCGATGGCCTTGACCTTGCCGCAGTAGCGGCCGGCGTAAGCGCCGACGAAATTGGCGTAGGTCTGCGGGTCTGCCGGTGGGCCTTCGACGCCGAAATCGGTGTTGCCGGGCCGCGCCCAGTTCGGCGATTTGACGATGGAAACGAGGATGTTTAGCCCCTGACCGGCGAAGAAGTTGACAAGATCATCCTGCCAGCTGTAGGCGCCAGGCCCGCCTTCCATATCTTTCCAGGGCGCCTGCCATTTGACCCAGTTGAAGCCGGCGTTCTTGATGGCGCTGGCGGCAAAGCCCAGGTCGGCGCCGCCATAGGGCTGGATCTGCATGCCATAGCCAAAGCTGCCGCCGCCGGCCGGGCGCGGCGCCGGGACGTCGGTGTTGGTGGGGGCCGGGGCGGCCGGGGCGGCGGCCACCTGCACCGGCGCCGCCGGGATATCCTTGGCGACTGCCACCTCGGCCACCGGGCCAGAGGCGCGCACGCGGTCGGCAACGATCCAGACCGGCTTGCCGTCGCTGCCTTCCAGCTGCCACCAGCTGCCGTTCTGGTTCTTGCCGATGATCTTCATTTGTTGACCGGCTGCCAGCTGGCCCGCGGTGGGGTAGGTGGTGCCCGGTCCCTGCCGCAGATTGGTGGTTCCGATTGCCACAGCCACCGCAAACGGCAGCGGCGTGGGGGTGGGGGTGACGGTGGGGGTGGGGGTGAATTCAGGGGTGGGGGTGGGGGTAGGCGTGAAGGTTGCTACTGCCACCGGCGCCGATTCCTGGGTGGCAATCGCCTGCTCGCCTTTCATCAAGGCCATCTTGACGGTGTAGACGCCGGGTTGGTCGGGGATGTCGAGGTTCGCCGGCTGGTTGAGGCCCGTCGCCGCCTGGGCCACCACCGCCCCTTGCGCGTCGGTCACCGTCCAGTTCTGGCTCAGCGGGGCCTCGGCCATAGAGGGCGAGCCGCCGGCGGCGTAGTTCTGCAGGGTCGTCCAGATGGCAGGGTCGATGTCGTTGTTTTCCAACGCTTCGACGTAGGCGCCGCCGAGGTTGAAGCGATTGGCCAGCGAGAGCTTCTGGGCCAGGCTGACGCCATCTTCCAGGAAGACGATGCGCTCGCCGCCCGATTGGTCGAGATAGCGATACCACGAGATGCCGGTGGCAGGGTCGAACTGCAAACTCGATGCCACCAGCTGCGGTTGTGTGCTGGCCAGGATGTTCTCGCCCGGCTGGACGACCTCGCCGTTGGTGGCCATCGTGCCGGTGAGGGCGTTCAGGGCCTCGTTGTAGCCGCGGAAGATGAAGTAGTTGCCGGCCTGTTCGACCGTGCGCGCAGGGAGGCGCAACTGAATCTTGGCGCGGTTGATTTCATCGCTTGCCCACGCCAGCAGTTTCTCCATCGCCCCGCCGGGCGCATAGTCCAGGGGGTTGTCGGAGCCGGGGACGATGATGTGGTCGGCGGCGGCGCCCAGGGCGCGCCAATCGTAGCCGTAGGTCTCCCAGGCGTCGTCGGCCACTTGCGACGGTGGATCGACGAAGACGGCCAGTTGTTTGCCGTCCTGATGCAGCCGGCCGGCCAGATTGCTGACGAAACGGGTGAACTCGTTGCGCAGCGGTGGATCCACCCCGCGGTAGTCGATGGCGATGCCCTGGTAAGGGCCGCTGGCGGCCAATTCGGCCAGGGTATTCACCTGGATTTCCTGCATGCCGCCGTCGATCAGCAGGTTGGCCAACAGGTCGGTGCGCGGCGTCTGGCCGGGTTCATAGTTGCGGGCGGCGGCGAAGGTCTGGTAGGGCGCATCGGTCGCCGCCGGCAGCTCGGTCACACCATCGACGCTGCCATCGCCCCGCAGCATCAGCGCCGTGGAGTAGAGGATGGTGGTTCCGGCGGCGGCTTCGGGCGGCAGGGTTTTGCCGCGCGGCAGGGCCACGCCTACCACCGGCAGGGTGGGGCTTGTCTGGACGACGGCAAAGGCGGTGGGGGCCAGATTGACGTCCAGTTCCAACCGCTCTTCGTCGGCGATCAGCCGGCTCGGCAGCCATTCCCAGCTCGCGCCGTTCCAATTGTAGATGTCAAGCGTCTCGTAGGGCAGCGAGTCGTTGGGAATGGGCACGCTGATGCTGCTGCGGCGAGGGATGTCGCCGTTGATCGCCAGCTGATAGATGGGGCTGCGCGGGCGCAGATTGGCCGGCAGGGCGCCGGCGGCGCGGCGCATCTCGTCCGAGGCATCGCCACGCTCGAAGTCGGCCCGCGGCAGCGAGCTGAGTTTGGCGTAGGTTTGGTCATTGGGCCGGAGGCCATCGGCCGGGAAGATGACTCGCGTCCCGTCGGGGTCCACCACCTGGCCGGAAGCAGCGTCGATGGGCGTGTAGCCGAGGTTGCGGATGCGGTCGACGATCTGAACCGGCGGCAGCAGCAGGATCACGATCACCAGGGCGGGGATGATCAGAAAGGTGAGGAACCGGCCCGTGTTCTTGCTTTCGAGAATCCGGCCAAAACCGCCGAGAAAGGTGCTATCTTGCATGATGTGGATGCGACTCCTGGAAAAAATTCACCCGGCGATTGCCTGTGGCGGCAGGCCGTTGGCGGCAGCGGCAGGCATGGCGACGGGTGGTTGCAGGGAGGCTGGGTTATTGAGGATGCGTCAAGGTCGCGCAGAAAATGCACGAGCGATCGATGCCGCGGGGGCTAAGGCGGGCGGGATTGTAGCACATGGGTTTGGCGCAGGCAAACCGAAAGGGCGTCGGGCAGCGCCATTGAGGGCCGGCCGGCGCGGTTGGCAGCCGAAGCCGGGCCAGCAAACGGTGGATGAGCTGCGCCGCGACGTAGCCGGCGCTCACCGATTTCGACCGGCGCCCGCCAGCCGTGTATACTCCTGAGCCATGCAACAAAGCACAGCCCCCACGCCCGGCGCCAGCCCGGCCGGCCGTCGCCGCTTCTCCCGCATGCCCTGGCTGCTGCTGGCCGGGTTGGTGATCCTCATCTGCGCAGGGGTGTCGCTCATCGCCTACGGCCTGGTTCTGACGCGTCAGGGGCAAGAAGATTTCACCACGCCGCAGGAGGCGCTCCGCTCCGACCGCATCCTGGCCGGGCTGACAGTCTCGACCCTGGCCGGTTCGACGCCCGACCTGCTCTATCGGCAAGCGATGGCCGCCGATTCGGTGGAAACAGTGGCAAGCGAAGCCCTGACCAACCCCCAACTTTCGGTCGGGCAACGGCTGGGCTGGCTGACCGTTGCCGGCCGGCGCTATGCCCTGGCGGATGAAAGCAGGCGCGCGGCCGGGCTTTATCAGCTGGCCGCCGACCTGGCAATGTTGCAACCGAACCTCACCGACAGCCAGCGGGCCGAAAGTCTGTTGGCTGTGGCCGAGGGGTGGGTCGATCTGAAGGAAAGAGACCGGGCCAGGGAGACGCTGGTGCAGGTCAGCCTCGTGGCAGAACGCAGCCCATCGATCGCGCCGCCCATCCGCAAACATCTGCTGGACGAAGTGGGCCGGCTCTATGCGGCGTTGGGCGACGCCAACGCCGCCCGCGCCGCCCGCGCCCTGCCTGCCGACGCCCCCGCCGGGCCTTTCCTCTCCAGCCTCGACCCTCTGGCCCAGATCCAGGCAGTGGGTCCGCCCGCCGTCCCGCCGGCCGTGGCCGATGCCATCGCCCGGCGACAGGTAGCGGCGCAGGGCTTCGTCGGCAGCTGGGCCGACCGCCAGGGCCAGGTGGCGCCGGGGGCGCTTTCGCAGCTCGAGCAGGCGCTGCTTGACGAGGATGTGCTGCGCTCGGCCTACTACCATGCCCGGCTGCAGGATGTGACGCTGTCGCCGCTGGAGCGGGCCAGGGCGCAATGGGATCAGGCGCAGTGGCTGGCGCTCAAACACCGCGCCGCCGGCGGTCTCTTTGGCGCCGTGCTGGTGGCCAACTGGAAGGCCGAGTTGCCCGCCATCCGCCAGGCCACGCACGATGCCTTCGTCCAGGCCGAGGAGCTGCTGCGCCAGCACATCGAGACGCTCTCGCCCGCACAGCAGGCCGAGGCGACCTACAATCTCTATCGAGCGGCGCTGATCTGGGGCGTGTTGGGCCTGAACCCAGACGCCGATCTCGTCTTTCTGGCCAATGCCCTCAACGACGCCCTGCTGCAATGGCAACAGGCCAACGGCCTGATGACGGTCGCCAGCATCGGCCCCGGCGATGAAGTTCATTTCAAGTTGATCGACGCCGCCCAGACGGAGTAGAGGGTTCCGGGCGCCGGGTTCCGAGTTCCGGGTTCCGAGTTCCGAGGTTCGGTCTCCTGGTCTCCTGGTTTCCCGGTCTCCCGGTCTCCCGCTTTTGTGTCGCTAAAGGCGTGATGAGCACTCTCTATCTTGTCTCAACACCCATCGGAAATTTGGAAGACATCACGCTGCGGGCGCTGCGGGTGCTGGGCGAGGTGTCATTGGTTGCCGCCGAAGACACCCGCCACAGCGGGCGGCTCTTGCAGCATTTTGGCATCGACAAACCCCTTCTCAGCCTGCACGAACACAACGAGGCCGGGCGCATCCCCGCCCTGTTGGCTGCGCTAGGCCGCAGCGAGACGGTCGCCCTGATCACCGACGCCGGCACCCCTGCACTCTCGGATCCCGGCCATCAGCTGGTACGAGCCGTGATCGAGGCCGGACATACGGTCACGCCCATCCCCGGCCCCAGCGCCTTGCTGGCCGCCCTCGTCCCTTCCGGCCTGCCCACCGACCGCTTTCTCTTCCTGGGTTTTCCGCCGCGACGCCCTGCTGCCCGCGCCGAACACCTGCGGGCGGTGGCCGCCGAACCGGGCGCGCTGGTCTGGTTCGAATCGGCGCAGCGCCTGCCGGCCTTGCTGCAAGACATCGCCGCCATTCTCGGCCGCGACCGCCGGGTGGTCGTTGCCCGCGAGCTGACGAAACTGCACGAGAGCTTTTGGCGGGGGACGGCCGCAGAGGCCGCTGCCGCCTTCGGACAGCCGCCTTTGGGCGAGATCGTGGTGCTGGTCTCGGGCGCGCCGGCCGAGGCCGCCCCCGCTGCCGCCGACGAAGTCGCCGCCGCCCTCGCCGCCCTCCTGGCCGGCGGCCTGGCTCCCCCCGAAGCCGCCCGCCTGCTGGCCTCGTTGACGGGGCTGCCGCGCCGGGCCTTGTATCGGCTGGCGACCGGCCAGGCGGAACCCGGAACCCCGAACCCGAAACCCACCCCCGCGTAGGCAAATCGTAGGGCGGGCGTGCGCCAAAGGGGTTTGACAGTTTCAGAGTCCGGCGCGATACTAGCCACAGACGCGCTGAAGCCAAAATCCGCTCTCCAGCGCGCAGGAAGCCCCGCCATGAACATGGTTGCCATGGTTCTCAGTCCAATACAACAGGCGCTCGCAATCGTCGCGGGCGCCTGTTTTTTGTCCCCAGGGCGGGCCATCGTCATACCCAATCTTCTCTCATAGGAGGCAGTGCGAATGGATTCGGCAATGATCAGCAAGATCATGAAAGCCAAGCAGTATGCGCAAGAGCGCGACCGGATGCACTTTCGATCGTTCACCGTCGTCTTCACCGGCGACCACCGCGATCACACCGTCACCTTCAACATGGGACGCTGGAACTGCAATTGCGATTTCTTCCTCCAGCGCGGGGTTTGCAGCCACACGATGGCGATGGAGCGGGTGCTAGAGGGGATGTTGCCGGCGATAGCCGAGGCCGAATTGACGCCCGTGATGGCGTGACCGTTGCACCAGGGCGGGGCCGGCGTCAGCGCCGGCCCCGCCCCTACCCCTGCACCAGCCAGACGCCGGCCACGATCAAGACGCCGCCGAGGACAATCCAGATCGTGGTTGGTTCGCCCAGGATGGCGACCGCCAGCACGGCCCCCACCAGGGCAGTGGCATAGAGAAAGTGACCCACGCGCGAGGCGAGGGTGTGGGCCAGCATATCCTGCCACCAAAAATTGCCGAGTGCGCCGGCACCCAGGCCCAGGGCCAGCAGGCTGGCCCATGTCAGCGGCTGCCGAGGCCAGAAATCGCCCTCGACGATGACAAAAGGCAGCAGCGCCAGCAGGCCGGTCGTCACGGCCAGGGCCAGCAACACCAGCGGGGGCGTCGAGGCCAGCAAGCGCTTGCTGTAGATGATGTAGATGGCCGCCGCCAAGGCCGAGACCGTGGCCAAGACATCCCCGCGCCACGTTTGCACACCGAACTGCAACTCGGCCAACTGCCCGCCCGAAAGCGCCACCGCGCCCAGCAGCCCCAGGCCCATGCCGCCGAGCGCACGCCAACTGGGGCGCTCGCGCAGCCACGTCACCGCCAGCGCCACCACAAAGATGGGGGTCAGGTTGATCAGAAAACTGGTGTTGAAGACCGAAGTGTAGCCCAGGGCCAGGTTCTGCAGCCCGTAGAGGAGCGAAAAGCCGACGACGCCCAAAGCTATGTAGGCCCAGGGCCGGCGGCGAAACAACTGCCATGCCACCCGGCCCTGGCCCGCAGCCAGGACAACGCCCCAGATGGGGCCAAGCGCCAGCGCCCAACGCCAGAAGGCCGTCGCCATCGGCCCGATCTCGCGCATGGCCAGCGCCACGAAAAAGATCGCCGATCCCCACAGCACGACCACGATCACCGGCATGATCTGCCGCCACGGCGGGCGTTGGAAACTCATGCTGGGGCGGCCTCCAGCCGGTCGCCCTGCAGCCGCAACGACAGCGCCTGTGACACACTGTCGGCGCCCATGCTGATGCCATAGATGGTGTTGGCCGCCTCGATGGTGCCGCGGTTGTGCGTGATCAGAATGAACTGGGCCTCGCGCGCCAACTCGCCCAACACATCGCGCACGCGACCGATGTTGGCCTCATCCAGGGCCGCGTCCACTTCATCCAGCACACAGAACGGCGTCGGGCTGACGCTGAGGATGGCAAAGATGAGGGCGGCGGCCGTCAAGGCCCGCTCGCCGCCAGAGAGCATGGCCAGGTTGGCGGCCTTCTTGCCGGGTGGGCGGGCGATGATCTCGACCCCGGTCGTGTTCAGGTCGGCGGCGTCGGTCAGCATCAACTTGGCCGTGCCGCCGCCAAACAGCCGGGTGAAATAGCGGGTGAAGGCCTTGGCCACGGCCTCGAAAGTACGCCGGAACTCCATCTCCATCAACTGATCCAGCTCGGCGATCACTTTTTGCAGGCCGGCGCCGGCTTGTTCCAGGTCGGTCGCCTGCTGGACGAGAAAATCATGCCGGGATTGGGTGGCAGCGAACTCGGCCTGGGCGCCGGGGTTGATCGGCCCCAGGCGGGCGATCACGCTCTTCAGGCGGTGGATCTCCGCTTCGGTCTCTAGCGGCAACGAGTCGATGCTGGGCAAGGTGGTGACGATGTGATCGAAAGGCAGGGGATCCTGCGCAGCCACGCCTGGTTCGGTTTCGGCCAACACCAGGCCAAAATCGTGTTCGATCTGGCTGCGCAGATAGGATAGATGGTCGTCGGCCCGTTGCTGCGCCAGTTGCGCCTGGTTCAGATGCAGTTGCTCCTGATGCAGGCGCTGGCGCAGGTTCTCGCCCTGGCGCTCGTGCTCTAGCCAGCCGGCATCGAGTTGGTCGAGTTCAGCCTGGGCGGGGTCGATGCTGGCTGCCAACTCCCCGTAGGCGGCCTCGGTCAGGCTGTGTTCCGTCGCCAGCCGGGCCAGGTCGGCCTCCAGGCCGCTGATTTCGGCGGCGATGGCCTGGCCGCGTTCCTGGCGCGCGGCCATCTCGGCTTCGGTCTGCTGCAGGGTGGCTCGGTGGCTCTCGACCAGCGCCCCCTGGCTGCGCCGCGTGGACTCGATGGCGTCGAGGCGGGCCTGCGCCTGCGCCACCGCCTGTACCAACCCGCCCGTGGCCAGCGTCGCCAGGCGCTCCTCCAGGGCGGCGATGCGGGCGGCTGCCTGTTCTTGTTGGACCTTGAACTCGTCGGTTTCCTGGCGCAGCCCCGCCAATTGCCGGCCCAGATTCTCCATCTCGCCGGCCAGCTTGGCGGCGCGCTCGCGGCGCCAGGCTTCGGACTGGCGGGCGCGGTCGATGGCCGCCTGGGTGCGGGCCAGGCCGGCCGTGCGCTGGCGCTCGGTCTCGCCCAGGGCCGACGCCTGCCGCACCAGCTCGGTCAGTTGTTCGTCCACCGCCCGCAGCGCCTGGTTCAGCCCTTCGACCTCCTGGCTGAGCGCCCTGGCGCCGGCTTCGACCTCGGCGATCTGGCCGGGCAGCGCCCGCCATTCGCGCTCGCGGGCCAGCATCCCGCCCTTTTGCTTCTGCTCGCGGCTGCCGCCGCTGACGCTGCCGCCGGGGTGAACGTAGTCGCCTTCGAGGGTGACGAGGCGGGGCCGCTCCGGGCGCACGGTCTCGGCGCGGGCTTCTCCCCGGCTAAGCCGCCGGGCCGCGGCCAGGTCGGTCACCACCAGGATCTGGCCGAGCAATAGTTCCACGGCCGGACCGACCTGCGGATCGAAACCGATCTGATCCGCCGCCCAGCCGATCACGCCGGCGTCGCGCGGGAGAGGTAGGCGGGGCTGCGGGCGCAGGCTGTCAAGCGGCAGAAAGGTGGCGCGTCCGCCCTGAATCGCTTTGAGATGGGCGATGGCGGCCTCGGCATCGTCCCAGCTGGCAACGACAATATCCTGAATCCGTGCGCCCAGGGCGATCTCGATCGCCTGCTCGAAACGGTCAGGCACATCCAACAAAGTCGCCATCGGGCCGAAGACGCCGCCCAACTGCCGGCGCTGGCTGGCGGCCATCACCTGGCGCACCCCCGCAAACAGGCCCTCGCCCTCGCTGCGCAGGCGGTCGAGGAGGTCGAAACGAGCGCGCAGGGCGCGCAGTTGCGCCTCCAGTTCGGCCCGCTGGCCTTCGATCTGCCCGCGCCTGGCGCTCAGTTCCTGGCGGCGCTTCTCGGTCGCCTGGTGTCGCTGGCGCAGGGCGGCGATGTCCTCGCCCAGGGTGCGGAGTTCGGCGCCTGCGGCGTCGAACTCGGCCTGCAGCCGGACGGCCTCGGCGGCGGCAGCATCGGCGGCGCTCAGTTCGGCGCTTCGTTCGGTCTGGACGGTCTGGCGGCGCTCTTTGGCCTGCACGATGCGGTTCTCGCGGTCGGCCAGACGGGTGCTGAAATCGAGATGTTTGCGCCGCACAGTCGCCAGATCGGCGTCGGTCTGGCGGCGTTCATTTTCCAGGGCAGCCAACTGACCGCGGGCCTGAGCCAGGCCATCCTGGTGTTCCTGGCGTTGGGCGATCACCATCTCCAGCATGGCTTCGGCGGCGGCCAGCCGTTCGGACTCGCCCTGCCGCCGCGCCGACAACACCTGCAGTTCTTGCCCGGTGCGGGCGCGGTCGGCCCCCAGGCTGCGCAGACGCTCGCCGCCGACCGCTTGCTCGCGGGCCAGCTGGTTGCGGACGCCGGCCTGGGCGTCGAGTTGCCGCCGCCACTCGGCCAGTTGCGCCCGCAGCTCGGTTTGGCGCTGGCGCAAGGCGGCGGTGCGCTGGCTATGGGCGTCGAGCGCAGTTTGGCTGCGGTCGAGGATGGTCTGCCACTGGGCGACGGCGGTGCGGGCGTCCACCAGCTTGCCCAGAGCCAGCCGCCAGTTGTAGCCATACCAAACCAGTAACAGCTTGCGCAACTCGGCGCCGATTTCCTCGTACTGGCGGGCGCGCTCGGCCTGGCGCTCAAGCTGGCGCAGGCGAGGGCTGATCTCGGCGATGATGTCGCGCACGCGGGTGAGGTTGTCGCGGGTCTGGTCGAGTTTTTCCAGGGTCTGGCGGCGCTTGTTGCGATAGGTGGTGATGCCAGCCGCCTCTTCGAACAGTTCGCGGCGGTCTTCGGGGCGTAGGGCCAGGGCCTGGTCGATGAGACCCTGGCCGATGACCAGGTGGGTGCGCCGTCCCAGGCCCGAACGATCGAGCAATTCCTGCACATCGCGCAGCCGCACTTTCTGGCCGTTGAGAAAATACTCGTTCTCGCCCGAACGATAGGCGCGGCGGCCGATCACCACCTCGCTGAAATCGAGCGGCAGCCAGTTGTCGGTATTGTCGAGGGTGAGGACGGCCTCGGCCATGCCCATGCGGGCGCGCTCGCTCGACCCGTTGAAAATCATGTCATCGGTTTTCTTGCCCCTCAAGGCGGTATAGGATTGCTCGCCCATCACCCAACGCACGGCGTCGGCCAGGTTGGATTTACCGCTGCCGTTGGGGCCGACGATGGCGGTGATGCCGTCGTCGAAGATGAATTCGGTTTTGTTGGCAAAGGTTTTGTAGCCGTGAAGCTGGAGTTTTTTCAGTCGCATGGGGTAGAGGCGGCCCGGACGCAGCGGGATCCGGTCAGAGGATCAGCGAGCGCAGGGGCGAAGCAAGGAGGGAGGGGAGCAGGAGATGGAGCAGGAAGGCGAGGATCAGGGCGACCAGGCCGGTGAGCGCCAGTCGCCCGCGGTCGCGCGTCAGCAGGCCGTGGACATCGCCGGTGACCAGCGGCTCGGCCACGAACACCCCCAGGGCCGCCCAGGCAACCATCTCGGCCAGGATCCAGGGCGGTAGGCCGGCGACCACGGCCAGGGGGCTGGCGGCGTCGAGGAGATTGGCCGTCCACAGGCCCAGGATGCTCAGTTCACGAGCAGCGACGATGAGCGGCGCCAGGCCGGCGGTGAGGGCGCCGCCCGCCAACAGCAGACCGGCGCGCCGCAAAAAGGCCGGCAGCCAGGAGGTCATTGGCTCGTGGTCGCCGCCCTGGCCGCCCAGCCACAGCATCTGGCTGGCGATGAACTGTGTGCTGCCGGGCACGGCCGCCTGGGCCTCCATCTGGCCCAGCACCCGCCCGGCGACGAGGCTGAGCAGGAAGACCAGCGCCGCCCAGAAGACGACGAAGCGCACGGCGACATCGACGCGGGCATGGCGCAACGACCAGAGCAGGAACGGCCAGACGAGCAAGCCGCCGATCACGGGCATGGCAGTTTGTTGCCGGGTGAGGAAGCCCATGACCATACTCAGGGTCAGGCCCACGGCAAGGGCAAGGTAGAGGATGGGGTCGGCGGCAAGGAGGCGCATGGGTGGCAGGTGGCAGGCTTGTCCTGAGTGAAACGAAGGATCGCAGGTTGCAGGTCGCAGGCGATACCTCCATCCCTGATTCCTGACCGTGGAATCGCCCTGGTCTCCCGGTCTCCCGGTCTCCTGCTCATCCCGGCAGTTTAGCACGGAAGGTCACGCCGGCTGCAAGACTTCATGCGGAGGGCGACGGGGTGTGCGCAGCAGGCGGCGGGCCAGGTCGTCGGGCAGGATCAGGCGGCGGGGGGCGACGAAAGCGGGCGGGGTGGGGAGGCCGAGGATGGCGGCCTGGTCGAGGCCCAGCCGCCGGCACAGCAGCAGGCCGAATTCGTAGCGGCTGAGCGGCGCCGGCCCGGCCAGGTTGAGGACGCCGGTGAAGGGGAGGCAGGCCAATTCGATCAGGCAGGCTGCCAGGTCGTGAACATAGACCGGGCAGCGAATTTGATCGGTGAAGAGGGTGATGGTCTGCCCCGCCCGCAGACCCGCGACCAACCAGGCGCTGCTGTGGTCGAGCGGGTCGAAGCCATAGATGAGCGAGGTGCGAACGATGACAGGGGCGGGATGGAGGCGGCGCACCAGGGTCTCGGCGCGGGCTTTGGCGCGGCCGTGTGGGTTGAGGGGGTCGGGCAGACCAGGAGGCGGCTCGGGACAGGGCAGGGCCGTCTCGTCGTAGTGGTCGGCGGCGCCGTCGAAGATAATGTCGGTTGAGAGGTGGATCAGCCGGGCGCCGGTTTGGGCGGCGGCGGCGGCGATGTGGGCGCTGCCCTGGACGATGACGGCGTCGAAGTCGGCCGGCTGGCGGGCGATGGCCGTATGGAGGATGAGGTCGGGGCGAATCGAGCGCACGAGCTCGTTCACCGCCTCGGCGCGAGTGATGTCCAGGGGCAGGGGCGTGAGGCCGGGGCGCGGGACAACCGGCCGGTGGTGGAAACCAGCCCATACCTGCCAGTCGGGGGGCAGGTGGTCGAGCAGGCGCTGGCCCAGGTAGCCGCCGGCGCCGGTGATGAGGACGCGCATCGGCGGCCCATGCTAAGGCCGCCAGCCGCAAATTGCCAACTTGAGATGCAGCCAGCGGGCGAGTTGTGCTTAGGGCGTTGCGGTCACGAATGGTTTGCCGTCGGCGTGGCAGAGCAATTGGACGACATTCCGACCAGAAATGGCCGCCATCGGCACGGTGCCGCCCGGTTCCACCCACTGTCCGGCCAGGTAGAAACGACCCAGTTGCGGCAGCGTGTTGGCCATGCCGGTGATCATCATCTGCATCGTCTGTTTCGTCAGCAGCCAGCCGCAGGTCGAACCGAGCCAATTGCCGGTGTAGCGCTCGTAGCTCAGCGGCGTTGCCACATCGCAGACTTCGATCTGGTTGCGGAGACCAGGGTAGATGCGTTCCAGAAAGCCGATCACCTGCTCGGCCACCTGCGACTGCTCGCTGTCGTACAGCCTCCGACCGTAGATGCGCTGCCAATAGCCGTAGTCGCTGCGGATCATCACCTCGATCACTGACCGGCCGGCGGGGGCGAGGCTGGGGTCGAAGCAGTAGTGTTTGACGCCGATTTCCCACCGCTGCTCACCGGCAATCGCAAGCGGCTGCTCCAACAGATAGGTGACCCAGTGCGGCTCGCGGCTGAGGTCGCGCTTCACGCCCAGCGAGACCTGCACCTGCGAATGGATGGGCATAGACCCCCGGTAGAGTCGATCGAGCCTGGCATTGGTGTAGTTGCCGTCAAGCAGATCGTAGATGGTCTTGTAGCCATCGGCGGCCGAGATGACCGCATCCGCCCGGTGTTCGCTATCGTCATAGAGCCTGACCCCCACGGCCCGGTTGTTCTCGACCAGAATCTTCTCCACCTGGGCCTTGTAGTGGATCTGCCCGCCCAACTGCCGATAGCGCTGTTCGATGGCGCGGGCGAAGGCCAGCGAACCGCCGGCCGGGAAGGCGGCGTTGCCCGTATGCATGGCCGCCAGCACCGACAGGGCGCCGATCATGGGGATTTCGGGCCAACCGAAGACGAGGGTCATGGCCCTGGCCAGCAATGGGTCGCGGAACCGAGCGCCGAACTCCCCCGCCGACACCGTCGCCCACCGCGCCAGCGCGCCCACGAACGGCAGCATCGCCCGGCCCAGGGCCATACCATCGGCCGGCTTCATCAGCGATTTCGGCTTCTGCCTCAGCGCCGACATGTCGAAGCGTGTGAACAGCCGCACGCCGTCGGCAAGCCGCTGGCCGAGCCTGGCGTCGGCCGGCGAGAGCGCCGCCATGTGCTCTTGAAGACGGTTGGGGTCGCAATAGGCGCTGAAGGTGCGGCCATCGGGCGCGGCGACGCGCATCAATTCCTCATGGTCGATCATCGCCCGGCCCTGGATGGCACCCAGTTCTTCCCACAGACGATGGAAAGGCTGGCCGGCGCCAGAGCCAAACAGATAGTGGATGCAGCCATCGAAGACGTAGCCCTTGCGCTCCCAGGCGGTGCAGAGGCCCCCGGGCAGGTCGTGCAGCTCGAAGATCTGGCTGCGATAGCCGTTCATTTGGGCATAGCAGCCGGCGGCCAGCCCAGCGACGCCGGCGCCGATGATGATGAGTGATTTCGTGGTCATGGGTAAGCCTGTGGGAGGGATGATGTGCCAATAGGCTCATTATCGCCTGCCCCCGCTGCCCGCACTATGACACGCGTCATACCTCGCTCAGGCGCAGTCTACGGCGGCCCAGCGCCGCTGCAAAAGCGCGTCTCGGGTGATGACGAAGTAGTAGCGTCGGTACCCGCGCCGGCGGCTACGCAGGCTGGAAGGATTGTAGGTCCACACCAACAGCTGCGTGTAGCGGTCTTCCCAAAAGCGCCCCCAGCGTTGCCGCAGGGTTGTGGCCGGGGGTATGGGGTGGAGTTCCGCCCCTGCCCGCCCGACCAAAGCCGTGAGCATGTCCAGCTCGTGCTGGCCGCCAACCATGAGGTTGCCGCCGAAGACCTGCACATGCTGCAAACCTGGTTCGGCGGCCACATGCCCGGCCAGCAGATGGAGCGAGAGGTTCAGGTTGCAGTAGAAGGTGCGCGCCCAGGCAAGGTCGGGGCCTGCCGACGGCATGGGCGGGATGTGTTCGTTCCAATAGTGCAGGCCGGCCATCGCCTGGCCGCGCTGCAGCCGCGGGCCGGCGGTCAGGTCGAGATCGAAGGGGACGGCCATCAGGCCCAGGCGCAGGAGGCAACGCGCGTCGTCGCTGAACTCGTAGATGCCGAAAGCGCGGCGCAAGCGGGCGTCAAGATGGCGCACGCCCCGGCGCAACGCCCAGCCCGGCCAGTCGATCAGCCGCCGGCCGGGGTTGGCTGCGGCCAGGGGCTGCAAGCGGCCGTCGGCGAACAGGCGGAAGCGCTCGCCCCGCCACTCAACGCCGCGACTGAGCAGCCCTGCCAGCCAGACCAGGTCTTCCTGCATCAGTTCCGGCCGGTAGTCCCGCAGTCCCCGGAAGGGGACCTGGATGCCCCGCCGCGTCAGGTTGCCCCACAAGGCCTGGATGAAGACGCCGGAGCGGGCGTCCAGCGGGCCGCGCGGGTCGTCAGTCGCCAGGTGCACCGCGCAGCCGGGGCTTTCCGGGTTGCCGCCCAGCACGGCCAGCAGTTCACCGCCCATGGCCAGGCGCGTCTGGACGCGATCGCCGGTCTCCTCTGCCAGGGCCTGGCAACAGCGGCGCCCCTCCGAGCTGTCCAGGGC
>CAYWPZ010000046.1:0-22395 GCA_964460135.1 uncultured Caldilineales bacterium | reverse complement strand
TCACGCGTGGGAAGGATCGCCACATCTACCAGGTGCGTTGGGATGGCGTGAGCTGGGGGAGCTTCGACATGGGGCCGCTGCCAACCGGGACCTTCGCCGACAACCTGTATCTGGGGGTCGCGGCCTCGGCCTATTCCAGCATCTCGCTGCACCAGGCCGTGGTGGCGATCGATGGCAATGTTTATCATCGCAAATGGGACGGCGCCGCCTGGTCGGGCTGGATCAGCGGCGGCAAGCCGCCCACCAACGCCAACTTGATGACCCTGACCTGCGCGGCCGGGGTGATCTATGTGATGGATTGTGTCTTCCAGGATGTCGAAGGCCGCGCCTGGCATCGCTCGTACTACGACAGCGCCGACTATTGGCTGGAGTGGCACAGCCTGACCGGGCTGAAGACCTACTACGCGTCTGGCCAGGGCTTCACGAAAGTGACCGGCGACTACGGCGCCTTCTATGTGCTCACTTACGGCGAAAGCGGCCTCCTCTACCTCGGCTTCGGTCGCGGCGGCGCCTCAACCTTCGCTTGGTACGGGTGGGAGACCCTGGGCCGACCCAAGGACCAACACGTGCACTTGCCGCTGACCAGGCGCTGAGGATGTGGGGCCGTACACCCAGGCCCACCGTTACGCTGGCGCTGTATCGCGCGGTAGAATGACGGCCATGCGCGCGCGTCCACACACCAGGGGTTTGCTCAGCATCATGGTTGCGGTGCTGATCTGGGGGGCGATCCCGTTCGTGATCGACGCCGCCCTGCTCAGCCTCAGCCCATCGGCGGTGGTGAGCGCCCGCATGTTGCTGGCAGGGGCGGTGATGTCCGTGATCGCCGGCCCGCGACGGCTGGGGTGGGCCATCCGCCAGAATCTGCGCTTCTTTCTGGCGTTGTCATTGTTCGGCTTCGCCTTGCCCAGCCTGATGTACGCCACCGCCCTGCAGACTGTGCCCATCCCGGTGCTCACCTTTGTCGCCAACAGTTACCCCGCCCTGGCCATCGGCCTCGCCGCCCTCTTCTTGCACGAGCGACCCACGCGGCTACAACTGCTGGGGATGGGTAGCGCCCTGGTTGGGCTTTTCCTGATGTCGGGCATCGGCCCCGGTCAGAGCCTCACGCCCGGCATCGTCCTGGTGCTGCTGACTTCGCTTGGCTGGGCCAGCGCCGGCGTGGTGAGCAAGAAGCTGACGGCCCGACTGGATGCTACCACCATCGTTGCCGGCCGCCATCTGCTTTCGGGACTGTTCATCCTGCCGCTGCTGCTGGTGCAAGGCCCGCTGCTGCGTACGGCCGGCCCGGCCACCTGGCTGATCCTGGCCGTGTTGGTGGCGATGTCGTTGCTCAGCTTCGAGTTCTATGTCCTCGGCCTGGCCCACACCAGCGTCGCCGCTGCCTCGCTGCTAGAGGCGCTCACGCCGGTGATCACCTTGCTGATCAGCGTCGTGTTCTTGGGCGAGGGGTTGAGCGGGGTGCAGTTGCTGGCGGCAGGGTTGGTGTTGGTGGGGACGGTGTTGGCGAGTTTGGAGGTGGGGGGAGGTTGGTAATTGGCAATTGGTTATTGGGGGCGATGCCGGGCGGGGTGGAGCTTGATTTGCGGTGGTCGCGGGCAGAGGGTAGAATGGGTAGAAGACCACCTGTTTGTGCGCGAGCGCCTTGTCGGGTGGCAGAGTAGGGAAGGTTGGACAAGGTGGGAAGATTTCAAGCAAGAGTTGGTGAGCGGTGGCGTATCGGATCTGGTTGCGGGATGAAACCATAGCCGAGATCAGGGATTTGCCGGGCAACATGAAGCGGCGCATGAACCTTCCGAACGCGATTCCAATGGAGGCGAGGCTGGGGCAACGATAGCACGGGCCGCCGCGGAGACAAAGCGAACAATCGCGCAGTGCGACGCATCTCCGCGATGCGTCGCACCTGCCCTGCGACCCGCCTATGCTATAATTCCAGTCAGGTCGATCTTCAAGGAAGTTGATAGCACATGACGAAGCCCGCTCCCCGATTTGGCTCCCACACCCTACCCGAAAGCCTTGTTCAGGACCTCAAGGCAGTCGCGCTTGGCGTCTCGCCCGGGGCCGAAATTGTGCTCTTTGGCAGTCGTGCGCGCGGTGATGCGCGACCTGAGTCGGACTACGATCTTCTCATCCTGGCGCGGGACCCGATCACACCCTTTCAAAGAGAAACTCTTGACAACGCGCTCTACGAGATCGAACTCCGACACGGCATCGTGATCGCAGCCATCGTCTTCGACCGTGCCCACTGGGAAACGACGCAGTACCATGTAACGCCCCTCCATCAGCACATCGACCGCGAAGGTATCGTCTTGTGAAGGCAGAGCAAATCGATCTCATTCGCTATCGCCTGGATCGAGCGCGCGAGTCGCTGGCAGAAGCGCGCCTCCTGCTGAATGAAAACCATGCCAACACTTGCGTCAATCGGCTGTACTACGCTTGTTTCTATGCCGTAACCGCGCTGCTGCTTACCCAAGGTAAGGCGTCAGCTCGACACAGTGGCGTCCGGGCGATGTTCGATAGCGATTGGGTGAAGACCGGGGTGGCGCCGGTCGAGATGGGCAGGTTTTATCGCAGACTCTTCGATAGCCGGCAAGAGAGCGATTACGGCGACTTCGTGCGCTTCGATGTCGCAACGGCAGAAGCTTGGTTAGGACAGGAAACCGAATTCGTACACCTCATCGGCCGCCTTTGCGAGCAGGCCATAGGCAAGAGAAGCGAAATCTAGCCGTCGCCTGTATTGGATACTCAGCATGACACATTGAGGAGTTTCTCGCTCGGACGTATACCGCCGCGTGGCATGGATGACTCTGATGGACATCGTATCTTGGTTCGGAAGGTATATTTGTGGCGCCGCCTCTCTTTGCGAAGCTGAACTGGCAGTTCTTGTACGTTTATGAACCGCTCCGACCTCGTCTCCTATCTCGACGCCCTCCTCGACCTGGCCGCCATCCCCGACTACGGCCCCCAGGGTTTGCAGGTCGAGGGTCGGGAGGAGGTAAACAGCCTGGCCGTGGGTGTCGATGCCGCCCATCCCACCATCGATGGTGCCCTGGCTGCCGGGGCCGACCTGCTGCTCGTCCACCACGGCATCTTCTGGGGCGAGGCCAGGCGCATCGCTGGCGCCTTCGGCCACAAAGTGCGCAAGCTGATCCGGGCCGACCTCAATCTCTACGCCGCCCACCTGGCCCTTGACCTGCACCCGACCCTGGGCAACAACGCCGAACTCTGCCGGTTGTTGGGGTTGCACCCGGTCGGCTCCTACTTTGGCTACAAAGGCGTGGACGTGGGCCTGATCGCCGAGCCGGAGCGAGCGACCACCTTCGCCGAGCTGGCGGCCGTCTTCGCCGAGGCGCTGCAACCACCGTTGCTGGTCGATGCCTCTGGCCCGGAGCGCGTGCGGCGGGTGGCCGTCTGTTCGGGCGACGCCAGCCGCAGCCTGGAGGAGGCGCAACGGCGGGGCTGCGATACGCTGATCACGGGCGAGCGCGACTACACCATGGCCCATGCCGCCGCCGAATTGGGGATGAACATCCTCTACGGCGGCCACTACGCCACCGAAACGCTGGGGGTGCAGGCGCTGGCCCGGCATCTGCACCAGCAGTTCGGGCTGGCGTGGACTTTTGTCGATGTGCCGATAGAGCAATAAACCTGACTGGCCGTCATCGAAGTCAGCACCTTCGCATACGACGATGGCAAGCGAAGCCTCCTTGCCCTGCCCCATTCCCTGACCGCCCCGCATGAAATTCGACGCCGCCCTCGTGGCCGACGACACACAGCAGATCCTGGCCACAGCCGCTGCCGCCGAGGGCCTGGGCTTCGATTGCCTGTGGGCGTCCGAGACCAACCACGACCCCTTCCTCCAGCTCGCCCTGGCCGCCGAATACACCACCACCCTGCATGTCGGCACCGCCATCGCCGTCGCCTTTGCCCGCAGCCCCATGCACACGGCCTATGTAGCCTGGGACCTGGCCCGCTACAGCCAGGGTCGTTTCATCCTCGGCCTGGGCACGCAAATCCAGGCCCACATCGAACGCCGCTTTGCCATGCCCTGGGGTCAGCCCGCCGCCCGGCTGCGCGACTACATCCTCGCCCTGCGCCACATCTGGGAGGTCTGGCAGAATGGCGGGCGCCTGAACTACCGCGGCGAGTTCTACAAACTTACCCTGATGGCGCCCTTCTTCGACCCCGGCCCCATCGCCCATCCCCGCATCCCCATCTACATCGCCGGCGTCAACCGCCTGTTGTGCGAGCTGGCGGGCGAGTTGTGCGACGGCTTCCATGTCCACCCCTTTCATACGCCCCGCTATCTGGCCGAAGCCATCCGCCCCTGGCTGGCTGCCGGCGCCAACACCGCCGGCCGGAGCCTGAATCAGGTGGAAGTGAGCGCCACCGTTTTTGCTGTAGTGGGGGATAGCGAGGAAGAACAGGCCGCCGCTCGCGCCTCGGTCCGCCAACAGATCAGCTTCTATGCCTCCACCCCCTCCTACCGGCCGGTGCTGGAACTCCACGGCTGGGGCGAGCTGAGCGAACAACTGGGCCGGTTGGCCGTGCGCCAACGTTGGCACGAGATGCCGGCCCTGATCAGCGACGAGATGCTCGATGTCTTCGCCGTGCAAGGAACTTGGGCCGAGATCGGCCCCGCCATCCGGCGGCGTTACGGCGGCCTGCTCGACCGCGTCACCCTCTATCTCCCCTTCCGGCCAGGCGAGCGCGACGGCAGTTGGCGGCGGGCACTGGCGGCTGTGCGGGGCCCCGCCGCCGACTAACCGCCGGCCTGGGGCCGGCCGCTAGAGGGCGCGGCAAGCGAAGATGGCAGCATGGTCGGGTCCAGCTTCCAGACGGTGAGCCGCACCGCCGTCCGTTCGGCGCCCTCGATAGCGACCTCGGTGAACAGCGGCGCGCAGGCAATGGCGATGCCATCCTCCTGCAAATACTCCCTGGCGATGGCCAGGGCCTTGATCGCCTGATTGACGGCGCTGGCGCCGATGGCCTGCACCTCGGCCAGGCCCCGTTCGCGGATCACACCAGCAATGGCGCCTGCTACGGCCGTCGAACGAGATCGCGCCGAGACTCTGATCATTTCCATAAAGGTTTGCTTCCTGCCGCCAGGGCATCGCCGCCGCTGCCCTAGAGTTGCACGATCAGGCGGCGTCCGGCCTCTGGATTTTATCTTACCTGGCCGTGTAATGCAATTTGGCTTACAAGTGGTGAAGACCTTTTCCGTGGCGATGAGTTGGCTGCGTTTCGGCGCCCATGCTATAGTGAGCCAGAAACCGCCTGCTCATCCTGATCTGCTTTGCCCTGGCGACGCACTATCACATTGCCCATGCCGGCCTGGCCGACGAATTCAAACGGGCTTGCGTCCCCCTGTTGGTGCTCGATGCCCACGTCGACGCCATCCCGCTGATGAAGACCTGGACGAAGCCCTGGGATCACTACATCGAGATCACGGCCGCCGGCAACACCGTCATCTCGTTTGCCCAGAGCCGCTCCCTTCTGCCGACAGCCTGCTAGCCTGGTCTCTGTCCTCGTCTCTGTTCACGGCCCGATCACCATCATGCCCGCCCCCAGCCAAACCGAACCCATCCGCGTCTATCTCGAACGCAAAGGACGCGGCGGCAAATCCGTCTCTGTGATCAAAGGCATCCAGAGCCATCCCGACGGCAAGAAGGCCATCCTCAAACACCTGCAAGCCCGGCTGGGCGCAGGCGGCGCCGTCAAGGAGGGCGAGATCGAGATCCAGGGCGACCACCGCGACCGCATCGTCGAACTTCTGGCCGAGTTGGGCCTGAAGGCAAAGAAGGCGGGAGGCTAGAAAACCATGACCCTCCTCAACCCCGACATCCCCGCGCCCGAACTGACTCGCGCCCTCAATGACGCTGCCGCTGCCATGAAAGCCTTCGGCCAGGCAGCGCTCACACCCGAGCTGCTGCTGCTGGCCTTTGCCCGCGGCGAAAAATACAACGCCAGTCGCCTCTTGCAGCACCTCAGCCGCGAGCGAGGCTTCAAGCTCGATGAATTCACCAAGACGGTCGAGCAGATGGCCAAACTGCGCCAGGGCCGCGACGGCAAACTGGGCTTTGTGAGCGACGATGGCGCCACGACGGCGCTTTCGGACGAGCTGCTCATCGTCCTGGATGAGGGTCGGGGCATTGCCCGCGCCCTGGATGAGGTGCAGGTGGGGACGCATCACGCCCTGGGGGCCATGTCCGAGCGCGGGGTCAGCACCTCCGCCTTTCTGCAACGCCACGGCATCACCCCCGCCGCCATGACCGATCAGCTGATGGCGGCGGCGGCGATCAAAAAACAGACGGCCAACGACCTGGTGGGCCAGGCCCAGGCCGGCGAACTCAAGCCCGTCTACCATCGCCAGACCCTGTTGCGCGACCTCAGCACCCTGCTGGCCCTGGCCGGGCGCCGGCATGTGCTGCTGATCGGGCCGCCGGGCGTGGGCAAACGCTCGTTGGTGCAATCGCTGGCCCTGTTGATGGCCGAAGGCAAAGGGCCGGCAGGGCTGAAATCGCTGGTCACGATCCACGAGGCCTCGCTGCTGACCGACCCCACCCAGGCGTTGGAGGCCGGTTTGCGCCAGGCCGCGGGCGGCATCCTCTTCATCCCCAACATCCAGCGTTTCTTCGGCGGCCCGCTCGACGCCGTCTTCCCCAAGGCCGAGCGCCCGCTGCAAAAAGCCTTCCTTAACGCCGACCCGGTGCTCGTCGGCTCGCTCAGCCAGGCCGATTTCGAGCGTTTCATCGCCAAGACGGCCGCCGTTGCCGAAAACTGCCAGCGCCTGGAGGTGCCCGAACCCGGCGTCGATGAGACCATCGCCATCCTCGGCGTCCATCGCCCGCACCTGGAGGCAGAATACGGGCTGCAGATCGACCCTGCCAGCCTACCTGCCGTCGCCAATTTCGCCCGTCGTTACCTGACCGAGACGCCCCTCCCCGCCTCAGCCCTCCAGCTTCTGCACCGCTCCTGCGCCCTGGTGCGCGCCGGCGGCCAGGCCCAGAACCCCTTCCGCCCGGCCATCAGCAGCGACGGCGCCCGGCTCGATAGCGAAGACGTGGCCCTGGCCCTCAGCCTGATGACCGGCGTCCCCGTCAACCGGCTGGGCGTGGACGAGCGGGCGCGCTATGCCAGCATGGTCGAGGCCATCCGTCAGCGCCTCATCGGCCAGGATGAGGCCGTCCTGGCTGTCTCGCGCGCGGTCAAGACCGCCCGCGTCGGCCTGAAAGACCCCAAACGGCCGATTGGCTCCTTTCTCTTTCTGGGCCCCACCGGCGTCGGCAAGACCGAACTGGCCAAGGCCCTGGCCGAGTTTATGTTCGGCGACGAGACCGCCGCCTATGAGCTGGACATGAGCGAATACCAGCAAGAGCACAGCGTCGCCCGGCTGATCGGCGCGCCGCCGGGCTATGTGGGCTATGAGGGCGGCGGCCAACTGACCGACCATGTACGCTCGCACCCCTATACCATCATCCTCTTCGACGAAGTCGAGAAGGCACATGGTCGCGTTTTGGATGTGCTGCTGCAAATGATGGAAGAGGGCCGTCTGACCGATGGCCAGGGCCGCACCGCTTATTTCAACGAGGCCGTGATCATCCTCACCAGCAACCTCGGCTCCGAATTCTTGACCGAACCGATCATCGACGAGCGGCAGCGGCAACTGGTGATGGCGGCGGTGCATGGTTTCTTTCGGCCGGAGTTCCTCAACCGGCTGGACGAGATCATCCTCTTCCATGCCCTTTCGCCTGACGACTTGCGGCAGATTCTCGACCTGCTGCTGAAAAAAGAGGCTGCCTTGCTGACCCCGCGCGGCCTCAAGCTCGAAGTCGATACGCCGGCTCGTTCCTGGCTGCTGGCGCAGAACGATCACCCCGAATGGGGCGCCCGGCCCCTGCGCCGCATCCTGCAGAAGCACCTGCGCGAACCGTTAGCCGATTATCTGCTGACCAACGATCCCGTCGCCGGTACGGTCGTGCGCGTGGGCGCCACCACCGCCGGGCTGGAGTTCGAGATGGCGGCGCCGGGGTGATGGCTTTGGAAAGGCGGCCGGGTTTGATGACGGCGGGCCGGGGCGTCTGGCGAGCAGGTTGTCGAAGAAGCCGCTTACAAGATTCTTGGGACACGGATCAAGGCCGATTCACACGGATTTTCAGCACAAAGTCACTGTTCCAATCCGTGTTCTTCCGTGTTCATCCGTGTCCAGACGACTTTTCCGACAGGCTGCCAGGCGCGGATCAGGAGGGGCAGATAGAGGCGGGGCCAGTACTCAGGCCTGGCGGCGCGCGTCGCCAGCGCCCACTGATACAGTTGATCGGCCAGGCGCCGGCGCAGCATGGGATTGGCATCGGTGGCGCTATGGGCAAATTCGTAGAGGGCGTCGAAGATGGCGCCGTTTTCGGCTTGCACGGGGATGGGCCGGAAAAGCGGGCGGTCGCTCTGGGCGGCAAATTCGATCAGGGCCTGGTACAGGGCAAGCGTGCCGCTGAAGGTACGATTGCTGTCGGGGAAGGTGTTCGGGTCGCCGAACTCGGCCGAGTGCGCCGTCCACCGGCAGGGCCAGAGCGGGTCGTCGGCGCCTTTGGGCACGATATGGGCGCCAAAGGGCAGGCCCAGGGCGTCGGCGGCGGCCAGGCAGTCGCGGTGCGACCAGCTATCGCCCAGCGAGTGCAGGTAAATGCCCAGGGCCGGCAGGTTGCCGGCGTCGATGCTGCCCGTATCGACCACCACCGTCTGACTGGCGAAGCAGGCCGTGCTGGAATAGATGTTGGTGAGCATGTGCCAGGCCGAGGCGGCGGTGCTGCTGTAGCCAAAGGTGACGACGCCGAGGAGGTCGGGCGTCTGGCCCAAAGCCCAGGCGCGGATGGCGCCCAGTTCTTCGGGCCGTTCGTGTGGCATGTGGAAGAAGACGCCAAACGGCCCATAGCGCGAGGTGAAGCAGCCCGGACACTCCATCGCCGCCGTGGGCAGGCCGAAGGTGACGGTGGGGGCGATGGTGGTGGGCGAGGGGCAGTGGGTGCTGGTGATCACCTGGCTGAGGGGCGGCGGGGTGGGGTAGTTGGCAGGGTCGGCGTCGAAGCTGTAGACCGGGTTGGCGCCGGGCAGAGGGCCGGAGTCGGTCGCCTGTGAGTAGGCCTGGATGAGGGCGGCGTCTTCGACCGAAAAGCCGGCGGCGATTGCCAGCGCGCCTACCAGGTCGAAATGGACGCTGCTAACGGTGGGGGTGTAGGTGGGGCGGACGGCGAGAGGCGAGTGATCCAGGGGATCGTAGTAGTTCAGATTCTCCTCATCCCAGGCCTGGACCAGGCGGAGAGAGGCGACGAGGCTCAGGCCCAGCAGAACGGCGGCGACGAGGGCGATGATGAGGAGGCGGAGACGGGCGCAGATGAGGTTCATGGGCGGGGGGATGGGTGAAGGAGGGGGCGGCGCTGGCTGGTCGGATGCTGGCTATGGATCAAGACGTTGGCGCCAACCAAAAGCGCCCTATCGGGCCGCGACCTGCGCGTTTTGACGCTCGTACTCGACCATGCTACACTCGCGCCCGCTTGGTTGCAGGCGGCGTAGCTTGCCCTCCCGCTCATCGGGAGGGCATTTTTATACACTACCCCCACCCTCCCATCCTTCGGCAGCCCCCAGAACAAGCCTCCAATCACCAATTACCAATCCTTCGGCTGCGCTCAGCACAATCCTCCAATCTCCACCTCTCAACCTCCTATGCTCGTACTCAAATTCGGCGGCACATCCGTCGGCAACACCCAGGCTTTCGCCCAGACGGCGCAAATCATCGCCCGCGCCCGCTCGCAGGACGCCAACACCGTCGTCGTCACCTCAGCCATGAGCGGCGTGACCAACACCCTCATCCATGCCGCCCGTTCTGCCGCCGCCGGTCACGAACAGCCCTACCGCGAGGCCCGCAGCGACCTGCTGCTCAAACACCAGCTGGTGGCCGGGCAACTGATCGAGGATGGCGTAGAGCGAGCAGCTTACGGCCGGCTGATCGACGAGCGGCTGCGCTCGTTCGAGCGGCTGTGCCAATCGATCTACGTCCTGGGCGAATTGACCGCGCGCGGCCTGGATGTGGTGTCGGGTTTGGGTGAACGCATGGCCGCGCCTTTGCTGGCGGCCGTCTTGCGCGCGCATGGCGTCGACGCCGAATGGGTGGATGCGAGTGAGATGATCGTCACCGACGACAGTTTTGGCTCGGCCACGCCGCTGATGGCGCCAACCAGCGCCCACATCACCGCCCGCTTGCGGCCCTTGTTAGAGCAGGGCAAGGTTCCGGTCGTGACCGGTTTCGTCGCCGCCACGGCCAGCGGTATCCCAACCACTCTGGGCCGGGGCGGGTCCGACTACTCGGCCGCTATCGTCGGTGCCTGCCTGGGGGCCGGCGAAGTGCAGATCTGGACGGATGTCAACGGCGTCATGACTGCCGATCCCCGCATCGTGCCCGGCGCCGTCACCCTGTCCGAACTGACCTACATCGAGGCTTCGGAGCTGGCCTATTTTGGGGCGAAGGTGCTCCACCCCAAGACTATCCTCCCCGCCATCGAGGCTGCCATCCCCATCCGCGTGGCCAATACCTTCGACCCAGACGGCCCCTCGACCCTGGTCGTGCCTGAAACCCACAACGGCGGCTCGGTCAAGGCTATCACCGCTATCAAACACCTGACCCTGGTCAATGTCGAGGGCCGGGGGATGATCGGTGTGCCGGGCATCGCCGCCCGCACCTTCAAGGCCGTGGCCGGGGCGGGAGCCAATGTACTGATGATCAGCCAGTCGTCCTCTGAGCAGAACATCTGCTTTGCCGTGCCCGAGGCCGATACGCCGGCTGTGGTGGCGGCGTTGCAACAGGAACTGTCGCAAGAACTTTCCCGCCATTTCATCGACCAGGTGCGGGCGATGCACAACATCGTCATCATTGCCGTGGTGGGCGTGGGTATGCGTGGCACGCCCGGCATCGCCGGCCGGCTTTTCAGCGCCCTGGGTGAGTCGCACATCAACGTCATCGCCATGGCTCAGGGGTCGAGCGAGGTGAACATCTCGCTGGTGGTGGCGGAGGCCGACGCCGACAACGCCGTGCGCAAAATTCACAGCGCCTTCTTTGCCTAAAAATGATCACGATTCCTCTCATTCAATTCGGTTTGGGCGGCGTTGGCCGGGCCGTGGTCGAGCGTATCCTGCACGCCCGCGACGATTTCGAGTGGCGCTATGGTCTGCACCTGAGCTACGTGGCGCTGTGCGATAGCCAGGGCGCCATCATCGACGCCGATGGCATCCGTTACGGCGACTTGCGGCGGGCGCTGGCAGCCAAGAGCGAGGGCCGCAACCTGGCCGAGGTCGAGGCCGGGTATCAGCACGAGGGCCTGGCCGACATCATCGACATTGCCGGGGCAGAAGGAGCCATCGTCATCGATGTCACTGCTACGACCGAAACGGTCGAGGCCCTGTTGATGGCGCTCGACAAGGGCTATGCCGCCGTCCTGGCCAACAAGAAGCCCCTCGCCCAGGGCTACGAGACCTTCCGCCGGCTGACGCAGGCCGGCCGGCTGCGCTACGAGGCCACCGTCGGCGCCGGCGTGCCGGTGATTGCCGTTCTAAGCGAGAACCTGATCGCCTCGTTCGACACCATCCACAGCATCCAGGGCTGTTTTAGCGGCACGCTCGGCTATCTGGCCACCGGCTTGCAGGCCGGCGAGACCTTCTCTGCGCTCGTGCGCCGGGCCAAGAGCCTGGGCTATACCGAACCCGACCCCCGCGACGACCTGGGCGGCATGGACGTGGCCCGCAAAGCCTTGATCCTGGCCCGGACGCTGGGCTGGCCGCTTGAGCTTGAACAGGTGGTGGTCGAGCCGCTCTATCCACCCGAACTGGCGAGCGGCAGCGTCGATGACTTCATGGCGGCGCTTCCGGCCCTGGATGAGCCTTATCGCCGCCGCGCCGAAGCTGCACAGGCCGAGGGCAAGACGCTGCGCTATGTGGCCAATCTGGTCGATGGCGATTGCCACGTGGCCATGCAAGCCGCGCCGCTCACAAGCGCCCTGGGCCAACTTCAGGGCACCGACAATCTGATCGCTTTTCACACCGAGGTCTATCACACCACCCCGCTCGTGCTCCAGGGCCGGGGCGCCGGCGCCCATGGCACGGCCGCCGGCGTCCTGGCCGACATTGTCGCCCTGGCCGGGCGCAGGCGTTAGTTTGCCAGGATCTTTGTTAGCGATACAATTGCATTAAGGCGTTCATCGCCTGACATGGAGGCGCTATGCAAATTCACGAACTTGTCATCGAAATGAAATTGTTGGAACGCCGCTTGACTCTTTACGAGGAAAAATACGGCATCCTCAGCGCCGATTTCTATGATGCACTCATGCGCGGCATACTCGCTCGTTATGATGAGTACGATGAGACGCGCGCCGATTTCAGTCGCTGGAAAGGCATCTACGAGACCTGGTTGCGCCGCAAACAGGCATATACGGCGCAACTCCATAGTCAGGAACTTGTTAACGCCTTGCGCATCCAGCCTGTATATTGATGATGAGTGAGCGTCCCTTCAAGTCGCTTGTCAGTTACAGCCAGTTTGTGGCCGAGCAAATGGATCGGCCTGCTGTTCAGCGATCAACGGTCGTTGTTTGGTCGGACAGCCCCTATACGGGAACAACTGAAGGCGAAGTATTCTTTGTGGGCGGCATTCGCCTTCGTATGCATGAGGAAATCGACTTCGATAGCGAGCGGATCACATCCTATGGCTACGAAGTATATCAGAATGATGAGAAGATCTACTGGTATGACGACTTCCCCCATCCGGGTGATCCAACTTTAGCCTCGACTTTTCCCCACCACAAACACGTATCGCCCGATATCAAGCGTCATCGCAATTCCGGCGCCAGGTCTGAGCTTCTCACAGCCAAATCTGCCCTTCATTCTCGGAGAGATCGAGCGATTTCTCGTCTGAAAGGTGGGCCAACCCCCTCCTGAATCTTTATCGAGTCAACCACATGTCACCCATCCCTGTCGGCATCCTCGGCGCCACCGGCGCTGTGGGCCAACGTTTCATTGGCCTCCTCGCCCAGCATCCCTGGTTCCAGATCACCGACCTGCTCGCGTCGCAACGTTCGGCCGGCAAGCGCTATGGCGACGCCGTCAACTGGATTCTGGACACACCCCTGCCCGCCCAAGTGGCCGAAATGACGCTCAAGCTCGGCCAGCCGGGCCAGATCGACGCCCGCATCCTTTTCTCGGCCCTGCCCACCGATGAAGCGCAGGCGATGGAGCCGCTCCTGGCCGAAGCCGGGCATTTCATCTTCTCCAACGCCTCCCCCTACCGTATGACGCCGGACGTGCCGCTGGTGGTGACCGAGATCAACCCCGACCATCTCGCCCTGGTGAAGCAGCAACAGGCCACCCGCGGGTGGCGCGGTTTCATCGTCTGCAACGCCAACTGCACGGCCACCCATCTCGTCGGCGCCCTGCACCCCCTCGACCGGGCCTTTGGCCTCGACAAGGTCTTCGTGGCCACCATGCAGGCGGTTTCGGGCGCCGGCTACCCCGGCGTCCCCTCGCTCGACATCATCGACAACGTCATGCCACACAGTTACGGCGAAGAAGACAAGGTCGAGACCGAGCCGCTCAAGATCATGGGCCGGCTGCTGGATGGTGCCATTGCGCCGGCCTCGTTCAAGATCAGCGCCCACTGCCATCGCGTTGCCGTCATCGACGGTCATTACGAGGCCGTCTCGGTTGCGCTCCGGCGCCCGGCCGGGCGCGATGACATCATCGACGCCTTCCGCACCTATCGCAGCCTACCGCAGGAACTGCGCCTGCCCAGCGCGCCCGATCCGGCTGTCATCGTCCGCGATGAACTCAACCGTCCGCAGCCGCGACTCGATCGCATGGCCGGCGGCGGCATGGCCACGGTCGTCGGTCGCATCCGCCCCTGCAATCTCTTCGATTGGCGTTTCTCGCTCCTCGGCCACAACACCATCCGCGGCGCGGCCGGCGGCTCCATCCTCAATGCCGAACTGATGGTCCACCAGGGCGCGATTGATCGGTAGACAGGTAGACAAGGAAACAAGTAGACCGGGAGACCGGGAAATCGGGAGACCGGGAGACGAGTTGCCGCCTGCCACTTACCACTTGCCACTTGCCCCCTGCCCCCCTTGCCACTCCACACCCTCTCCCAGCTCACCGGCGATTTCGTCGTCTACCGCAATCTGGAACCGTATGAGGCGCGGGTTCCCGGCTTGTCGGCGGCTTGGCGCGAGATGGGCTTGCCCAGCCCTGCCATCCTGCGCAAACGCGACCCGGCCTACCCCCATGCCGCCGCCTGGCTCCTGCGTCGCTTCCATCAACTTGCCGCTCCCGGCGCCCCCCTGACCGAGCTTCTTTTCATCGGCGATACACTCGGCAGCGATGGCGGGGCGTTTCGGGCGCTGGCCGGGGCCACCGGCTGGCAGGGTTCGGCCTTCATCGGCGCCGACGACTTGGCGCATCCGCCCCAAACCGACTGGCAGGGTGATCTCTACCTTGCCAACCGCTGGCAGGCACTGGCCGGCTGGCTGCACCTGCTGCACAAGCGCGGGTTGGGCCTGGACGAGCGCACCCTGGTCGTCGTCGATATCGACAAAACCGCCCTGGGCGCTCGCGGCCGCAACGACCGCCCCATCGACCGCACTCGGCTGCACGGCATGCGCCAGACCGTCCTCGACGCCCTCGGCCCCGCCGCCGACTGGGACGCCTTTGCCGCCATCTACAACGAACTCAACCGGCCCGCCTACAAAGACCTGACCGCCGACAACCAGGACTACCTGGCCTATATCTGCATCATGACCGGCGCCGGCGTGATTCAGTTCGACAACCTGCGCTCGGCCTTCGGCGCCGGCGAGATCGCCGGTTTCGATCCCTTCATCGCCCGGATTCAGACCCAGGCGGCCGCCCTGTCGCCATCGCTGGCCGCCGTCCACCAGGCCGTCTACAGCGCCCATCGCGCCGGCGATCCGACGCCGTTCAAAAACTTCCGCCGTCAGGAATACCTGGCCGCCTCCCGGATGATGGGCTGCCTGCCCGACGACGCCCCCCTGACCGAGCGTCTGGAGCAGGAAATCTGCCTGACGCAAGAAGTGTGGGATGCCTGCCGCTGGCTGGCGGGCCGCGGCGCGGTCATCACCTCGCTCTCCGACAAGCCCGACGAAGCCTGCGGCCCCACCCCCCACCTGGCCGCCCGCGGCTACCTGCCCATCCACCTGACCCCCACCCACCTGGCAGGAACCCCGCTGGCGCTCTAGACTGGTCCCACCTGTGCCCCTATCTACTTCACTGCCCCGCGTCCTTCCCTTCTCTGGCTGGCGCTATGCCCCCGGCATCGACCTGGATAGCGTCGCCGCGCCGCCCTACGACGTGATCGACGCCGCCGGACGGGCGGCGCTGGCCGGGCGCGATGAGCACAACGTCGTCCATCTCACCCTGCCGCAACCTGATCCTGCCGCCGGCCGCACCGCCTACCAGATTGCCGCCGACATCGCCGCTGCCTGGCGCGCCCAGGGCATCCTCCGACCCGACCCGGCCCCGGCCCTCTACCTGCTCCGTCAGCAATTTCATCTGCCCGACGGCCGGGCCGCCGAACGGCGCGGCTTCATCGGCCAACTGCGGTTGGCGGCGTGGGGCCAGGGCATCCTCCCCCACGAACGCACCTTTCCCCAGGCCAAAGCCGACCGTCTGGCGCTGCTCAAAGCCACTGGCCTGCACGATAGTCCCATCTTCACCGTGTTCCAGGATCGGGGCGGGGAAGTGGGCCGGATACTGACAGCCGCCCAGAAACAGCCGCCCGCCGCCGCCTATCGCGACGATCACGGCGATGTCCACGAACTCTGGCGCGGGGATGACCCCGACCTGATCGCCCACCTGACGGCGCTGATGCAGGAGCGAACGCTGTATGTGGCCGATGGCCATCACCGCTACGAAACCGCTCTCGCCTACCAGGTTTGGCGGCAACAGGAGGGCGGCGGTGAGGCTGCCGGACGGGGGGCCGACTACTGCCTGGCCTATTTCGCGGCGATGGAAGACCCCGGCCTGGTCATCCTTCCCACCCATCGCCTGGTGATGTGCAAGGGGCGGGTCGAGGCCGAGCCACTCTTGGCTGCCCTGGAAGCCGATTTCGACCTGCTCTCCCTGGCCGACGAGGCCGAACTCATCGCCGAGCTCGAACGCCATCTGGCCGGCGCGGCCGTCTTTGGACTTGTGCTGCAGAACCTGCCGCCGTACTTGCTCCGGCTGCGTCCCCATCCGGCCCAACAGCGCGTCCTCCTGGCCGATCACCCTGCGCCCGTGGCCGCCCTGCCGGTCGCCATCCTCCAGAGCCTGGTGCTCGGCCCCTACTTTGGCGTCAGCGCCGACCCGCAGACCCAGAAAGCGCAGCTTCAGTTCGAGCCAGACGCCGCCAGCGCCGCCGCCCATGTCCGCGCCGGCCGCGCCGCCGCCGCCCTGCTGACCCGCCCCACCAGCCTGATCCAACTGCGCCGCCTGGCCGACGCCGGCTGCGTGGCCCCGCCCAAAGCCACCTATTTCTACCCCAAATTGCCATCGGGCCTGGTGTTCAGCCTGGCGCCGGCGTAAAAGCCAGGGTGCAGCGGGGCGCCTGAGGCAAGGAGAGGTCGATCTGCCAGGCCCCGGCGCAGGCGATGACATTGCGGTGGTCGAAACGCTGGCGCAGGGGCGCCATCTCGTCGGCGCTCACGCCCAGGCTTTGCAGCAGCACCTCGATGGGGAAACCGTGCGAGATGGCCGCCACAGGGACATCGCCGTTGGCCACGATGCCCGCGAAGAAGCGCTGCATACGGGCGTGGATCGCCTCGAAGCTCTCGCCGCGGCGCGATTCGATCAGGTCGGGCGTCTCGACAAGGTCAGCGCCCAGGGCGGCGCTGACGATCTCCGCCGTCTGCCAGGCGCGCGCCATGGGCGAGGCAAACACCTGGTGGATGCCGCGCCCGCCCAACCAGGCGGCCAGTTGCGCGGCCTCGGCCTGGCCCTGGGGGACGAGCGACGGCCCGGGCGGGACGTCGTAGGGGATGTCCTTGCGGTTCCAATCGGGTGTAGCATGGCGGGCGAGATAGAGCACGGGGGGCATGGTCAACTTGCCGACGATTGCGCGCACAGGCGATGGACGGCGTCGGTCACTTCGTCGGTGCTGGCCTGTCCGCCCAGATCGGGCGTATACGGGCCATGCCGCAATACGTGTTCGATGGCGGCGTCCAAACGGCGGGCCGCGTCGAAACGGCCCAGATGTTCCAGCAGCATCACCGAGGTGCGCAGCGCAGCCAGTGGATTGGCGATGCCCTGGCCGGCAATGTCGGGCGCCGAACCGTGCACCGGCTCGAATACCGCCGCCGGCCCAGAGCCGACATTGGCCGAGGGCGCCAGCCCCAACCCGCCTGCCAGCCCCGCCGCCAGATCGGAGAGGATGTCGCCAAAGAGATTGGTGGTCACCAACACATCGAAACGGCCGGGGTCGCGGGCCAACCACATCGCCGCCGTATCCACCAACATCTCGTCCACCTTCAGGCCGGGGAAAGCGGCGGCCGTTTCCAGGCAGGACGAGCGGAAGAGGCCGTCGCTATGCTTGAGGACATTGGCTTTGTGGACGATCGTCAGTCGCGGCGGGCGCCCCACCCGCTCGGCCTGACGAAAAGCCTGTTCGCAGGCCAGGCGGGCGATGCGTTGGCTGGCTGCAGCCGTGATCACCCGCTCGGCCACCCAGCCGCCTTCGATGGCGTGTTCCCGGCCGCTGTACAATCCCTCGCTATTCTCGCGCACGATCAGCAGGTCGAAGAGGGGGCGGTGATCGGGCAAGTTGCGGGCGGGGCGCAGATTGCCCCACAGCCCCAGCTGGTGGCGCAGGGCCAGGATGGGGCTGCTGTAACCGGGCGTGGCCTGCATGGGCGATTGAATCGCGCCGAAAAGGACGGCGTCGGCGCGGCGGGCGGCCGCCGCCGTTTCGTCGGGCAGGGCCAGCCCCCGGCGCCGGAAGCAGCCCCAGCCGGCTTCGGCCTCCGCAAACGCCAGGTCGGGCGCGAGTGAAGCCAGGACGCGGGCCGCCGCCGGCACGACTTCGGCGCCGATGCCATCGCCGGGGATGAGGAGAACGGTGGGGTGGGTCATGGTCGTTGCTGTCGGCCCCTGACGGGCTTGCGCTGGCATGAGCAAGATCATGGTCAAAGTCAACGATCCGTGCTATGCTTGTAGATAGGGCGCCGGGCCTTCTGCTGCCGGTGTGCGCCCCATCATACGCTTCCTTTTCTCGCAATTCCAAGCGAGGCTGGCGTCATGTTTCAGACCATTCTTTGCGCCGTCGATGGTTCGGCTGCCACCGAACGCCTCTTGCTCTATGCCCTGCACTTTGGCAAGACCGAGCAGGCTCTGTTGCACGTCGTCCACGTCTTTCAGCCGCCCATCCACTATGCCGCCAACGAAGGCTACGCCGAACTGGTGGCGCTCTACCGGGGCGTCGCCGGCAATGTCGTCCAGGATGCGCGCATGTTCTTGCAGGAGACGGGGTTGGAGGTATCGGGCGAGGCCCTGGAGGGCAACCCGGCCGAGCTTATCCTGGCCGAGGCGGGTCGCATCGGCGCCGACCTGATCCTACTGGGCAGCCGCAACCCTGCCGACATGACCGACACACTCTTGGGCAGCGTCAGCCAGCAGGTGTTGGCAGCGGCGCGCATCCCTGTTTTCATCTGTCCCTGACCATGCATCCCGGCCCATCTTCAGCAGTGCGGCCAACGGCGGGGGCCAAGGTGCGCCCGGCTGCCGTGGCCGGCAGCTTCTATCCGGCCTCGCCGACCTATTTGCGGGCGGCCGTCGAGCGGTACCTGGCCGACGCCGCCCCGCCCCCGAGCGGACGCGTGCGGGCGGTGATCGCACCTCACGCCGGTTATGTCTATTCGGGGCCGATTGCCGGCTTCAGTTTCCGGGCCTTGCCCAAGCTGAGCGGGCGCACCGTCTTCCTGCTCGGCCCGGCCCATTTTGCACCCGTGCGCGGGGTGGCGGCGCTTTCTTTTGCCGCCATGCTCACGCCCTTGGGCGCGGCGGCGGTCGCGACCGGCATCGTCGCCGACCTGCTCGCCTCCGCCGATCTGGTGCGGGTGGACGACGAGGCGCACGCGCCCGAACACTGTCTGGAAGTCGAGTTGCCGTTCCTGCAGGTGTTGGGCGGCACCGAGATGCGGGTCGTACCACTCTTGTTCGGCCATGTCGATCCCGCCCGCCCGGCCGACCTCCTCGCCGGCTTGCTGGTTCAGGATCGCAACGCCCTCATCGTCGTTAGCTCCGACCTCAGCCACTACCACCCCTACGAGACGGCGCGCAGGCTGGATACAGGCTTCCTGGAGGCCGTCGTGCGCGGGGACATGGCCGCGGCCGGGCAAGGCGAAGCCTGTGGCCGGCTGCCCATCCTCTGCCTGATGCTGCTGGCGGCGCGTTTTGGCTGGAGCGCCCGGCTGCTCGATTACCGCAACTCCGGCGACACGGCCGGCGACCGGCGTCGCGTCGTCGGCTATGGCGCCGTGGCGTTTGTGGAGGACTGAGGCGTGAAACGTGACGCTGTTTTGTCACGGCCCTTGATCGGGGCCGGATCTGTCCTTTGCGATCTTCGCCCGTAACCACCATCGCCCCCCATGGCCATGACCCCGCCCGACCTCCCTTCCTTGACCGCCCTCGAAAGCCAGGCGCTCTTGCAGATCGCCCGGCAGGCCGTGGTTGCGGCGGTGGGGGGGCAGCGCCATTGGCAGCCCAAGATGAGCGATGTCCCCAGCACGCTGCTGCGCCCCGGCGCCTGTTTTGTCACCCTGCACACCCGCGGCCGGCTCCACGGCTGCATCGGCAGCGTCGAACCGCGGCTACCCCTGGCCCTGGATGTGGCCAGGAACGCCCAAAGCGCCGCCCTCGATGACCCCCGTTTCTACCCCCTGACGGCGGCAGAGGTGGATGACACCGCCATCGAAGTCTCGGTCCTCACCCCCATGCAGCCGCTGACCTACACCGATCTCGACGACCTTGTCCGGCAGATCCGGCCGGGGGTGGATGGCGTCCTGGTCGGCCGCGACTGGCAGCGCGGGCTGCTGCTGCCCCAGGTGTGGGAGAACATCCCCGATCCCTACGACTTCCTCAGCCACGTCGCCCTCAAAGCCTCGGCGGCGATCGATATCTACCACCATCCCGAGACAAAAGTTCACGTCTTTCAGGTCATCAGTTTCACCCAACCTGCGCCAAATGCACTGAATACGGAAAGCGCACTGCGCATTCACTGACGCCAAACACCCAATAACCGACAACCAATAACCAATCACTAATCACTGCCACCCACCATGCCCATCGACGCCCCCATCTACACCTCCCGTCACAGCATCGACCGCGTGCTCAGCACCGGCCTGCCGCTGGTTCTCGTCTTCTGGCAGCCGGGCAGCGCTCTCAGCCGTCAGCTCGACCCCACTCTGAACAACCTGGCCAGCGACTACGCCGGCAAAGTGCTCTTCGCCAAACTCGACATTGGCGAAGAGCCGGAGATGGGGCAGAAATTCGGCGTCAGCCACGTGCCCGCGCTTGTCTTCATCCGCCACGGCCGGGCCGAAGCCACCGCCGTTGGCATCGCGACCGAAGCCGACCTGCGCCGCTGGTGCGATTACCTGGCCAGCGGCGGCGTGCGCCCCCCCACGCCCAGCGGCCGGGCCGAGGCGGTGCGCACACCCGAAGCTGCCGCCGTTCCCCCTGCCGCCGCCCCTGCCACCGGCGGCAAACCCATCACCCTCACCGACGCCAATTTCAACGAAACCGTCGCCGGCGATACGCCGGTGCTGGTCGATTTCTGGGCGCCGTGGTGCGGCCCTTGCCGGATGGTGGCCCCCACCGTCGAGGCCCTGGCCAAAGAATTCGACGGCAAATTGGTGGTGGGCAAGCTGAACGTAGACGAAAACCCGCGCACCGCCCAGCGCTACGGGATCATGAGCATCCCTACCCTGATGATCTTCCGCAAAGGCAAGGCCATCGACCAGGTGATGGGCGCCCTGCCCGCGCCGGCCCTGCGTCAGCGCGTGCTGCCGCACGTCAATTGATGATCGCCCCGGCTGCGTTCGACGCCGCCCTGCTGCGCCTGCCCCGCCCGCACGTGCTGCAAACCAGCCAATGGGCGGCGCTCAAGGCCCCGGTGTGGGCGGCAAGCCGCCGGGTGTGGGGCGCTGCCGAGACGCCCCTGGCTGCGGCCAGCCTGCTGGCCCGGCGGCCGGGGCGGCTCCCGCTCCGCCTGCTCTATGCGCCCAAAGGCCCGATCGTCTCGCCCGACCTGGCCGACTGGGACCTGGTCCTGGCGGATCTCGAAGCCGAGGCCCGGCGCCAGAAAGCCATCTTCGTCAAGATCGACCCGGATATCGAAGCCGATAGCGATCTGGGCAAGGCCCTGAGCCAGCGCCTGCGGCAGCGCGGCTGGCGCTTCAGCGCCGAACAGATCCAGTTCCGCAACACCGTCCTCAGCGACCTGACCGTGGGCGAGGAAGCGCTGTTGGCGGGGATGAAGCAGAAAACGCGCTACAACATCCGCCTGGCCGAGCGCAAAGGCGTGACCGTGAGACCGAGCGACGAGTTCGAGTCATTCTTCCGGCTGTATGCCGAGACATCCGCTCGCGATGGCTTTCTCATCCGCCCGCGCTCCTACTATCTGGCGGTGATGGGGCGGATGCAGGCGGCCGGGATGGGCCAGTTGCTGTTGGCCGAAGCGGCCGGCGTATGGGTGGCAGGTGTTTTCCTGCTCCGTTTTGGCCCCACCGCCTGGTATTTCTACGGCGCCTCGAGCAGCCAGGGCCGCGACCTGATGCCCAATTACCTGCTACAATGGCAGGCCATGCGCTGGGCGCGCGAGCATGGCTGCACCGGCTATGATTGGTGGGGTGCGCCCGACCGCCTCGATGCGTCCGACCGTATGGCCGGCGTCTATCGCTTCAAAGAGGGTTTTGGCCCTCGCTTCACAGCCTGGATCGGCGCCTGGGATTTCGCTCCCAGCCCCGCCCTCTACCGCGTCTACACTCAGGCCATGCCGCGGCTGCTGGCTTTCATGCGCCGGCGGGTCAGCGGTCCGTGCGCTCACAGCGCTCCGACCGCTGACCCCTGACTGCTTGAACTACTCACCAATCGCCAGCCGCACCTGCCGCACCAGGTGCAGATAGTCGGGTTGGGTCAGGGTTTCTTCGTCGCGCGGGTGGGGCAGGGGGATGGCGATCTCGCGCTTTATGGTGCCGGGCCGAGGCGAGAGCACCAGCACACGGTCGGCCAGGAACACAGCCTCGGAGATGGCATGTGTGACCATGAAGATCGTCTGCTGGCGCAGCCGGCGGATGCGCAAAAGCTCGCGATTGAGATGCT
>CAYWPZ010000045.1:0-22629 GCA_964460135.1 uncultured Caldilineales bacterium | reverse complement strand
GCCGTGGGCGTGTGCGCCCATCTCAGCCCTGAAGATTACGTCGCCAGCACACACCGGCCGCACGGCCATGCCATCGCCAAAGGCGTGGCGCTGCGGGCGATCATGGCCGAGCTTTTCGCCAAGGATACAGGCTGCTGCCGGGGCAAGGGTGGGTCGATGCACGTGGGCGACGTCAATGTGGGCATGTTCCCGGCCATTGCCATCGTCGGCGGCGGCATTCCCATCGCCGCCGGCGCCGCCCTGGCCAGCAAACGGCTGGGCAATGGCCGCGTCTCGGTGTCGTTTTTCGGCGAAGGCGCCAGCAACGAAGGCGCCTTCCACGAAACCCTGAACATGGCCGCCATCTGGCAACTGCCGGTCGTGTTCGTCTGCGAGAACAACCTCTATGCCGCCTCGACGCCGGTCTCGTGGGCCTTCAAGGTCGAGGATGTGGCCAGCCGGGCCTCGGCCTACGGCATCCCCGGCGAGATCGTGGACGGCAACGATGTGCTGGCTGTGTACGAAGCGGCGGGCCGGGCCATCGCGCGGGCGCGGGCGGGCGGCGGGCCAACGCTGCTGGAATGCAAGACCTACCGGCTGGTGGGTCACTCGCGCAGCGACCCCCGCACCTACCGCACGAAGGAAGAAGAAGCCGACTGGGCCACGCGTGATCCCCTCCTCCGTCTGGCCTCCCACCTCCTCGTCTCGGGCCAGGTCGCCGAATCCGACCTGACCGCCATCGAACAAGAAGTCACCGCTGCCATCGATGACGCCGTCGCCTTTGCCGAGGCCAGCCCGTCGCCGCAGCCAGAGGGCGCGTTAGAGCACGTGTTCTTCGGAGACTAACCTACAAATCAACGTCGCTGAGCTTCTTGATGATGTGCCTCGCCAGATTATCATCGATCTCGTTGTGGCGCGGCACAGGCTGGGACTGCTTCGTTTGCGGATTTGCATACCAGTCTTGGCTCCCCCCATGCCGAATCAGCACGCAACCCATTTGCTCCAGGACAGGAACTAACTCCCTTCGCTTCATCTACGCCATCATCAACTCTTCGACTTTGCGGATATAGGGCACCTGACCAGACCCAATATCCTTGAGCAAATCCTTCAGATTCTCGACAAGTTCCTCTTTCGAGAATCCTTGCGTGCGATAATCTGGATACTCGTTCAGGTAGCCGATAGAGAATTCACCGTCTTTCCAATAGGTCATTTGCATCGTTCTCATGGTCTTTCTCCTGCGGGCTTCTCGGCTGGCTGACGCTTGGGCCAACCAACAGCCACTCATAACAAATTGTACTCCTTCAATTACCAGTTACCAATTACCAATCTCTAGAGACCCACCATGCCCCAACTCTCCATCGCTGAAGCCATCCGCCAGGGCATCCGTGAAGAAATGCGCCGCGACCCCACCGTCTTCTGCATTGGCGAAGACATCGGCATCCCCGGCGGCTTCGGCGGCGCCTTCACCGTCACCCTGGGCCTGGCCGACGAGTTCGGCCACGAGCGGGTGCTCGACGCGCCCATCTCCGAGCTGGGATTCACCGGCATCGCCGTCGGCGCGGCCCTGGCCGGGCTGCGACCCATCGCCGACGTGCAATACGCCGATTTCCTCTTCCTGGCCATGGACCAGCTCGCCAACCAGGCCGCCAAGATGACCTACATGTCGGGCGGGACGGTGAAGACGCCGTTGGTGATGCGGGCGCCAGTAGGGGCCACCGCCCGCGGCTCGCAGCACGCCCAAAGCCTGGAAGCGTTCTTCTGCCACATCCCCGGCCTCAAAGTTGTGGCCCCGGCCACCGCCTACGACGCCAAAGGCTTGCTGAAGGCGGCGGTGCGCGACGACAACCCCGTGATCATGTTCGAGCACAAGCTGCTGTATGGCAGCAAGGGCGCTCGCGCCGAGAAAGGCGCGCTCAGCCCCGTGGGTGAAGTGCCCGACGAAGATTATGTTGTGCCCATCGGCAAGGGCGCCATCCGCCGCCAGGGCAAAGATGTAACCATCGTCGGCAAGTTGCTGACGATGTACCGGGCGCTGGCCGCCGCCGAGGAATTGGCGAAGGACGGCATCGAGGCCGAGGTCATCGACCCGCGCACGCTCGTGCCGCTGGACAAGGAATTGATTTTGGAATCGGTGCGTAAGACGGGGCGGCTGGTGGTGGTCGAAGAAGACAATCTCACCGGCGGCTGGGCGGGCGAGGTCGCCGCCATCGTCGCCGAGGAAGCATTCTGGTATCTGGATGCACCGATCAAGCGCGTCTCGGCCCCCGATGTGCCCCCGCCCTTTGCGCCGGTGATGGAGCAGTTCTATGTGCCATCGGCAGAGCGGGTGGTCGCAGCTGTAAAGTCTCTGTTCTAACAGTCAACAATCAACAGTCAACAATCAACGGCTGACCCACCACCCGCCTCCCCCATGCCCACCCAAGTCCTCGTCCCACCCCTCGGCCAAACCGTCGACACCCTCACCCTCGTGCGCTGGCTCAAACAGGAGGGCGAGGCCGTGCGCCAGGGTGAGCCGCTGTTCGAGGTCGAGACCGACAAGGCCAATCTCGAAGTGGAAGCGCCCGCCAACGGCATCCTGGCCGGAGTTGTGGCCAGCGCGGGCGAGGAAGTGGCGGTCTTGAGCGCGATTGCAGTGATCGAGGAACAGGCCGGGGAGCCTGTCCTGAGGGCAACGAAGGATCGCAGGTTGCAGGTCGCAGGTCGCAGGTCGCAAGTCGCGCCTGCAGAAACGTCCCACCTGCCACTTTCCACTTTCCACTTGCCACCTCGCGTCTTCGCCTCCCCCCGGGCGCGGGTGCTGGCCGCACGCGAGGGTGTGGCGCTGGCTGCCATCGCCCCAACCGGGCCGGAGGGAGCGATTGTCGAGCGGGATGTGCGGGCGTTTCTGGCAACGATGGAGATTAGGGATGGGAGATTGGAGATTGGGCAGGCGACGATCACGCCAGTGGCGAAGCGCGTGGCCGAGGAAGCGGGCCTGGACTGGCGCACCGTCGCCGGGACCGGCCCAAGCGGCCGCATCACCCGCGACGACATCGAACTCGCCCTCACCCAAACCCCTAATCTCCAATTACCAATTACCAATAACCAATCTCCACCCCCCACCCTCCCCTTCACCGGCATCCGCAGCCTCATCGCCGAGCGCATGACCCGCAGCCACCTGCAAACTGCGCCCGTCACCCTCACCGCCGAGGCCGACGCCACGGCGCTGGTTGGGTTGCGGCAGGACTTGCGGGCCGATGGCGTCGAAGTCACGTACAACGACCTGCTGCTGGCAATTCTGGCAAAGGCGCTGGCCGAACATCCCCGCCTGAACGCCTCGCTCGCAGCCGATGGCATCAAGCTCTGGCGGCGGATCGACATCGGCCTGGCCGTGGACTCCGACCGGGGCTTGCTGGCGCCGGTGGTGCGCGACCTGGCCGGGAAAGGCCTGGCGCAAATCGCCGCCGAGACGAAACGGCTGGCCGAGCGCGCTCGCGCCGGGCAATGCACGCCTGACGAATTGCAGGGCGGCACCTTCACCCTCACCAACCTGGGCATGTTCGGCGTCGATGCCTTCACCCCCATCATCAACCTGCCCGAGACCGCCATCCTGGGCCTGGGGCGGATCAAGACGCAGCCGGTCTGGATCCACGACCACGTGGAACCCCGGCAGATGGTCTGGCTCAGCCTCACCTTCGACCACCGGCTGGTGGACGGCGGCTTGGCGGCGCGCTTCTTGCAACGCGTGGTGCAATTGGTCGAAAAGCCGCATTTGCTGCTGGCCTGACAGCAGTTGCCAACGTTCAGGAAGTCTGCAACTCCAGGGCGGCTCGCAACGGCGGCTGGCGCCAGAACCACTCCATCCACTGCTCATACGAGACACCCTTCTGTTTGACATCCGCCCAGATACCGGCGCTAAGATTGTGCTGGTCCCACCACCGGCGGCGGACAAAGTGCAGCCTGCCTGCCCACAACGTCGTCCCATCGGCGGCGAAGATACTCAGGCGCTGCCCGCTCTGCAAGAAAACAGGCCGCTCGGCATCATCGGGCTGGAAGGCGTAGGCAATCATGCCTTCCCAGCCCTGCTCGAAATAGGCAAGCAAGTGGCCGGTCATGGCTGACATTGTAGGCGAAGGCCTGCCACATTGCCGAAAACTGACCCTACTGGCAACCCTGCACCAGGAACGACTATGACAAGCACCCTTGACTTACTCGCCCTCGACCTCGGCGCCGAAAGCGGTCGCGCCATCTTGGGTCGTTTTGACGGCGAACACCTGAGCATCGAAGAAGTCCACCGCTTTGGCAATGGCCCGGTGCGTGCGCCCTGGGGCTTGCAGTGGGATGCGCTGCGGCTGTGGAGCGAGATCAAGACCGGGATCGGGAAAGCGGCGCTCGCCAGCGGGGGACAACTGGCCGGGATCGGCATCGATACCTGGGGTGTGGACTTTGCCCTCCTCGACCGTGCCGGCACCCTTATCGGCAATCCCTATCACTATCGCGATGGCCGCACCGACGGTATGCTTGAGCGCGCTTTCCAACTCATGCCGCGCGACGAGATCTTCGCCCACACCGGCGTTCAGTTCATGCAGATCAACACGCTCTACCAGCTGCTGGCGATGGCGCTGAACGACAGCCCGGCCCTGGCCGCGGCCCGCACCTTCCTGGCCATGCCCGACCTGTTCAACTACCTGCTCACCGGTCAGGCGGTCGGCGAGTTCAGCATCGCCACCACCACACAGTGCTACGACCCCCGCCGGCGAACCTGGGCCGACCCGGTGCTGGCGGCCCTCGGCATCCCCCGCTCGATCTTCCCAGCCCTGGTCGATTCAGGCGCCACCCTCGGCCCCTTGCGCAGTGAGGTGGCGGCAGAGGTGGGGGCAGCGACAGCGGTTGTCATCGCCCCCGCCGGCCACGACACCGGCTCGGCCGTCGCCGCCGTCCCCGCCGAACAGGCCGATTTCGCCTGGATCAGCTCGGGCACATGGTCGGTCATGGGCATCCTCTCACCCGAAGCGGTCATCAGCCCCCAGAGTCTGGCCTACAATTTTACCAACGAGGGCGCCGCCGGCGGCGCCTTCCGTTTCTGCAAAAACATCATGGGGCTGTGGCTGCTGCAAGAATGCCGCCGCACCTGGGCCGCACAGGGCGAGGCCCTCTCCTACGGCCAGATCACCGACATGGCTGCTGCCAGCCGGCCCTTTGTGACCATTGTCGATGTCGATGATGGTGATTTCCTCAAACCCGGCGACATGGCCGCCCGCATCGAGGCTTTTGGCCTGCGAACGGGACAGAGCACGCCGGCAAACAAGGGAGAAACAGCCCGCAGCATTCTCGAAAGCCTCGCCCTCAAGTATCGGCTGGTGTTGGAACGGTTGGAGGAGATGACCGGGCGGCGCATCGCTGCCATCCACATCGTCGGCGGCGGCACGCAGAATCATCTTCTCAACCAAATGACAGCCGATGCCACAGGTCGCCTGGTGGTCACAGGGCCAATCGAGGCGACGGCCATCGGCAACCTCCTCATCCAGGCTGTGGCTTTGGGGAGCCTCGGCTCGCTGAGCGAGGCAAGCACGGTCGTGCGGGCGTCCTTCCCGGTGACTACCTTCGAGCCGGGCGATCCCAGCCGCTGGGACGCCGCCTACGCCCGGCTTCTTTCTCTCCTCTCCTAAAGCCTCACCCCGTGTAAACCCGCCCATGAGCATCGCAGCGCCCTATCCCGAACTGAGCGAACTTCTGACCCTGATCGGCGAGGCCGGCAGCCGGCTTTCGGAGATCGGCGCCAGCGAGGGCGCCGCCGGCAACATCTCGGTCTACATCGGCTGGCCGATCGATCCGCGGCGGCTGTTTCCCATCGCCTCCGCCATCGACCTGCCAGAACCGGCGCCCGAGCTGGCGGGCCGGGCCTTCCTGGTCAGCGGCTCGGGCCGGCGGCTGCGCGAGATCATGCAGGACCCCGGCTCGAACCTGGGTTGCGTGGTGGTGGATGAGGGCGGGTTGACGGCCCAGCTCTACACCTCGCCCCGCCGGCTGTTCGCCCGCCCCACCAGCGAATTCAACTCCCATCTGGCCGTGCATCGCGACCAGGTGGCGCGCTCCGGCACCAATTTCCACGCCGTCATCCACGCTCAGCCGCCCTATCTCACCTTCCTCAGCCACATCCCCCGCTACCGCGACCAGGACTTCCTCAACCGCCATCTCCTGCGCTGGCAGCCGGAAACGATCGTGAACCTGCCGGAGGGGATCGGCATGGTGCCGTTTCTGCTGCCCGGCTCGGCGGCGCTGATGGCGGCATCGGTGGCCAGCCTGTGCCAGCATCGGATCGTGGTCTGGGCCAAACACGGGGTCATGGCTCGCTCCGATCAATCGGTGAAACGAGCGGCCGACCGCATCGAATATGCCGAAACGGCCGCCCGCTACGAATACTTCAATCTGCGCAATGGTGAACCGGCCGACGGCCTGAGCGAGGAGGAAATCCTGGCCATCTGCGCCGCTTTCGATGTACCGCAAACGGTCTATCGGCTTGACTGAGGGCGGCCAGGCAACTGCTGCGAGAGCAGCTCAACGATCGCTCGCAAGTGTCTTTTCCCATGATGCCGAAATCACCCCCACCCGACCTCCCCGACGACAGCGATGCCGATTTCGTGGCAATCTGTTCCCTCGACTATAAGATCGCATTCGACCGGCGAAACCGCGAACGGATGGTCAAGAACGACCAGCTCGCCCGGAAGGCCCCGACGACAGCAACCAGCGCGGCGCCCATGCCGGCCCATGCTGCCGATCGGGACGAAACCGATGTAACCTTTGCGAGGTGAAGCCATGCGTCTTCAAGGCAAAGTCGCCATCATCACCGGCGCCGCGCGCGGGATCGGCCGGGCCATCGCCGTGCGCTTTGGCCAGGAGGGGGCGCGGGTGGCCGTCGTCGACCAACGCCCAGCCGAAGGGCGCGAGACGGTGCGGCTGATCGAAGAGGCCGGCGGGCAGGCGCTGTTCGTCTCCACCGATGTATCCGAGCAAGAGCAGGTGCACGACATGGTCGCGGCTGTGCTCCGGCGCTGGGGAACCATCGATATCCTGGTCAACGACGCCGGCATCTGCCCTTTCGCGGACTTTCTCGATCTGCCGGAAGCGTTGTGGGATCAGGTGCTGGATGTGAACCTGAAGGGCTATTTTCTGGTCTCGCAGACCGTGGCGCGGGTCATGGTCGAACAAGGGGTGAAGGGACGGATCATCGCCGTCAGCTCGATTTCGGCCGAATTCGGCGGCAGCCAGCAGGCGCACTACTGCGCCGCCAAGGCCGGGATCAACCTGCTGGTGAAGTCGATGGCAATTGCGCTCGGCCGCCACGGCATCACCTGCAACGCCGTTCTGCCCGGCACGGTCGAGACCGACATCAATCGCGCGGCCCTGGCCGATCCGGCGACGCGGGCCTACTGGTCGGGGCGAACCCCGCTCGGCCGCCTGGGCCGGCCCGCCGACATTGCCGGCCCCGTCCTCTTCTTCGCCACCGACGATGCCGCCTGGTGCACCGGCGCCATGCTGGTCGTCGATGGCGGCGTCTCGGTGAATTTGCAGTGAAAAGGAGATCCCATGCCAACCTACTCCATCCAGGCCATCCACTACTGCCAGCAGTCCGTCCCTGGCCCGCAGATGTTCTTCATGTCGCGTTGGGATGAGTGGCTGGAGGCCGATTTCTTCTTCTTCATCCTGCGCGGCGAGGATGGACGGGTGATCTTGATCGATTGCGGCGTGCGCGATGTGGGTGAGATTCAGCCGCTGGTGGTGGCGGGCGGCGGCTGGCGGGCGCGCTTCCGCATGGACATGGCCTCGCAAAATGCACCCCTGCTGCTACGTCAGGCGGGCATCGACCTGGCCGCAGTGGACTACGTGCTGCTCTCGCACCTGCACTACGACCATTGCTCGAACGTCGGGCTGTTCCCCAACGCCAAATTCGTCGTTTCGCGCACCGGCTGGGAGATGACGCTCAACCCGCCCCACCCCGCCCTCATCCCCGACATCCTCTTCCCGCGCGATGTCATCGCCCACCTGGCCGGCGAAGCGCGCGACCGCCTCATCCTGGTGGACGACGAGGCCCCCGACATCCTGCCCGGCATCGGCGCCTTTTACGTGGGCGGTCACACCATGTGCTGCCAGGCCTTCACCGTACAAACGCCGCAGGGTCTGGCCGTATTCCCCTCCGACACCATTTTCTACTACGCCAACCTGGAACAAATGCACCCCATCGGACTGGCCGTGGACATCAAACAATGCTGGGTAGCGATGGAGCGCATCCAGACGCTGCTCAGCGCCCAAAACGGCTTCCTCGTCCCGCCGCACGACCCCGAACTCCTGCGCCGGCATCCGGGAGGAAAAGTCGCAGGAACCTGAGTCCCCATGCCCCACCTCGAAGCCGCCCACATCTCCACCTGCCCGGTTTACCACCTCCCCGGCCGCGACTGGCGCTACCTGCTCGGCCCACAGAACAGCGCCGCCCGCAACCTCGTCTTCGGCCTGGCCGCCTTCCCCGGCGGCACGCTGGCCGCAGCCCACGTCCACGTCGCCGAGGAAGAGATCATCTACATCCTTTCCGGCGCCGGCGCCATCCTGGCCGGAGAGCAGGAAATCGCGCTGGAACCGGGCCTGGCCGTGTTCATCCCGCCCGGCCTCAGGCACCAGATCCGGGCCGATGGGCCGGAGCCGCTCGAGCTGATCACGCTCTTCTCGCCTCCGGTCGTGCCCGGTGCCTACGACCCACACACCTATAGCAGCCAAGCATGACCCCTCACCCCGTCATCCCGTCCGAAGAATACCCCCATCGCTGGGGATGCGTCCAGGAGATGATGGCGCGCCAGCGGCTGGACTTGCTCGTGGCCTATGCCGATGACCGGGCGGTGTTCGGCCCCGCCCATGCCCGCTGGTTGGCGAACTTCCCCGTCCACTTCGAGCCGGCCTGCATCCTCATGCCCTGCCGCGGCGATCCCATCCTCCTCACCGGCCCCGAGAGCGTCGAATATGCCCTGTTGGTCGGGCAGATGCGGGATGTGCGCGCGGCCAGCGTCTTCGTCCACCCCGACGAGGACTATCCCTACGCCGCCATCCACCCCCTGGCCGATATTCTGGCCGAGGTCGCAGGCGGGTCGAGCGCCATCCGGCGGGTGGGGCTGGCCGGGCGGGGCCTGATGAGCGCCGACTTCTTGGCTGGCTTCCGGCTGGCCCTGCCCGAAGCCGAGTGGATCGATGTCGAGGGGGCCATGTGCGATCTGCGGGCGCGCAAGTCCGCTGCCGAGCTCGCCGTCATTCGCCGCGCCTACGCCATCGCCGCGCTGGGCTTGCAAGCGGCGGTGCAGGCCATCGGCGTGGGTGTGAGTGAAAGAGCGGTAGCGGCCGAGGCCGAAGCCGCCATGCGCCGGGCCGGGGCCGAGGGCACGGGCATCGACACCATCGTTGCCTCTGGCCCCAACACCCGCCCGATCCTGGCTCGCTCCACCTTTCGTCGCATCCGGCCCAACGAGCTGGTGCTGCTGACCGTGGCCCCGCGCTACGAAGGCTATCACGCCGCCATCGGCCGCCCGGTATTGGTGGGCGACCCCGGCGACGACATCCGCCGCGCGGCCGAGGTCGCTGGCCGGGCGCAGGAGGCGTGTCAGCGGGCTTTGCGCGCCGGCGTCGAAGGTCGCGAGGTCGAGGCCATCGGCCGGAGCATCGTCGCCGCCGCCGGCCTGGCCCCCTACTTCCTCTATTCCGGCGTCCACAGCGTCGGCGTGATCGAGTTCGAGCCGCCCATCTTCGGCCCCAGCAGTGCGGCAGTCATCGAGCAAGACATGATTATCTCGGTGGACATCCCATTGTTCGATGCGCCCTGGGGCGGGCTGCGCGTCGAGGATGGCTATCACATCGGCGCCGATGGCGCCGAACGGCTCGATCCCACGCCCTATCGGTTTGCAATCTCGTGATCCCATCCGCCGCCGCCATCGCCCCATTGCAGGCCATTGCCAATCGCTTGCGCCGCCATGTCATCAAGATGACGTATGCGGCAGGGTCGGGGCATCCGGGCGGGTCGCTGTCGGCGGCGGAGATGATGGCGGCCCTCTACTTCCACGCCCTTCGCCTCGACCCCGCCCATCCCGATTGGCCCGACCGCGACCGCTTCATCCTCTCGAAGGGCCACGCCTGCCCGATCTGGTACGCGGCCCTGGCCGAGCGCGGCTTCTTCCCAGTGGACGACCTCTGGCAGCTACGACAGGCCGGCAGCCACTTGCAGGGCCACCCAGACATGCGCAAGACGCCCGGCGTCGAGATGACCTCCGGGCCGCTGGGGAGTGGGCTGGCGGCCGGGGCGGGCATGGCGTTGGCGGCCAGGATCACAGGCCGGGATTTCCGCACCTATGTCATGCTGGGCGATGGCGACCTGCAGGAAGGCGCCACCTGGGAAGCGGCGATGCTGGCCGGGCATCAGCGTTTGGCCAATCTCATCGCCCTGGTCGATTACAATCGTTCGCAGGTCGATGGTAAGTCGGATGACATCCTCGGCCTGGACCCGCTGCCCGAGAAGTGGCGGGCGTGCAACTGGCAGGTGCGAGAGATCGATGGCCGCGACATGGGCCAGATCCTCGCAGCCCTGGACTGGGCGACGACGGTGGACGCCGCCCCGACCTGCATCATCGCCCACACCATCAAGGGCTGGCCGGTCTCGTTCATGCTCGACAAGCACGAATGGCACGGCAAAGCGCCGAATCGCGAGCAGGCAAGGGCGGCCCTACTCGAATTGGGCGAAGACTGGGAGCCGCCCAGTCGATCTCAGGCGGCAAGTGGCAAGTGGCAAGTGACAAGTAAAGTCGCGCTCCGCAGCCTGCGCGATGCGTTTGGAGCGGAGATCGCCCGGCTGGGAGCGGAGATGCCGAACCTGGTGGTCTTGGATGCGGACATTTCCAGCTCGCTCAAGACCGGCGCTTTCGGCCAGGCTTTCCCCAGCCGGCATATCAATTTCGGTGTGGCCGAGCAGGATATGTTCCTCGCCGCCGCCGGCCTGGCCACGGCCGGCCTTGTCCCTCTGGCTTGCACCTATGCCACCTTCGCCACTCTGCGCGCCGGCGAAGCCATCCGCAGTTTCATCTGCTATCCCAAGCTCAACGTCAAGGTCATTTGCTCGCACGGCGGGCTGGAAGTGGGCTGGGACGGGCCGACACATCAGGGCATCGAGGACGTTGCCATCATGCGAGCGCTGCCGAACATGACCGTCGTCGTCCCGGCCGACGCCATTGCAACGCCGGCGCTGCTGCGCCAGGCCATCGCCCTCGCAGGCCCCGTCTACTTTCGCATGGGCCGCAATCCTGCGCCGGTCATCTACGACGAGCAACAGGAGTTCCGTCTCGGTCGGGCCATCACCCTGCGGGCGGGCAGCGAGGTCACACTGATCGCCTGCGGCGTCATGGTCGGCCAGGCGCTGGCAGCCGCCCAGGCGCTGGCCGAACTGGGCATCGACGCTCGCCTGCTCGATATGCATACGATCAAGCCGCTGGATGAGGAGGCCGTCGGCCGGGCCGCCGAGGAAACCGGGGCTCTCGTCACCATCGAGGATCACACCATCATCGGCGGGCTGGGCGGCGCCGTGGCCGAGGCTCTGGCCGAGCGCCGCCCCGTCCCCCTCGCCCGCGTCGGCATCCCCGACGTGTTCGGCCGCTCCGGCGACCCGGCGGAGCTGTTCCCGATGTACGGCATGGCTGTTTCCGACATCGTCGCCGCAGCCAGGCGAGCCGTGCGGCGCAAAAATGGCGAGGATCACGAATGACGCGAATCGACCAAACAAGCCGGCGCGTGGCGCTCGTCACCGGCGCCGCGCGTGGCATCGGGCTGGCAATCGCCCGCGCCCTGGCGGACGAGGGAGCGAGTGTGGCAATGGCCGATAGTCAAGACCTGAGAGCTCTTTCGAGACCTGTCAGGTCTCTGGCCATCACCGCCGACGTGACCCGCCCAGACGAGGTGGGACAAGCGGTGAAGACGACGGTCGCCGCCTTTGGGCGGCTGGATATCCTCGTCAACAACGCCGGCATCTGCCCCCTGACCCCCTTCGCCGAGATCAGCCCCGACGAGTGGGATCGCGTGCTGGCCGTCAACCTCAAGGGCGCCTTCCTCTGCTGCCAGGCCGCCCTGCCCCACCTGCGCCGCGCCGGGAGCGACGGTCGCATCATCAACATCGCCTCGGTGGCCGGGCAGATGGGCGGGGTGGTGGTGGGCGCGCATTATGCCGCCTCGAAGGCCGGGCTGATCGCCCTGACCAAGTCCCTGGCCCGCTTGCTGGCCCCGGATGGCGTCACCGTCAATTGCATCGCCCCCGCCGCCACCGCCACCGACCTCACCGCCGCCTGGCCGGGCGAGTTGCAAGGCCGGGTGCAGAGCCAAATCCCGCTCGGCCGCTTTGCTCAGGCCGATGAGATCGCCGCCGCCGTCTGCTACCTGGCCAGCGATGCCGCCAGTTTCATCACCGGGGCGACGTTGGATTTAAACGGGGGGCTGTATTTGCGCTGATATGAACCTCACTTCTTCTGACCTCGCCGATCTCTACCATCGACTGTGGCTCATCCGCTGCTTCGACCAATCGGCGCGCGAGCTTTTCATGCAAAACTTGCTGCGGGGGACTACCCACACCTGCATCGGTCAGGAGGCAGTGGCCGTCGGCGCCTGCGCGGCCTTGCGCCGGGATGACTATATCACGAGCACGCATCGCGGACACGGCCATTGCCTGGCCAAAGGCGGCGACCCCAAACGCATGATGGCCGAATTGCTGGGCAAGGCAACGGGCTATGGCAGAGGCAAGGGCGGTTCGATGCACATCGCCGACCTCGATCTGGGCATCCTCGGCGCCAACGGCATCGTCGGCGGCGGCATGGGCATCGCCACCGGCGCCGCCTATTCCGCCGATCTGCGCCGCTCCGGCCAGGTGGTTGTCTGCTTTTTTGGCGATGGCGCCAGCAACCAGGGCCTGCTGATGGAAGTGGCAAACATGGCGGCGCTGTGGAAGCTGCCGATTATCTACCTCTGCGAGGCCAACCAATACGCCGAATTCAGCCCTGTCGCCCCCTTCCTCGCCGTCGAACGCCTGGAACTGAAGGCGCATGCCTTCGGGATGCCGGGTGTGACCGTCGATGGCAACGATTTGCTGGCCGTCTACGAGAGCACCAGCCAGGCGGCGGCGCGAGCGCGGGCGGGCGGCGGCCCCACCTTCCTCGTCGCCCAGACCTACCGCATCGAGGGCCACACCGTCGGCGACCCGCTCAACTACCGGCCCCGCGGCGAAACCGAGCCGTGGAAAGCGCCCGAGCGCGACCCCATTAGCCGCTTCGGGCAACGCCTGCTGGCCGAGTTTGGCTTCACGGCCGAGCAACTCGACTTGTTGCGCCAGCGCGCCCGCGCCGACATCGACGACGCCATCACCTTCGCCAAAGCCAGCCCAGAGCCGGACATGGATTCCCTTTGGGAAGATGTCTATGCGTGAACTCTCCTTTCGCGAAGCGCTCAACGAAGCCCTGCACGAAGAGATGGCGCGCGACCCCAGCGTCTGTCTCCTCGGCGAAGATGTGGGCAACTATGGCGGGGTGCTGCAAATCAGCCGGGGCTTGTACGAGCGCTTCGGCGCCAAACGCGTGCGCGACACGCCCATCTCCGAGGCCGGGTTCACCGGCATCGCCGTTGGCGCCGCCATGACCGGGCTGCGACCGGTGGTCGAGATCATGTATATCGACTTCAGCGCCCTGGCCCTGGATCAGATCGTCAACCAGGCCGCCAAAGCCCGCTACATGTTCGGCGGCAAGGCCAAAACGCCGCTGGTTGTGCGCACCCAGGGCGGCGGCGGACGCGGCAACGCCGCCCAGCACTCGCAAAGCCTGGAGATGTGGTATGTCCACACCCCCGGCCTCATCGTCATCCAGCCGTCCACCCCCTACGACGCCAAAGGGCTGCTGAAATCCGCCATCCGCGACGATAACCCCATCATCTTCATCGAGCACAAGCTGCTCTACAACACCACCGGCCCCGTGCCCGAATCCGAATACCTGATCCCCATCGGCGTGGCCGAGATCAAACGGCCGGGCGAGGATGTGACCATCGTTGCCACCTCGCGCATGGTGCTGTTCGCCCTTGACGCCGCCGAACGCCTGGCCGCGCAAGGCATTCAGGCCGAGGTCATCGACCCGCGCACACTCAAACCACTCGACCTGGAGGCCATCGTGCGCTCGGTGGAGAAAACCGGCCGGCTGGTCGTCGTCAACGAGGGTGCGTTGACCGGCGGCTTCACGGCCGAGGTGGCGGCGCGGGTGCAGCGCGCCGCCTTCGACTGGCTGGACGCGCCCATCTTGCAGGTCGCGGCCGAAGATGTGCCGCTGCCGTACAATGGTCGCCTCGAACTCGAGGCGCTTCCCGATGTGAACGACATCGTCGCCGCCTGCCTCGAAGCGCTCTATTGGCCGCCGCCATGATGGCCCCCCATCCCCCCCGCCCCCGACAACGGCGGCGATGAGACCACGAGATGACTGGCGACGTGATCATGCCCAACCTGGGACTGACGATGGAAGAGGGGACCGTCTCCCGTTGGCTGGCTGCGCCCGGCCAGCAGGTCGAGCGCGGGCAGCCGTTGTTCGAGGTCGAGACCGACAAAGTCAGCGTCGAGGTCGAGGCGCCGGCAAGCGGACGACTCGGCCCGGTGCTGGTGGAGGCCGGGCGCAGGGTGGCGGTGGGGACGGTGCTGGCGCGTATCGACGGAGGTGACGAGGGAGGAAGGACGAGGGACGATACCGCGGTTGCCGCCCTTCGCCCCACTCCCGCCACTCTCCAACCGCCAATCCCCAGCCGCCGATCATCTCCAATCTCCACTCCCCGATCTCCCTCCTCCTCTCCCCGCGCCCGCAAAATCGCCAAAGAGCGCGGCATCGACTGGCGCACGCTGGCGGGCAGCGGCCCGCACGGGCGCGTGATCGAACGCGACGTGCCACTTGCCACGCACTTCGGCGCTGCGTCGCACCTGCTCGCCAGGGTCGATCTTTCGCCCCTGCTCGACGCCCACCACCGCCTGCTGCCGTTGGCGCCGGACGTGCGCCTGATCGATTGGCTGGCCGGCATCGTTGGCGTAGCTTTGGACGAGGCCGGCATCGCCGCCGCGATCGCATCGGCATCGATCCGCATCCACCCGCCCACCAAGCCGGGAGAGCGCCCATCGCTGGCGCAGATTGCAGCCACACGCCGCTGCGCCGCCCCGGCTACGGCTCCCCTCTTTACCATCCACGATCTCAGCGCCAGCCGCATCGATGCCTTCACACCCGCGCTTGCGCCGGCAGAGATCGCCTGCCTGGTCTTGGGGCGCAAAGACACATCAGGACATGCTACGCTTTCACTTTCGTTTGCTGGCTCGGCCATGACAGCAGACCAGGCCGTGCGTCTGGTCGAGAGGGCGATCGACCTGATCGAAGAGCCGGGGCTGTTACTGGCCGGCTGAAGCAAGCCAGGGAATGGGGCGGCAACGAGTTTTGGGCAAACCCGCAACTTGCCACTTGACAAAGTTCCACCAGGTAGAGATAATTTAGGCACACCTAAATTTATCTTAGCTTGATCACCTGAAGGAGACTGTTATGCCCCAACCACTTCTCTACCTGACCATCGCCGGCCTCATCGCCATCGCCGGCCTGCTGGCATTCTGGCCCAGGCGGGGCCTGCTTGCGCGCTGGCAGCGCGCCCGCCAGGCCACCGAGCACGTACTGACCGAGGACGCCCTCAAGCACATCCACGCCTGCGAGATGCGCGGGCAGGCGGCCACCACCGCCAGCGTGGCCGGAGTCTTGCAGATCACCGACGACAGATCGGCGGCGCTGCTGGGCAACATGGCTGCGGCCAACCTGCTGCTTGCCGACCAGGGCGGCGTCCGCCTGACGCCCCAGGGCCGCGAGGCGGCGCTGCACATCATCCGCGCCCATCGGCTGTGGGAGCGCTATCTGGCCGACGAGACCGGCTACGCCGCCGAGGAATGGCACGAGCAGGCCGAACGCCATGAACACGCCCTCGCCCCCACCGACCTCGAATTGCTCTCGGCCCGGCTAGGCAACCCACTTAACGACCCACACGGCGACCCCATTCCCGACGCCGCCGGCGACTTCGTCGCCCCCGAGGGCCTGCCTCTATCGGCGGCGCCCCTCGATCAGCCCGTCCGCATCGTCCATATCGAAGACGAGCCGGCAACGATCTACGCCCAGCTGGTGGCTGAGGGCCTCTATCCCGGCCAGGTCATCCGGGTGATCGAAGCCGAGCCGCAGCGCGTGCGTTTTTGGAGCAACGGCAACGAGCACGTTCTCGCCCCATTGCTGGCCGCCAACATCGCCGTCACCCCGGCGCCGTCGCCAGCCCGGCGTTTCGACGACGCACGCCTGGCCGCCGCCGAGACGCTGGCCAGCCTGGCCATCGGCCAAAAGGGCAAAGTCGCCGGCATATCGCCCCGCTGCCGTGGGGCCGAGCGACGGCGCTTGATGGATCTCGGCGTCCTACCAGGCGCCATCATCGCCGCCGAAATGATCAGCCCCAGCGGCGACCCCACCGCTTACAGCATCCGCGGGGCCACCATCGCCCTACGCCGCGAACAAGCTCGCCTCATCCACATCACCCGCCAAACGGAGGCCACAGCATGAATCACAACGCCAACACCGGCGCCGTCCAAACCCCAGCCTCTGGCAACGGCCATCCCTTGACCTTTGAAGATGTGATCGGCGACGCTAGCGGCCTGAGCATCAACATCGCCCCCCTCCCCGACAGCCTGGCCGCTGCGCCCGGCTGCGCCACCTGCGCCACCCACAACGCCTCCAACCTGCTCAAGCTGGGCATCGACATGAGCGAATGGGATTATGTTGTGGCCCTGGCCGGCAACCCCAACGTGGGCAAGAGCACCGTCTTCAACGCCCTCACCGGCCTGCGCCAACACACCGGCAACTGGCCGGGCAAGACCGTCACCCGCGCCGAGGGCGGCTTTGAATTCGGTGGCAATCGCTACAAACTGGTCGATCTCCCCGGCGCCTACTCGCTCCTGGCCACCAGCCTGGACGAAGAAGTGGCCAGGGACTTCATCCTCTTCGGCCAGCCCGATGTCACCGTGGTGGTGGCCGACGCCACCCGGCTGGAGCGCAACCTCAACCTGGTCATCCAGGTGCTGGAGATCACCGACCGCGTCGTCGTCTGCCTGAATCTGATGGATGAAGCTCGCCGGCACGGCCTCCAGGTCGACGACCGCCGCCTGGCCCGCGACCTGGGCGTGCCCGTCGTCCCCACCGAGGCCCGCCAGCGCCGCGGCCTGCCCGAATTGCTGCAAGCGATCAGCGATGTCGCCAGCGGTCGCACCATCTGCAAACCCCACCGCCTGAAGAACGAATCGCCGGCGCTCAAACGCGCCTTGTCGCAACTCAGCGCCCAGATCGAAGCCCTCTTCCCCGGCCTGCCCAACGCCCGCTGGGTGGCCATGCGCCTGCTCGACGGCGACGAACGCATCACCGAAGCCGTCCGCAAAGGCGAACTGGGCGACTTGCGCCGCGGCAGCCTGGAAGACCGCACCCAAAACATGACCCTGCAATTGGAGGCCGCATGACCACATCCTCACTTCGGGCCACCTGGCCCGGTTCAGCGCCAGCCAACGACAGCGACCAAACCCCTGCCCAAGTCCAGAACCTGCTGGCAAGCGCCCGCAACCTGCGTTGGCAGATCGGCGGCGATTTCCACGAAACGCTGATGGAGGCCATCTACACCGACGCTGCCGCCATCGCCGACCGCGCCGTGACCCGCCCCGGCCACAAGCCCCGTTTCGACCTCGACCGCGCCCTCGACCGCCTGGTCACCAGTCGTCTCTGGGGCTTCCCCCTCATGATCTTGCTGTTTACCGCCGTCTTCTGGATCACCATCACCGGCGCCAACATCCCCTCCGCCATCCTCGCCGACATGCTCATCGGCAAGGTCTACCCCTGGCTACACCAATTGGCCGACGCCATCCGGCTGCCGTGGTGGCTCAGCGGCTTACTGATCGACGGCATGTACCTGGCCACGGCCTGGGTCATGAGCGTGATGCTCCCCCCCATGGCCATCTTCTTCCCACTCTTCACCCTGCTCGAGGACTTCGGCTACCTGCCTCGTGTCGCCTTCAACCTCGACGCCATCTACAAGAAGGCCGGGGCGCACGGCAAGCAGGCGCTCAGCACGATGATGGGTTTCGGCTGCAACGCCGCCGGGGTGGTGGCCACCCGCATCATCGACAGCCCGCGCGAACGACTGATCGCCATCCTCACCAACAACTTCTCGCTCTGCAATGGCCGCTGGCCCACCCAAATCCTGATCGCCTCGCTCTTCATGGGCGGATTGGTCTCGGCCCGATGGGCAGGGCTGGTCTCGGCCCTGGCCGTGGTCGGCGTCGCCGTGTTGGGCGTAGCGCTTAGCTTTGCCATCTCCTACGCTCTCTCGCGCTCGGTGTTGCGCGGCCAGGTCTCCACCTTCAGCCTTGAACTGCCGCCCTATCGCCCGCCGCGGGTGTTGCAAACGATCTACACCTCGGTCATCGACCGCACCCTGATCGTGCTCTGGCGGGCGGTGGTTTTCGCCTTGCCGGCCGGGGCCATCATCTGGCTGTCGGCCAACATCACCATCGGCGGGGTCAGTATTGCCGAGCACACGGTCAACTTCCTCAACCCGCTCGGCCTGCTGCTCGGTCTCAATGGCGTCATCCTGGTCGCCTACATCGTCGCCATCCCCGCCAATGAGATCGTCATCCCCACCATCCTCATGCTGACGGTGCTGGTGACGGGCATGAGTGGGATGGGGGCAGGCGCCGGGGTCATGTTCGAGATCGAGGACAGCGCCAGCCTCATGGCCGTGTTCAGGGCCGGCGGCTGGACGCTGCTGACGGCGGTCAACCTCATGCTCTTCAGCCTCATCCACAACCCGTGCAGCACCACCATCTTCACCATCTTCAAAGAGACCGGCAACCGCAAATGGACGGCCGTGGCCGCGCTCATGCCGGTGGCGATAGGCCTGATCGTGACCTTCGTGGTGGCGCAGGTGTGGCGCTTGTTGGCGGCGTGATCCGGGTGCCGGGTGCCGCCACCCGCCACCCGCCACCCTACCACCTGCCACCCTACCACCTCTCTCTCAGAAACCAACCATGCCCCACCAACTCCTCTACCTCTCCCGCGCCGAGGTCGAAGCCGCCGGCCCGGCCATGCCCGACATCATCGCCGCCCTCGAAGTCGCCTTCCGCGAACACGCCCAGGGCAAGGTAGAGATGCCGCCCAAACCCGGCGTCCACTCTCGCCCGGATAGCTTCATCCACGCCATGCCCGCCTACATCCCCGCCCTCAGCGCCATCGGCCTGAAATGGGTCAGCGGCTACCCCGCCAACCAGGCGCGCGGGCTGCCCTACATCACCGGCCTGCTGATCCTCAACGACGATGACACCGGCCTGCCCCTGGCGGTGATGGACTGTACCTGGATTACGGCCAAACGCACGGGCGCTGCCACCGCCCTGGCCGCCAAATACCTGGCCCGCCCTGGCGCCAGAACCGTCGGCATCCTGGGCTGCGGGGTGCAGGGGCGCAGTAATCTGGAAGCCCTACGGGTGCTGTTCCCGATCGAGCGCGTGGTCGCCTACGACCGCACACTGGCCTCGGCCCAGCGCTACGCGCGCGATGTAGCCGACTGGTGGGGGTTGGAAGTAGAGATCGCCGCCGAGCCGCGACAGGCCGTCTCGGGTTGCGATCTGGTCGTCACGGCCGGCCCGATCCTGCACACCCCGCACGCTACGATCAAGGCCGGCTGGCTGGAGGCCGGGGCCTTTGCCTCGCTGGTCGATTTCGACTCCTATTGGGATGGGCCGGCCCTGCAAGAAGCCGACAAATTCTGCACCGACGACATCCCCCAGCTCGAATACTACCGCAGCCTCGGCTATTTTCAGAGCATCCCACCCATCCACGCCAGTTTGGGCGATCTCGTCAGCGGCCGCCAGCCCGGCCGCCAGTCGCCAACCGAGCGCACCATCGCCTGCAACCTGGGTCTGGCCCTGGACGACATGGCCACGGCGCCGCTGGTCTACCGCCGAGCGGTGGAGATGGGCATTGGCACCTGGCTGCCGCTGTAAAGAGACGCTCGCAATGCCCGCGTTCCTGCGCCTGCCGTAGAGCGGCGGCGTCGGCAAACGCAAACCAGATCGTCAGGAAAATCGGATCGATATCGATGGCGCCGTAGAAGCGGAAGTTCGTGATCGGCGGGTCGAGATCGGAAAACGCCCGCAAGACCTGATCCAGCGCCCGTTGGACAATCGGTTCGTAGGCGGGCGGGCGCTCGGAGGTCGCCCGACCAAGCTGGATGCCAGCCGACTTCATGGGCTTGCCCTCAGCAGGCGGAATCCGCCCAGCGACCGCACCTGGTACGAACCGCAGGCGGCCGGCACAACGGCCGTCTCATAGCGGCCCAGCGTGACGGCATCCTCGCCTGCCACCACCTCGGCGCATCCCTCGATCACCGTCAGGGCGTGAAAAACTTCGCCGAGGGTGTCAAACGCCAACGGCCGGGTCTGTGAGACCGCAAGGTCGAGCTGGAAGTAGGGGCAGTGGACGAGCGTTGCCAGGTCGCCATCAGCCAAAGTGGGCGGCGGCAGCGGGGGCGTATCGGCATTCGGGTTGGCGACGGCAATCGATTTGTCGATGTGCAGGCCGCGGCCACCCGTCTGCGGCCGGCCCCAGTCATAGACCCGGTAGGTGATGTCGGAAGTCTGCTGCACTTCGTAGATCAGCAGACCGGGGCCGAGGGCATGGATCGTACCGGCGGGCATGAATACCGTGTCACCGGCGTGGACATCCCGATAATACAGATGATCAAGGATGCGATCGTCGCCGATGGCCGCGGCCAGGTTTTCGATGCCGATGCCGGGCTTGACGCCGGCAATCAAGCGAGCGTTCGGCGCCGCCTCCAATACATGCCAGGCTTCCGTCTTGCCAAAGTGGCCGGGGCCTTCGAGGCCGATAGCCTGCTCATCGTTGGGATGCACCTGCACCGACAGCCACTGGGCGCAATCGAGCAGTTTGATCAGCAGGGGAAAGCGGGCGCCAGTGCGGGCGAAGGCGGCCTGGCCGAGCAGGGCGGGGCCGTATGCCACAGCCAAATCGGACAGGGTGCGGCCAGTCAAGCGGTCGGATAAGCGGTCGGAGCGCTCAGAGCGCTCCGACCGCTGGCCGATGACCACATTCCCCTCGTGCACCGCCCACTGTTCGGCCGTGAGCAATCCCGGGCGCAGCCGCTGCCCGCCCCACACGTACTCGCGGTATTGGGGTTGAAGTTGGAGGATAGGGAGCATGGATGACAAGGTGCTACGCCCACGGCGTTGCGGAAGCGCGGCGGAGGTCGATCTGATCGATGACGGCATTCCCGCGCCGCGTGACCAGGAACAGCACGGCGTCGGCGATCTCGTCGGGCTGGATGAGGATCGAGCAGTCGAGATCAGGGCGGGCCTGCGCAGCCAGGTTGGTGTCCACACCGCCCGGCAGGATGGCGTGGACGCGAATCCCGTCGGCCTGCACTTCCCGCGCCAACACTTTCGTCATCCCCAACAGCGCGTGTTTCGAGGCGCTGTACAGGGCCTGGTTGGCATAGCCCTTGACGCCGACGACCGAATTGATGTTGACGATGAAGCTGGGCGGGTGCCGCCGCAAATGGGGCAGGGCCTCGCGGCAGAGCAGGAACGGCGCGCGGGCGTTGACCGCCATCACTTCGTCCCATTCAGCCGCCGTCGATGCCGCCAACGGTTTGAAGACGCCGATGGCGGCGTTATTCACCAGAATGTCCAGCCGGCCAAAGTGCGCCGCCGTTTCGCTCACCAGTTGCACGATGCCGGCCTCATCTCGCAGGTCGGTGGGGATGGCGGCAGCCACACCGCCCCCGGCCTCGATCTCGGCCCGCACAGCCGCCAGCTCACCCATCGTGCGCGCCGCCAGGACGACGGCGGCCCCCTCCCGTGCCAGAGACAGGGCGATGCTGCGGCCAATGCCCCGGCCGGCGCCGGTGACGATGGCTACTTTCTCGATCAGTGCGGACATGGTTGACAACTGTGCCACAAGCCGGGCGAGAGGACAAATTTGGAGCAGTGCGCATTTTTGCGCATTCTCGCACGTTTTTGCGAAATCACCATGCCGATGCCTTGACTGTCGAGCAAGACCGTGCTAGTCTGCCGCGAAACCGACGCCTGCGATCGACGCCGTTTTCGCGAACCGGGCCGTCGTTCGCTTTGCCGGCCTCGCACCCGCCCCTGTGGCAAAGGAGCCCATGCCAATGACAACCGCCCAGACCGTTCTCGTCGTCGGCAGCCTCAACATGGATCAAATTTTCCGCTTACCTCGCCTGCCACAGCCGGGCGAACCACGCCGCGGCGTCGGCGGGTGCGCTGGGCAAACGCGGCTCTCCTTGGTGCCTTGCGCGACTCTGATTGGCAGGTGAGAAAGGCAGTCGCAGACGCTCTGGGGTTGTTGGGCGATCAAGGCGCTTCCTCTCAGCTACTGGAGGCCCTGAGCGACGCTCACCCCTGGGTACGGTACGCGGCAGCACGAGCCCTCGGTGAGGTAGGGGCCAGAGAAGCACTCGGTGCTCTGTCGAAGGCGATCACAGACGATGCGGATC
>CAYWPZ010000044.1:0-22799 GCA_964460135.1 uncultured Caldilineales bacterium | reverse complement strand
CAGCCCCAGCATGAGGGTGATCCAACGGCGGGGGAGGAGGGGCTGGACGCTGAAGAATTGCGGCAGGGTGAAGGCCCCGGCCAGGATCATCATCCCGCCCAGCACGTTGGGGTCGATGCTGGTGCCGATGGCGCGCATCAGGCCGTCAGGGTCGTCGTTGACGAAGCGCAGGGCGCCCAACCCGCCCGGATAGCCCAGCCGGGCCAAGCGGTCGAGCACCCACACCGTGGCCTCGCGCGGGATGAGATAGAAGATGACGCCCAGCGCCGCCGCCACGGCGCCGCCGATCATCAGCGCCCTGGCCAGGAAGATCAACTGCGCCCGCGTTCGCACGGTGTTGATGACGATGAAGAAAAGGGCGGTGCTGATCACCATCTCCAGGAACTGACGCAGGTTGTTGGCCGTGGGTCGGGCGTGCTGCAAGCCCAGGGCGAAGGTGATGGCGATCATCGCCAGGAAGAGGGCAACGACCGGCCCGATGGCAGAGGTATCGAAGCGGGTTTCTTCACGGGCAACATACTTGAAGGCCCACACCGCAAAGGTGGCAAAGACGGCCAGATCGAGAAAGCTGGGGGTGAAGCCGATCTTGAACGGTAGGGTGGCGAAGGGCAGGATGGTGCTGATGGCGATAACGCCCACCACTCCCCAGAGCGGGCTGCGCACCACCAGCCAGGTTCCGATCAGGGCAATGGTCAGGCCGACGGCGATGAATGGCCCGGCCAGGCCGACGAGCAGCCCGATCAGCAGCCCGCTGGCAGCCAGCAAGCCCAGGATCGCGCGGCGTTGGCGGCGCGGGTCGGGGTCGATGAGGAGCGATTGCACGCGAAGGTAGGTGGTTGGCAGCACAGGAGCTATTCTACGGCGTGATCGCGATCTGCGTCAACAGGGCGGCCTGATGGGGGGCCGCCTCAGGCGGGCCGGCCACGGGGATGCGTTCGAGTGTGGCCAGGCGGTAGAGGCCAGCGACGAGGGTGTAGGTTCCGGCCGGGAGGTCGGCGGGCAGGGGCAGAGAGCCATGTTCGGCCACAATCTGGCCCGGCTCCCAGGCGCTGCTCGGCCACCAGGCTCCCCCGGCCGGGGCGTCGTAGCTGGCTGCCTGTTGGCCGTCGGCGTCCAGCAGGTGGACGAAGGTGTGGAAATCCTCGCCCACCGGCCTGGTTGCCTGCCAGAAGAGGTCGAGATCGAGCGCCTGGCCGGGGCGGTGGGGGCCGGGGGAGAGTCCGTAGCCCCGCAGGTCGATGCGGCCGGCGAAGGTGAAGGCCGTGGGGGTGGGGATGGCGAGGGTGGGCGCCGTGGGGGGAGGGAGGAGACGGAGGCGGAGCAGGCCGGGCGGCGGTTGGGCGCCGGAGGTGCGGCGGCTGGGGTAGGTCGCCCTGGTCTCGAAGTCATACAGCCCGGCATCGAGGCGAAGGAGGGTGGGGGTGGGGGCATCCCAGGGGGCCTGCAAACGGTAGCGGTCGCGGATGACGGGGCCGGCGGGCCAGAGGCTGGTGGAGAAGGCGCCCCAACCGGGCAAGCTATCCCACTGGCCGAGGACGCGGTATTCTGGCCCCAACAGCCGTAGGAAGAGGCTGGCGTCGTAGGGGATGGGGCGCTCGGCCTGCCAGTAGAGGGTGAGGTCGAAGGTCTGGCCGGGGCGCAGGGTGGTGGGGGCGGCCTCGACGCCGAGGAGCCGGATGCTGTCGTCGATTTCGACTGGGTCGATGCGGGCAGCGGCGGGGATGGCGTCGACGGTGATGAGGGCGGGTGGGCGGTAGGCAGGGAGGATGACAAGGGGCAGGGCCAAGAGGGAGGCAAGCAGGGCGGCGAGGGAGGGGAGGATGGCCCAGGCCGGGCGGCGAGGGAGGAGTTGGCTCCAGCCGAGGATGAGGAGGGGGCTGACGGCGGCGAAGGCCGGGAGCAAGAGCCGGCCCTGGCTGCCAGGGGTGAGGCTGGTCCAGCGCCAGAGCGAGGCAAGGGAGATCAGCAGCCAGAGCAAGGGCAGGGTGGCGGCCGGGGCGCGTTGGCCGGGGCGGCGCCAGAGGCCGAGCAGCAGCCCGCCGGTCGCCAGCAGGAGAAAGGCATCCCACAGGCGATAGACCCAGGCCGGGAGGAGGAGGTTGAACCAGCCAAAGAGGGCGAAGAGGCTGAGGCGCAGCCCCTGGAACTCGGTCGCCAGGTTGCCGAAGCTGAGCGGCTGCGAGCGAGGGCCGACGATGGCGAGGAAGGGGCGCAGGCCGGTGGGGTCGCCGTACAGTCGCCAGTTGCGCACATACCACCAGCCCGCCGTCGCGGCCACGATGAGGCCGATGAGCGCCAATTGCAGCAGCGTCTGGCGCCAGCGGCGGCGCCGCCAGCCCTGCCACAGCCAGATGACCCCGGTCAGGATCAGTAGTCCCAGGCCGCTGAGTTTGGCGAGTGCAGCCAGGCTGAGGATGAAGCCGAGCAGGACGACCCCGCCGGCGCCGTGTTGCGGCCCCATGCCGCGCACCAACAGGAGCAGGGCCAACAACGAGAGGAAGATGATGAGGTTGTCGTTGCTGATGCTGGCGCTGATAAAGATGAATTGCGGCAGAAAGGCCAACAGCCCGGCCGCAGCCAAGCTGAGCCACGGCCGGCCGGGGAATAGGAGCGCGGCCAGACGATGGACGAGATAGACCGAACCCAGCCCGAGCAAGAGCGAGCCAAAGCGCAGAAGATGGGCTGCCCACACCCAATCGCGCCACGGCCAACCCTGGCTGGCTGGGTGGAGCCAGCGGTTTTTGTTGCCTGGTTGCAGCGGGTCGCCCAGGTTGGCGTGCGGGTTGGCTTTGAGGGCGGTCTCGACGCCGTCCGTGGCAAGGCCGCGGATGATGAGGGCGCCCAGGGCGTAGTAGAGCGGCGGCTGGCCGCCTTCTTGCGCCCAGGGGCCGGGGTTGGCCGGGTCGAGTACGGGCAGCCCCAGGCCGTCGGCCAGGTGCTTGACATAGAAGAAATGGTGGTCTTCGTCGGGGGCCTCGAACAGGGGCGTGACCACGGAGTAGGCCAACCCGACGGCGGCAAAGATGACGAGGAGGATGACAAGGCCCCAGTTCCGCCGGGTGGATGGCCGGAAGGGACCAGGCAAGGAGGGCTCCATCAGGCGTTGCGCTCCCATTTCTGAACGATTGACTGATAGGCTTCGTCGCTGCGAGCGGCGATGTGTTCCCAGGCGAAGGCGCGCGCCAGCCGGTCGGCGTTCTCTCTCAGGCGCTGGGCGAGGGCAGGGTCGGCCAGCAGGCGGAGGACGGCGCCGGCAAGGGCGGGGGCCTGGGCGGGGGCCAGGAGGACAGTCTCGCCGTCGCGCAGGTGGGGGTAGGGGACGGCGGGCGGGGTGGTGACGATGGGCAGACCGTGGGCAAGGGCGGCCATGAAGCTGCCGCGGCGATAGGAGACGCCATCCTGGTAGGGCAAGAGGCAGATGTCAGAGGCGAGGAAGGCGGCGGAGACTTGAGCCGGGGGGAGGTGGCCGGTCCAGTGGACGCAGTCGATCAGCCCCAGCGCCTCGATGCTGGCCCGCACCCGTTGGAGATAGTCCTGGTTGGTGGGGTCAGAGGCGCCGACCTGGCCGCCGATCATGAGCAGGTGGGCAGGGCGGCCTGCATCGGCCAGTTGCGCCAGCGTCTGTATCAACAGTTCACCGCCTTTGCTGGCGTTGAGGAAGCCGAAGTAGCAGAGAAGGGTGGCGTTGGGGCCAAGCCCCAGACGGGCGCGCCAGGCGGCGCGGTCGAAATCGGCGGGCGGGATGCAGGGGATGTTGCTGCCGATGGGGATTTCGAGCAGGTCGGGACGAAGGGGGCGGAGGGCGGCTGTGTCTTCGGGGTTGGTGGCGACGACCAGGGTGCAGCTGCGGGCCAGGGTCTGCGTCACCCAGCGCCGGACGAGATGGGCTTTGGGGAAGAGGTAGGGGAGGCGCAGGTCGTGGAAGGTGACGGCGGTGGGGATGGGGGATGGCCGCCAGGGGCGCCAGGGCCAGAGGTTGATGGCCGGACGCAGGGCGTAGGCGGCGGTTTGGTATTGGATGTGGACGAGGTGCGGCTGCCAGGCCCGAAGGATGGCGTCGAGGTCCTGCCAGCAGCCCCAGCCCCAGTTTTCGACCAGCGGAAAGAGGGCGAGGGTGTGGTCGGCGGGCGCGGGCTGGGCCTGGGCCGAGGTGAGTACGGCGATCTCGTGGCCGCGAGCAGCCAGGGCCAGACTCAGGGCGCGGGTGTAGTCGGCCACGCCGCCCTGCATGGGCGGATATTCGCCGGTGACGAAAAGCAGGCGCAGGGGGATCATGGACGATTTTCGGGGGCGATCTGTTCGGCCAGGTGCAGGGCGGCGTTGGCGCCGGATTGGTCGCCGGCGCGGGCCAGGTAGAGGGCGCGATTGGCCAGCATGAGGGCGTGGGCTTGGGCGACTTTACGGGCGGGGTCATCGGGGAGGCGTTGCCACTGCCCGACCAGGTTCTCCAGGTTCCAGGTAGGAGCCGGGAGCGACTCGGCCTGGGTTGTGGGCGCATCCAGACGGAAGCTGAGGCCAATGGGTGTCCAGTCGTAGCCGGCGCCGATGCCTTGCTCCATGTCGGGGCCTAGCCAGGCGCCGCCAGGCTGGGTTTCGGCGGCGGCAATGAGGGCGTTGATGGCGGCGATGTAGGCGTTCTGGAGGGATGTGACGCGGGTTGGGTTCGATTCGAACTGACTGGGGTTCTGTTCCCAGGCGTTGCGTTGTTGGCGATAGGCTGCAAGCTGGACGCGGGCAGGGGTCGTCAAGTCGGGAAACCAGCGTTCGAGGGCGTTCAGATACCAGTCGCGGCGCATCAGTTCCACGTCGATCACCCGCAGGTCGGGTCGTTCGCCCACCACGCGCTGAAAGTAGAGGCTGGGGCTGTAGAACTGCCAGTCGCGGGTAAAGATAGCGCCGCCGGGGGCGATGTCGGCGCTCAGGTTGGCGAAGTAGTCGCGGTGATACCAGTAGTGGCTGCGGTTGGCATGGGGCAGGTTGAGGGTTAGGGCCAGCAGCGGCAAAAGCCAGGGCAGGAGGATGGCGGCGGTCTGGCTGGCGCGAGTGTGAGCCAGGCGGCGGGCAAGGGCGCTGAGGCCCAGGTGCAGGCCCCATAGCAGGGGGACGAGGAGCAGGAGGTGGGGGAGGATGTAGTAGGCGTCCTGGTCGTCTTCGATGGCGTAGAGGATGGCGTAGACCAGCCCGGCCCCGGCCGCCAACAAGAGGAACAAGGTCAGGCGGCGTTGCTGCTTCCACCCCCACCACAGTCCCCAAGCGATGAAAGGCAGGGCCAGCGGGCTGTATTGCCAGAAGGTCAGCGAGAGGCCAAAACGCAGTTCGGCCCAGAGAGAAGCGGGGGCCAGGCTGATGTTGCTGCGGTATTGGGCGGCGGTGATGTGCCGCCAGAAACGAGAGAGGGTGTCGGGGTCGCCCCAATTGAGGATGGGGTCGGCGGCGGCGCGCAGGGGCAGGAGGACGTAGGCGCTCAGCCCCAGCGCCAGGGCCAAGGCGCTGAGCGCAACCAATCGCAGGCCGAGAAAACGGCGTTGCCAAAACAGCCAGAGGGCGATGGCCGGAGCCAGCAGGGCGGTGGTGGCCAGGTGGGCGCCCAGGGCCAGGCCATAGGTCAGGGCGGCCAGGGGTAACAAGAAGCCGCCGCCAGCCTCGCCCGGCGTCTGGAGGCGGCTGCTCCAGCCAAAAAGACAGGCCAGGCAGACGGCCAACAGGAAAGCGTTGAGGCTGTAGACCTCGGTGGTGGTGGCCCACGGCCAAAAACTGCGTCCCACCGCCCAAACCCCCAGAAGCGTAAGCGTCAGCGAGCGGGCCGGTGTGTCGGATAAGGCGCCGGTCAGTGATCCGGACGAAGTGCGAGCGGCGGGCGGCGGCGGGCGCCGCGCCGCCCCTTTGCTCCTGCCGCCAGCCACGACTGTCATGGCGCGGGTAGGCGCCGGCAGCAGCCGCAGCCAGAACCACAACCCCACCAGCGTGGCCGCAGCCATGAGGGCCGAAAAGAAGTTGAGCCGCCAGGCCGGTTCGCGCACGGGCAGGCGCACGGCCAGGCCGGCCGCCAGCAGCCAGGTGGGGAAGCCGGGCGCATGGGCCACACCGCGACTGTGGGCGGCCAGGATCAATTCACCGGCGTCGGTGCCGGCGACGGTGGGAGCAAGGGTGAGGGTGTAGAGGATGAGGGCGGCCAGAGCCAGGAATAAAGCCGGGCCTGCCCTGAGCAAGGTCGAAGGGCCTGACAGCCGGGAGCGAAGACCGGTGGAGGGCAGGGAAGGAGGAGGGATTTGCACGGGCGAGAGTGTAGCACGCCAGGGCAAGAGGGAAAAGCTCTCGGCTGCTACAGGTAAATGGAAGCCAACCGGCTTGACGGCAGGACGACCATCCGTTAGCCTATATCCGATTATCTCACACGCTCAAGGATGCGCTCATGGCCCACCCCATCAAGCTGATCATCAGCTATAACATGAAGCCCGGCAAAGAGGAGGCCTGCCATCAGTACGTCGTGCAGGATGTCGGCGTCGTTCTCAACAAGTATGGCTTCCGCTTCACCGAGGCCTGGTACACGGCCTGGGGCTGCGGCCCGCAGATCATGGGCTGTGGGTTGTTGGATAGCGCCGATGTGGCGCGCGATTTGCTGAACAGCGAAGCCTGGAAGAAGTCGATCGCCGGTTTACAGCGTTACGTAACCGATTTCAAGGTGCGAGCGATCGAGCCGGCGGCGGCGTTTCAGATCTGAGGGGTCATCTGGCCTTCAGCCAGCGCCACAATGGACGCCGTATCGGTGAGAACGATGACGCTTGTCATGGCGGCGGGGGTGTGAATGTGCTAGAGTGAACGCAGATACGCACGCTCGTCGTGTCTGCACAGCCTATCGATGGTGAGTCTATGTCTGCCCAAATCGTAGCTGATCTCGTCCTGTCGTTGCCAGGCCGCAGGCCGAAGCAATCCCCCACGCGCAGCCGCCAACTTCTTGCCCTGCTCCTGCTGCTTCTCCTGGCCCTGCCCGCGTCGGCGGCCGCCAAGAGCTATGAGGCCGAGCGCTACGATGTCGATCTGGCCATCCAGCCAGACGGCTCGTTGATCGTGACCGAGACGACTGTCTTCGCCTTCGAGGGCGGGCCGTTCACCTTTGTTTTCCGCGATCTGGCCTACGCCGAGTTGGATGAGATCGACCGGCTACAGGCAAGCATGGACGGCAAGCCGCTGGCGCAAGGAACCGGCCCCGACCAGGTGGAGATTCAGGCCGGGGACCCGCTCCAGGTGACATGGCATTTTGGCCCGAGCGCCGACTCCACCCACACCTTTACGCTCGTCTACCGGGTGCAGGGCGCGATCCGCCAGGTGGAGGGCGCCGACGCCTTGATCTGGCGCGCCATCCCCGAAGACCACGACTACGAGATCGCAGCCTCGACCATCACCCTCAGCTATCCCCAGGCGGCGCCCCTGCTGGCCGAGCCGGGGGTGCGCGGGGCGCGGGCCGAGGTGGGTCTGGGCGACGGTCGGGTGGTGATCACGGCCAGGGAGATCGCCGAAGATCGGGATGTGATCGTCGAGGCGCGCTTTGCCCCTGGCAGCCTGATCGACGCCCCGCCGCAGTGGCAGATTGCCCAGGCCGAAGGCGCCGAACAAAGCCGCCGGGTCTGGCCGCTGGGGTTAAGCGTGGCGGTGTTGACTTTTGCCGCCAGCGGTGGATGGCTGACCTGGTTCTGGCGACGACATCCTCGCGCTGCCGTCCCCGCTTCGGCAGCGCTGATGCGACGCACCGAGCCGCCGGCGGCAATGGCGCCGGCGCTCGCCGTCAAACTGGGGGGAGGGGCCATGCCGGCGCTGGCCGCTCTGTTCGACCTGGCCTCTGGCGGCGTGTTGCGCATCGATGAGGCCCCGAGCCGTTGGCGGCGCAAGTTCGTGCTCTCCCGCCAGCCTGTAGACGCCGTGCTGCTCCCCCACCAGCGCGGCCTGCTGGAGGCCTTGTTCGGCACGCGCGCGGGGCTGGAGGAGGAGATCGATCTGTCCAAGACCGGCAGCCGCCTGGCCTCGCGCTCGAAGCAGTTCAATGAAGCGCTCGACGCCGAGATGGTCGCGGCCGGACTTGTGGATGAGCAGCGCCGCCGTCAGCGACGGCGCCTGATCGCAGCGACGGTCATGGCCATGCTGGTCGGCGGAGCCATCTTGGTGGCGGGTCTGATTTGGGGAGCGGCTGCGGCCGGCAACCGCACCTGGGAGCTATTGCCGATGGCCGCCATTGTGGTAGGGCTGGGCGTGGGCCTTTTCGCCTTCGGCTTCATCGGCCTGTTCTTTGCCGCCAGCTATTCGACCTTGACGGCCGAGGGCGAGCAGATGGCGGCTGCTTGGCGCAGTTTCCGCAGCTACCTGAAGGGTGTAGCCAGGGGCAGGGAATCCCTCCTGCGCGACGAGTTATTTAGCGATTATCTGCCCTATGCCGCCGGTTTCGGTCAGGCCGGGCCGTGGGCGAAACGATACCAGAAGCAGACCGGCCTTGCCATCCCGGCCTGGTTCACGGGCCTGCAGCCCGATGATGGCGGTGCTGCGTTCGTGGCGGTGATGGCGTCGACGCACTCATCGTTCAGCGGCAGCGGCGGCGCGGCAGGCGCGGCGGGGGCTTCGGGCGGCGGGGCTTCAGGGGCGGGATAAGGAGGAAACATGCCTATCCAACTTTCATCAGAGCAAGTCTGGCAGGCCATCGAAAAAGAATTGTTCGCCGTCATCGGCATGGTCACAGCCGAGCATGAGGCGCGCACGGTCGGCGTCGTTTATGTCGCGCGCGACTACAAGTTGTACATCGCCACCGGCAAAGCCACGTGGAAAGCCCGTCACATCGGCGCCAACCCGCACGTTTCGGTGACGATCCCCATCGCCAAACGTATCCCGCTCATGCCGTGGGTCAAGATACCGGCGGCGACGATTACCTTCTGCGGAACGGCGCGCGTCTTTCCCGCGCAGGACGCCGCGCCCGATCTGCTGCGGGCGATCCTGCGCGAGATGGCAAATGACCGGACGATGGTGGCCGATAGCTGCCTGATCGAAGTAACGCCGGAGAAGGAGTTCGTCACCTATGGCGTGGGCATCCCCTTGATGCAGATGCGCCACCCCGAAAAAGCACGCGGCCGCGCTTCGGTCGCGATCTAAACCCAGGTCACGGTGAAAATATGCGTTTCGTTTCTGGTGTGACGATGGACGCTAGACGATGGCGAATTCCCTCATGCAGGCGGGCTGATCGTCCACCGTCTATCGTCATTGCCGCGCTCGACCCGGCGGAAGTCGTCCCCCCTCATCCTCAATTACATCTCAAGCTCTACGGTACCGGCGCATTCAACCTGAGCCGCTTTGTTCGGCCTGCTGGCAGAGGGCAAGATCAAGCCCGTCATCGCCGCCCGCTTTCCCATCCTGGAGGCTGCAAAGGCCAACGCGCTGCTCGAAAGCGGGCAGGTGACGGGCAATGTGGTGCTGCTGGCGCCAGTCTGAGCCTGCTGTCAATAGCTGAGCACCGGCATCTGGCCACTATACTTGCCCTCGGCCAGCTCGCGCAGCACAAAGTCGGCCGCATCGGCGCGGGAAAGCTGGCTGCCCGAATCCTTGCCCACATAGCCGATGCGATACTTGCCCGTGCGCGGGCCGTTCGTCAGCCGCGGGAAGCGGACGATCGTCCAGTCCAGACCGCTGCTGCGCAGCACCTCTACGTTGGCGGCCGAATCGCGCAGAACCGCGCCCGCCAGCAGCGTCAGCAGGCCCATGATCACATGGTCGGATAGCTTGGGCCGGTCCTGCGGGTGGCGCACCCCGGCCCCGGTGGTGGAAATCAGACGACGAAGGCCGTGTTTGTGCATGGCGGCGACGATGTTCCTGGCTGCCGTCTCCATCATCCCTGGCGTGGGCGGCCGGCTCGGCCCAATGGCGCTGATGACTGCCTCCTGCCCGGCGATGGCCCGTTCCACGGCGTCGGCGTCCATTGCATCGCCCTGGAATAGGCTCAGGTTGGGGTGCTGGAGGCTGATTTTGGCGGGAGTACGCACAAAGGCCGTAACCTGATGCCCGGCCGCGAGCGCCTGCCTGACGATTTCGCTCCCGGTTCCGCCGGCGGCGCCAAAGACGACGATTTTCATGCTCCTTCTCGCTTTTTGGGACACGGATTTTACGGATTCACACGGATGGTGTGAACATCTGAATTGGCGCCGCACCTGTTTCCAAACCGATTTCGGTTCAGGCGGCGGGAGGCTGCATTGTCACCTGGCGCAGGGCGTTGAGGATCACCTCGGGTGGTTGGGCGCCGCTGAGGCCGTAGCGATGGTTGAAGACGAACAACGGCACACCGCTGATGCCAAGCTGATAGGCCGCCTCCGCCTCTTGCAAGACCTGCTGCTCAACCGCCCCGCCCGCCAACTCTGCCCGCAGCCCCTCAGCCTCCAGCCCGTGCTTTTGGCCGATCCCTAGCAAAGTCTCGATGTCGCCGATATCCTGCCCGTGCTCGAAATAGGCGGCGTAGACGTCATCGATCAAGGCATCGCGGCGGTCGGCCGGGGCCAGGGCGATCAGACAGTGGGAGAGGACGGAATTGGGGGCTTTGCTGATCTTGTCCATATTGAAGACCAGGTCGGCGGCTGCGCCCAGCCGTCGCGGGCCGTCGAAGGCCTGTTGCAGACTGATGCGCCCGCCGAACTTGGCCTGCATATAGGGGATGAAGTCGTAGCCGTGGGGCGGGATGGTCGGGTTGAGCAGAAAAACCCGGTACTCGACCGTGATCGCTTCGCCCTGCCAGTGTTGCAGCGACCGCTGCAAATGCCGCTTGCCGATGCGGCAGAACGGTCAGACGGTGTCGTGGTAGAAGGTGATGTGCATCGTTGCGAGGGAGTGAGATTTCGCAAATGGGGCGCCTGACGGAAATCGGGGCGGCAGGCACATTGTAGCAACTGATCTCCCGCTTCGCCAGATGTGCCATAGTCGCGCTACGGCCAGGGTCTAATGACACAGACCCTGGCCGTATTCTTTTCACCCATCCCCCCCTACTTCATCAACGGCATACTCACCCGATACACCCGTCCGTTCTGCAACGAATCCGCCATCTCGCCCGGATAGCCGAGTGCGGCGAAATTCAGGCGGCCTTCGGCGCTATGGCAATCCTGGCAGCGCAGCGCCTGCGCCGCCGGCGCCACCTGATGGTTGGTGGAGAAGTAGACCGTCTCTGTGAACGGCTCCCATTGGCCGCTGTACGGCGTGCCGCTATCTTGGGCGCCTCGCTGCACTGCCTGGCCGACATCTCCCGTCACCGAATAGACGCCCGCCTTGAGCGGGATCGGCGTCTTCGAGACGGCATCGCGCGGGGCGATGATCTCCCATTCCTTCCATGTCATAATCTTGGCCGTGGGATCGGCCAGGTCGCCAAGCGGCCCCGGCGGTGATGTCACCTTGCCGTTCCACCACAAGTACGTCGGCGTCAGATTGCTGACCGGCTGATTGGTCGGCCCATAGAGGCCGTTGGGCAGGAGCTTGGGCTGCGACCAATCGCGGAGCACATGGGTGGGATAGGCCGGGTCGCGGGCAATGGCGGGGATGTGGCAGGTCTGGCAGGCCACGCGATCCAGATGTCCCTGGATGGCGGCATTCTCACCGCTGTGCAGATTTTGCGGGTTATGGCAGTTCGTGCAGGCCACCACCACGTCCGGCTGCTCATGTAGCCTGAGATCGGCGGCGCCGGCAATCTTGTGCTCGCTGGTGGGATGGCAGTCGATGCACTGTTTGCCGGCCGTGATGTGGACATCACCCGAGTTGGGCGTGGCCACATCGCCGTGCTTGGCGTTGGGGCCGCCGCCTGTGCTCAGGTGGCAGCGCAGACACATGGCATTGGTGGGTTTCTGCGCGCTACGGGCCGCCGCCAGCACATCCACGCCGGGGGCGGGGACGATCTTGAAGGAGGCGCCGTCGGCGGCGACGGTGCGCGTGTAGGCAGGTGAATGGCAGATAAGACAATCGACGTTATTGTAGTCGTCCTGGGTCAGTTGATCGACGGGGTTGGGTTTCTTGCCCAGACCCGGATGACACTGGGCGCAACCACCTGGCTGCGCCGGCAGCGCCGGATTACTGGTGGGCTGAAGGATGCCCAGCCAGTTGATCCGCGCCACCGAAGCCGGAGGCGTTCAGTAGCCTTCCAACATGCCCACTTTTTGGCCTTGCATGCCGGGGACGTTCGGCCCGGCGGCAGCGCTTTGCTGGTAGTGGGCCGAGCGCGCCACCTCCGCCGGTTTGGCGGGGTGGCACATGGCGCAGGTCTGGGGGCCATTATACTGTTGAATGGCTTGATGCGCGGGGGGTGGGTCGGCCCAGGCGACGCCGGCGGCCATCAAGCCCAACAGCGTCAGTAGCCCGACCCAAAGAGACAGGCGTTTCATCTTGATTTTCGACCTCCTCGGTGAAATGAAAGGATTGTGCAGGCGGCGCCCGGCCGGCCGCTTGGGCCAAAATCGTTTTCTGGGCAGCTGCTTTCCTTAACAGTATATTAAATTACTTATCGAAATCAAGTGGTTACATTAATTTCGCTTATAATAAGTTGGAATCGATTGCGCCAACTTTCGCTAATGACCCCGCTCCCTCCTCCCGCCATGATCGAAGTCTACGAACTCCAGGTCTTCCTGGCCGCGGCCGAAACCGAGAACTTCTCCACCGCCGCCCGCCGTCTCCATCTCACGCAACCGGCCGTGAGCCAACACATCCAGGCCCTGGAACAACGCCTGGGAACGCCGCTCTTCCATCGTCTGGGCCGCTCCATCCGCCTGACCGAGGCCGGGCATGTGCTGACGCCGCTTGCCCGCGACCTGCTGGCGCTCTCGACCCAAATCGAAGAAACGGTGCAGTCGTTGGGCGGGCAGGTGGTGGGCGACCTCCGCATCGCCTGCAGCACGACTTCGGGCAAATACATTCTCCCCCGCCTGGCGGCGCGTTTTCGGGCGTTGCACCCGCGCGTGCGCATTAGCGTCGAAGTTACCAGCCAACGGTCGGCCCTAGAGAAAGTCTCGGAGGGGCGCGTCCAGCTGGCCGTCAGCAGCAGCCAATTGCCCCACCGTGACCTGGTCTACCAGGATTTCTTCATCGACCGCGTGACGCTGATCGTCCGCGCCGACCACCCCTGGGCCGAACGCGACGCCATCCGCGCCGAGGAACTGCTCTCGGTTCCCCATATCGTGCGCGAACCCACCTCAGGCACCCGCCAGGTGGTGCAAGCAGGTCTGGCTCGACACGGCATCAGCCTGGAGCAGCTCGACATCGCCCTCGAACTCGGCAACGCCGAAGCCATCGAGATGGCGGTGGAAGAGGGCATCGGCGTGGCTTTCGTCTCGAGGCTGGCCGCGCGGCGGGGCGCAGAACTGGGCCGCATCCGCGAGGTGGCCGTCGAGGGCCTCGACCTGCGCCGACCGATCTACATGGCCTATCACACCGGCCAGCCGGCCAGCCTAGCCCGGCAGGGGTTCTGGGACTTCGTCCACGAATCCGGCAACGAGACCCTGCTCAGGCTGGCGGTGTAGCCGGCTCTACACGTCCAGGTTCCTCACCTCGGCCGCGTGCGTGGTGATGAAGCGGCGGCGGGGGGCCACTTCATCGCCCATGAGCATGTCGAAGGTGCGGTCGGTGGCGGCGGCGTCCTCGATCGAGACCTTGAGCACCGTCCGCTTCTCCGGGTTCATGGTCGTCTCCCACAGCTGTTCGGGGTTCATCTCGCCCAGGCCCTTGTAGCGCTGCACGCCGGCTTTCTTCTCGCCCAGGCGGGCCAGCAGTGCATCCTTCTCGGCGTCAGTATAAGCATAATACTTGTCTTTTCCCGCCGATACCAGATAAAGCGGCGGTTGGGCGATATAGAGATGTCCGCTGGAAATGAGTGGTTCCATGTAGCGGAAGAAGAACGTCAGCAAAAGCGTGCGGATGTGCGATCCGTCCACATCGGCATCGGTATTATGGGCGCAGACACCCCCAAAGCCGCAGATAAATGTCTCGTCGCCGGCAACGGAAAAGTCGTACACTTTGCGATTGGCGACCTCCACTTCGCGAACTGCGCGCACCGGCAGACCTACCAAATCTCCCACCAGCGATTTCACGCGAGCTGCGGTAGGGGCGGGCGAGCGGTCGAGTCGCGCCCTCAGTTCGGGGGCGCGCTCATGATCGCGCCACACGACTTCCAACCGGCGCAGGGCCGAACGGTCGAGCACTGCCACGGTGTAGGACGGGTGTCGGGTGATGACGGGAGCGCCGCGGATGAGGCCCGACGCCTGGCCGCTGGGTTCATGCCGGGCAATGTGGGCGCTGATGCCCTGCATCAACAAAAGATAGGCCAGTTGGTTGGCCAGCGTGTCAGAGGTCGTGGTGAAGCTCACTCGCTCCTTGCCAATCGTGCCATCACCCAGGAAATAGCCACGCAAGAAGGCCAACTGCAGCTTGGGTTCGACATTGAAAACCAAATCGGGGATATGCTTGCGAGGGGCGCTGCTCTGTTCAAAGCCGAACAGAACCTGGAAGGCGCTGGCGATGACCCGGTTCAGCACTCGCAGCTCGCTGACCCGATCCGCGGTCTCATAAAAAACCGGATCCAAGCCAAAGACCTTGCGAATGGCTTCTTGCAGCTCAGGGACGAGAGTCTGGTTACGTTTGCCGATGGCAAAACGAACGCCGTTGCGCGGGCTGATCGAGCCTTCGGCCACGAAGAAGCCGAGCAGGAACATGAGATGCTCATCGACCGGCAGATAACGAGGGATAGGCCGATGCGCATAGTAACGCGGGGTCAGGACTACTTCATCGCCAAGCCGATTGATGTCTTTCGGCGTCAGCTGGTCGAGCGAGACATAGGTGCGCACGCGATTGGCGGCAGCGCCCCGGTATTGGCTAGCCCAAGCGGCGTCCAACTTGCTGGCGCCGATCTCGACTTGGGGCCACAGGTCTTCAGGGTTCAGTTGCAAGGTCTCGACATAACGCGTGAAATGACTGAGCGTCGGTCGCTGATCCCCCCGTTCCCAGGCATAGTAAGTAACCGGCTGGCGGATACCCACCGCCCTGCAGATGGCTTGTTGGCTCAGGCCGAGCGACCGGCGCTGTTCTTTGAGTGTTTCGCCGATGACCAGAGGAATGCGAACGCGTGGCTCGACCATGAACGCATTCTGAGCGTGTTCTGTTCGCACGCGCGCCTTGTACCACGACTCGACGCCTGCACCGCGCGCTACGATCTCCCGGCGCACCTTCTCGCCTGCTGCCTGGTCGCCAAGTGAGACAAAAGCGCCGAGCAGGTCGAGCCGGGCGGGAGCGGTCGCGGCCGGCAAGGGCAGCCGGGCGGGAGCGGCCAGGATGTCGCCGACCTTGACCTGGTCGCCGCGCTTGAGCACCGGGCGGCCGTTTTCATCGGCCACAAAGACGCTATGCGCTCCGGTGACGCGGATGCTACGGCCGTATCGCGTCTCGATCTCGTACATCGGCCCGCCATGGTCATGCCGGATCACGCTCTTGATCGGCTTGAAGCGAACCTCTCCCGACTGCGGATCGAAGCACAGTATGCGGTAGTTGCCTGGGTCCTCTGCCATCGCCAGCAGCATGTCGATGAACGGCCCCACGCGCACAGTCTGAACGGCGCCGTTGGCGTGTTGCACCACGGTCATCTCGTCGGCATCGACGCTCATCAACAAGACGCGATGATAGCGCAAATTCTCCAAGTTGAATTGATCACCAATCCCAGTGCCTAGGGCCGTGATCAACGCCTGAATCTCTCTATTGCCCAGAGCTTTGTCCAAACGCGCCTTTTCCACATTCAGGATCTTGCCGCGCAGAGGCAGAATGGCCTGGAAACGGCGGTCGCGGCCCTGTTTGGCGCTGCCGCCGGCGCTGTCGCCCTCGACGATGTACAGTTCGGCTTTGGCGGCGTCGCGCTCGGTGCAGTCGGCCAGCTTTCCGGGCAGGGTCATGCTCTCCAGGGCGCTCTTGCGGAAGACCAGGTCGCGGGCCTGGCGGGCGGCGGCGCGGGCGCGGGCGCTGGTGTTGCACTTCTCGATGATCTTCTTGGCGTCGCGCGGGTTCGTTTCCAGCCACTCGCCAAAAGCCTCCACCACCGCCGATTCGACCTGATTGCGCACCTCGTTGTTCAGCAGCTTCACCTTCGTCTGGCTCTCGAACTGCGGATCGACCAGCTTGACGCTAACGATTGCCGTCAGGCCCTCGCGGGTGTCCTCGCCGCTGAAATTGGCGTCCTTCTCTTTCAGGATCCCTTGTTTGCGGGCATAGTCGTTGATGCAGCGCGTGACCGCCCCGCGCAACCCGGTCAAATGGGTGCCGCCGTCAGGCGTATTGATCGTGTTGGCAAACGAGAACACCGATTCCGCATAGCCTTCGGTGTATTGGATGGCCGCCTCGATGCTGGTGGTCTCGTACACCCGCTGCACATACACCGGCGGGTGCAGCGGCGCCCGGTTCTTGGTCAGATAACGGACGAACGACGCCACCCCGCCCTCGAAATAGAAACTCATCTCTTTGGCGTCGGCCTCGCGCTCATCGCAGAGGGAGATCCGCAGTCCGCGATTGAGAAAAGCCATCTCGCGCAGCCGCTGCACCAGGGTGTCGAAGCGATACTCGACCTCCTGATCGAAGATGGTGGCGTCGTAGAGAAAACGCTGGCTGGTGCCGGTGTCGGCGGGGGCGGTGGAGCCGATCGTCTCCACCCCTGTCGTCGGCTTGCCCTGCTCGAAACGCTGGCGATAGACCTTGCCATCGCGCTTGACCGTCGTCTCCATCCACGTGCTCAGCCCATTGACCGCGCTCACACCCACCCCGTGCAGACCGCCAGAGACCTTGTAGCCGCCATCGCCGAACTTGCCGCCGGCATGGAGTTTGGTCATCACCACCGTCAGCGCTGGCAGCCCGGTTTGTTTCTGGATGCCGACGGGGATGCCGGCGCCGTTGTCCTCGACCGAGACGCTCGAATCCTTGTGCAGGGTGATGCGAATACGGTCGCAACGCCCGGCCATGGCCTCATCCACCGAGTTATCCACCACCTCGTAGACCATATGATGAAGGGCCTTCTGGTCGGTGCCGCCGATGTACATGCCGGGGCGGCGGCGCACGGCCTCCAGACCTTCGAGCACCTGAATCTGGTCTTCGGTGTAGGTGGCGGGGGTGTTGTTGCTGTTGTTCTTAGTCACGGAATTGCCTCGGAAGATGTTTGGGGTTGATAGGCAGTGAATCGGGTGATGCGAGCATTGATTTCAACGACAATCTCACGCACAGCCGCGAGATCGGAGGCTGGCAAGTGATCGGTCAACTCGGCCAAGATGGTTTCCATGTCTGGGCCATAGTCGTGCATCAGGGTGGCGATGTCGGTCTCGTAGATACTCACGCGGCTGAACTGGCCCTGACGGTAGAGCGAGGGCAGCGCATAAAGCTTGAGCAGCAGCAAGCCTTCGGCTGTGGCGCAACGGATGTCTTGCTCGGCAAAGCGGCGACTGCTGGAAAAACGACGCTGCACCTTGCGAAAAAGCGGGTTACGGGTCAGCAGGATGTCGATGCGCAAATTGCCAAAGCGACCACGGGCGAAATCGGCGTCCTGGTGTTCGACTACGATCTCGGGCAGGCGCTGAAGCGAAGCCAGAGCCATGACCAAATCGATATCCTGGGTGTTGCGGCCTTCGATGTACTGCAACATGGCCACACCGCCCACCAGCACGTAGTCGATCCGGCGTTCGTACAGAAGCCGGAACAGATCGGCCACCGCCTGGGGCAAGGAATCAGCCTGCTGCGCGTCCATCAGCCATCGCTTGGGGTCGAAGACGGCAGCATCGCGCACCACTTGCCCGATGGACAACGATTCGGCGCGGTAGATGCTCATCGCCGCTACTGCTGGGTGGGGAACTCATCGGCGCTCGTCCGGCGGGCGCTGCTCACGGCCGAGCGGGCCCGTTGCCAGTGTTGGTAGCGGGCGCGATAGAAGAACAGGGTGGCGGCGGTGAGGGCGGCGCCGATGTAGGCATAGCCGACCATACCGATGGGCACGCCCCAACTGTTGCCGCTGAGCAACAGCCAGATGCGGGCAAAGCCTTCGGTCAGGACGAAAGAAAGGATGAGGAGACCGATTGTCGCCGTCAGGTTACGTCCGACGACGTTGAAGCTGCGCCAGGCCGCCCGCGCCACATTGACGCCATCCAACACAATGGCACTGACGACGAAACTAAGGCCGATGCCCACCCACAACACCGCCCAGACGAAAATCAGCCAGGCCACGCTGGCCAAAGCGACGCCATTGGCCCCCGCCACCGCCACCAACACGGCCATGACGATGACAAACAAGAAGGCGGCGACAAAGGTGACCGCAAACAATGCCGCCAGATACAGACTCAGGTTGAGCCATGTCCAGCCCATCCGCCGCATTGTCTGCCCCCAACTCTGCCGCTCGGCTGCGGCGTTTTCAGCCCCGGCCGCCGGCGTGGTCTTGCCACCGCCCGACCCAGCCTCGTCCGCTTCGGCGCTCAACGAACGCACCATCAGGGCCAGCCACAGGCTGCCAATGAGCAGGCCGATGGGGATCAGCATCGCCGCATAGAGCGACGCCGTCCGTGCATCTGCCACCAGCATCACCGTTCCAACCTCGCCCAGACCGGCAGCGGCATCGAGCCGCGACAGATAGGACGGCAAAGTGGTGATGATACCGGCCAGCAAGGAAAAGAGGTTGAAACTCAGCAACGACTGGCGCAAGCCTTCGAGCATGGCCGTGGCTTCGGCCGGCATCGAAACCGCCGAGGCCGCTTGTTGCGCCAGCAGGTCGAATTGACGGTCGATCAGCGGCGCGATCGACAACCTGGGGCCACGCCACAGGAAGATGTCCACCACCAACGGCGGCAGCAGGAGCCACAGATGGCGATTGATGAGATTGAACCCGCGCTGGAGGGCGTCGATGACGCCAAGCGGCTTGCTGGCGGCGGCAGAGGCTTGTGGCATAGGCCTCATTATAGCACATAGCGACCAGGATCGGGTAACGCCGGCGGCGACTTGTTAGAACGTCTGTGCGTATTGTTGCCATCCACAACCCAACATCACCCCAGCAAAAGGCCTCACCGCACCCCAGCTGCGGCAAAGGCCGCCCCCACCATCGCCTGCGCTTCGGCCTGGATGCGGCGCAGGTGGTCGGGGCCGAGAAAGCTCTCGGCGTAGATCTTGTACACGTCCTCGGTGCCAGAGGGCCGGGCCGCGAACCAGCCGTTGGCCGTCGTCACCTTCAGCCCGCCGATGGCGGCGTTGTTGCCGGGCGCACGCGTCAGTTTGGCCGTGATCGCTTCCCCGGCCAGCGCGGTGGCAGTCACCAGTTCGGGCGAGAGGGTCGCCAGGATGGCCTTCTGCCGGCGGTCGGCGGGCGCGTCCATGCGCTCGTAGACCGGGCTGCCAAACATCGCTTCCAGCCGGCGATAGTGCTCGCCGGGGTCTTTGCCCGTTGCGGCGGTGATCTCGGCTGCCAGCAGGTCAAGGAGAATGCCGTCTTTGTCGGTCGTCCAGGCCGCGCCGTCGCGACGGAGGAAGCTGGCCCCGGCGCTTTCCTCGCCGCCGAAACCGTAGGAGCCATCCACCAGGCCCTCCACAAACCACTTGAAGCCGACCGGGACTTCGGCCAGGCGGCGGCCGACAAAAGCCGCCACGCGGTCGATCATCGAGCTCGAGACCAGTGTCTTGCCCACGGCTGCATCGCTACCCCAGCCCGGCCGGTTCTGGAACAGATACCAGATGGCTACGGCCAGATAGTGGTTGGGGTTCAGCAGCCCGACGCTGGGGACGACGATGCCGTGGCGGTCGCTATCGGGGTCGTTGCCAAAGGCGACATCGAAGCGGTCCTTGAGGCCGATCAGACTGGCCATGGCCTGCGGCGACGAGCAATCCATGCGAATCTTGCCGTCCTTGTCCACAGTCATGAACCCAAAGGTCGGGTCGATGATGGGGTTGACAACCTCGATGTTCAGCCCGAAACGTTCGGCGATGGGCGCCCAATAGGCCAGGCTGGCCCCGCCCATCGGGTCGGCCCCGATCTTCAGCCCGGCCGAACGGATGGCTTCCATGTCGATGACGCTGCCCAAATCAGCCACGTAGGCTGCCACAAAGTCGTGCGCTTGTACTCTTTCCGTGCGGATGGCTTGCTCCCAGGGTGTCCGCTTCACCCCGGCCAGACCATCGGCCAGCAGTTGATTGGCCCGATCCTGAATCCATTGGGTCGCGCCGGTGTCGGCGGGGCCGCCGGAGGGCAGGTTGTATTTGAAGCCGCCATCGGTAGGTGGGTTGTGCGATGGGGTGATGACGACGCCATCGGCCCGAGCCGGCGCCCGGCCCCGGTTGTGGGTGAGGATGGCGTGGGAAATGACGGGGGTGGGGGTATAGCCGAACCCGGCCTGGTATCTGACCTCGACCCCGTTGGCGGCGAAGACCTCGATGGCCGAGACCTGGGCCGGCTCGGAAAGGGCGTGCGTGTCCATGCCGATGAACAGCGGCCCCGCAATGCCCTCGGCTCGCCGGTATTCGCAGATGGCCTGGCTGATTGCCAGGATGTGGTCCTCGTTGAAGCTGTTCTGCTCGGAGACGCCGCGATGGCCGGAGGTGCCAAAGGCAACCTGCTGGGCCGGGTCGGCGGGGTCGGGGTGGCGCGTGTAGTAGGCCGAGACCAGTCGCGGGGTGTTGATCAGCAGGTGGCGAGGGGCGGGCTTGCCGGCGAGGGGATGGGACATGGGTGGGGATTGGGGACTGGAGATTGGAGATTGAGGTCGGTTTGTCTTCGGTTTGGGGGCGAATTGAGCTTGTGAGCAGTCATGGAGTATAGTTGATCGATACGCTCGCAGCCAAGCGCTGTTACAGCGGGCTTATCAAAGCCTTCAAGTCCGTTTAGCATCCTCAGGGTGCGATTCGCACCCACCTCCCGCCCCCCGCCTCCCACCATGCCCTACCGCGACCTCCATCACTTCATCGAACGCCTGGAAAAGGCCGGCGAACGGCGCCGCATCCCCGTCCCGGTCGATCCGCACCTGGAGATCACCGAGATCACCGACCGGGTGAGCAAAGGCCCGGCCGAGCAAAACCAGGCCCTACTGTTCGAACGCGTCAAAGGCGCGGATATGCCGGTGTTGATCAACGCTCTGGGCAACCGGCGCCGCATGGCTTGGGCGCTCGGCGTGGAAGAACTGGATGACCTGCGCGACAACCTGGCCAAGCTGATCGATCTCAAGCTGCCGCAGGGCTTTGGCCCCGCCCTGGGCCGCGCCGGCGACCTGGTGGGCGCCTTGCGCAGCATCGGCCTCAAACCCAACATCGTCGGCAAAGCCCCGGTGCAAGAAGTGGTCAAGACCGGCGCCGACGCCACCCTGTCCGGCATCCCCATCCTCACCTGTTGGCCCCAAGACGGCGGCCCCTACATCACCATGACCACCGTCATCACCCGCGACCCGGCGACAAACGTGCGCAATGTGGGCATGTACCGGGTGCAGGTCTATGACGAGCGCACGGTGGGTATGCACTGGCAATTGCACAAGGGCGGGGCCGAGCACGAACGCATGGCCCGTGAAACCCGTAGGGGCGAGGTCTCCTCGCCCTCCTCGCCCCTACCCGTCGCCATCAGCCTTGGCGGCGACCCGGCCGTGATGTGGTCGGGCAGCGCCCCTCTGCCGCCCGGCATCGACGAATTCCTGCTGGCCGGCTGGCTGCGGGGCAAGCCGGTGGAGCTGGTGCGCTGCGTCAGCCAGCCGCTCGAGGTCCCCGCCCAGGCCGAGATCGTGATCGAAGGTTTCGTCGATCCCGCCGAAAGCCGGCTGGAAGGTCCCTTTGGCGACCACACCGGCTTCTACACCCCTCCCGCGCCCTATCCCGTCCTCCACATCACCGCCATCACCCACCGCCGGCAGCCCATCTACCCCACCACCATCGTCGGCAAGCCGCCGATGGAGGATTATTGGATGGGCAAGGCCACCGAGCGCCTGTTCTTGCCGCTGATGAGACTCTTCCAGGGTGAGATCATGGATGTCAATATGCCGGCGGCGGGCGTCTTCCACAACCTCATCTTCGTCTCGATCAAGAAACGCTTCCCCGGCCACGCCCGCAAGGTCATCAACGGGCTTTGGGGGCTGGGGCTGATGATGCTGACCAAGTGCATCGTCATCTTCGACGCCGAAGTGGATGTTCAGAACGAAGCCGAGGCTCTTTTTCACATGTTCGGCAATGTCGATTGGGGCCGTGATGTCATCATACAGGATGGCCCCGTCGACGCCCTCGACCACGGCAGCCACAACTTCGCCTTTGGCGGCAAAATCGGCATCGACGCCACCCGCAAATTGCCCGAAGAAGGCTATACCCGCGGTTGGCCCACCCCCATCGCCATGAGCGCCGAAATCAGAGAACGAGTCAGCCGGCGGTGGGCGCAGTATGGCTTCGACGCCGCGCCGGGCTGAGTTACAGCGTCAGCTTAGCCCTCGGCCTCACACCGGGGACAATGCCGGGGGTCGTCCAACTCGATCAGGTGGCGGGCGCAGACGGCATAGACCTCGACTCGATCGAGCAGGCCCCACCGCCGGACGACGCTGGCTTCGAGAGCAATCTCGCGGCAGGTGGTGTTTTGCAGAAGATCGGGGACAGGACAGGAAGTACAGAGGGCGCGGCGCCAGGGGCGCGAGTCAGGGTTGCGTTTGATCAGGCGACATTCTTCATAGTCTTTGCCGCGGTGGTAGTCGCCGTAGAAATAGCGGCAGTTGACGGGTTTGGGGGGCATTGGTAGGGGGTAGGGAGGAGGAAGGAGGGGGGAGAAGGGAGGAGAAGGTGAGGAG
>CAYWPZ010000043.1:0-22944 GCA_964460135.1 uncultured Caldilineales bacterium | reverse complement strand
CCCCCCCCCCCCCCCCCCCCCCCCCCCCCCCCCCCCCCCCCCCCCCCCCCCCAGATGGCAGGTCGCAGGTCGCAACTGGTTTTCCGGTTTCCCGGTCTCCCGGTTTACCTGTCTACCTGTCTACTTGTTCTCTTTCTACCGCATGGGTGTGAAAGAGCCATCGATCGGTTCCGAGAAATGAACCCAATCAGCGGCGGCAAAGGCTTCGGGATGGCGTTCGCTCCAGGCTGCGCGCAGGTCGGCGACGACGAAGATCGAGCCAACGCCGAGGATGAGGTCGCCAGGTGTGTGGAGCGCCACGGCCAGATCGAGGGCCTCGTGGGCCGAATCAGTGATCTGAATCGGGATGCCGGGGACGGTCTGGCTCGTCAGGTCGGCCAGGCGGAGGGGGTCAGCGGCACGCGGGTGGTAGCTGCGAGTGATGATGATGACGGCCGCATGCGAGCCGAGTACTTCCAACATGCCTTTGATGTCTTTATCGGCGGAAGCGCCAAAGATGAGGAGCAGGCGCTGATGTGGGAAGAGGGCAAGCGCAGCTTCGATCTGTTCGGCGCTGTGCCGGTTGTGGGCGCTATCGACGACAAGGTAAGGGTTCTGGTACAGGCGCTCCAGGCGGCCGGGCCAATAGACGGCGGCCAGGCCCTGGCGGATGGCGGCTTCGTCCACTCCCTCGCCCTGCCTCTTTAGCTCGTGCGCCAGGGCGACGGCCACGGTGGAGTTGGCCGCCTGATGGCGACCGGCCAGCCCGACCCACAGTTGGCGAAAATCGGCGTCAGGGCCAGAGATGTCGAGCAGGAGCCCATCGGCGGCGGCGGTATGCACCACCCACCGCCAATCACCGTCGATGGCATCGGCCGTGGTCAGGGGCGCGCCCTGCTCGCCTGCTCGCTGGACGATCACCGCCAGCGCTTCTGGCTCCTGCGGCCCACAGACCACCGGCGCGCCAGGCTTGATGATGCCAGCCTTTTCTGCTGCAATCAAACTCAGGGTGTCGCCAAGCAATTCGGTGTGCTCGAAGCTGAGCGGGGTGATGGCGCAGAGGCGGGGCCGGACGACGTTGGTGGCATCCAACCGTCCCCCCAACCCTACCTCGATCACAGCCCAATCGACCTGCTCTTGCTGAAAGTAGAGAAAAGCCAGGGCGGTGATGATCTCGAAGGCCGTGGCCTGGTGTAGAGCCTCGGCATGGGGCCGGATCTGCTCCCACAAGTCTACCAGGCGGTGTTGTGGGATGAGTTCGCCACCCAGCCGGATGCGTTCGCGGAAGCTGTGAAGGTGCGGCGAAGTGTAAAGTCCGGTGCGAAAACCGGCGGCCTGGAGGATGGCGGCGGTCATGGCGGCGGTCGAGCCTTTGCCTTTGCTGCCGGCGATATGCACGACCTGCAAGCTGTTCTGGGGGTTGCCCAGGCGGGCGCACAAGGCGCTCATCCTCTCCAAATTGTAGACTTCGGCCGAATAGGGCGGCGCCTGCCGGGTGCGGCTGTAGTCGATATAGCGGTAGATGGCCTCCAGGGCCTGTTGATAGGGGGTGGGCATGGCGAGAGCAGGTGGCGCGAGGCCGGCGGTGGCAGCAGATGAGAACAGAACAGAGATGCGATCCCGCCGGACTTGCCCTTCCTCGTCGAGGAGGTGCGAGGCGACGGCCTCATGGCAGCAAAGCATTCTAGCCGATGGGCAGGCAAAAGTAAACTGATCCGGGCGCTTGTTGCGGTCAAAGCCGTCCCGCCTCTATAATCCTCACCGTCGGCCATTCTACCAGCGCCCGCGTGTGAACTGTCGGGACAAACGGGGAGCGCGCCGGCGCGTCGCCTTGCTTCATCGTTGCCCGTCCTGATTCCCCCCTCACCCCACCAGGAGCGCCGCCCATGCCTGCCGAGCATCCCACCACCATCCTCTGCCTTGCCAGCTACTTCAAGGGCGGTCGCTTTCTGGAGACCTGCAAACAGCTGGGGGCGCGCGTCCTCCTGCTGACGCGCGAAAAGCTGGCCGATGAACCCTGGCCGCTGGATAGCATCGACGAACGGTTCCTCATGCCCCACCTCAACGTCGGCCCCGACCTGGTGCACGGCGTCAGCTACCTGGCCCGCGACCGGCGCATCGACCGCATCGTTGCCCTGGATGATTTCGATGTCGAGACCGCCGCCCACCTGCGCGAACACCTGCGCATCCCCGGCATGGGCGAGACCACCGTTCGCTATTTCCGCGACAAATTGGCCATGCGCATGCAGGCGCACGAGCAAGGCATCCCTGTGCCCGACTTCGTTCATGTCCTCAATTACGACCACCTGCGCGAGTATATGGAACGGGTTCCCCCGCCCTGGGTGCTGAAACCCCGTTCCGAAGCCGGGTCGGTGGGGATCAAAAAGATCTACTCGAGCGAAGAACTGTGGCGCACGCTGGATGTCCTGGGCGACAAACAATCGTACTACGTGTTGGAGCATTTCCTGCCCGGCGGCGTCTATCATGTCGATTCGATCATCTCCGAGCGCGAAGTTGTCTTCTCCATTGCGCATCAATACGCCCGCCCGCCGATGAGCGTGATGCACGAAGGCGGTATTTTTATGTCTCGCACCCTGCCCCGCGACGAGACCGAGGAGCAACTGCTGGCGGCGCTCAATCGCGAGGTCATCCAGGCCATGGGCATGGTGCGAGGGGTGACACACGCCGAATTCATCCGCGCCGAGGCCGACGGCCGTTTCTACTTTTTGGAACTGGCGGCGCGCGTTGGCGGCGCCAACATCGACCGCATGGTCGAGGCGGCCGCAGGCATCAATCCCTGGGCCGAATGGGCGCGGCTGGAGGTGGCGCACGCCCGCGGCGAGGAGTACATCCTTCCGCCCACCCGCCACGACTACGCCGGGCTGATCACCTGTCTCTCGCGGCAGGATTGGCCCGACCTCTCTGCCTATCAGGACGCCGAGATCGTTTGGCGCCTGCAAAAACTGAACCACGCCGGCCTGCTGGTGGCCGCGCCCGACCCAGAGCGGGTCAGCCAGCTGCTGGCCGATTACGGCCGCCGTTTCGAGCACGATTTCCTGGCCGTGCTGCCGCCCCAAGCAACACTGCGCGACAATTGAGAGCGCCCCGAAATTCCTGTACGAATCAACCTGGCGCTCCCAAACGTGAGACGCGAGGTGCTAACGAGCAGGCATAGATGCAAACGGGCGCTATGAGATCGTTGACACGCCGGGCAGTGGGAAGGCTGTTGCGACTGGAACCACCGGTTGCACCGCGCTCGGAAGCCGAGGTCGCCGCCGAAATCAGCCGGCATTACCGCTGGAACTTCGTCGTCAATTTGCTGGATGGGATGAACTTCTGGATGGGGCTGAGCTTTATCTCGTCCACCACCATCGTGCCTCTGTTCATCAGCAAGCTGACCCCCAACCCGCTCTTCATTGGCCTGGCGGCAATGATCGCTCAGGGCGGCTGGTTTCTGCCCCAGCTCTTCACCGCCAACATGCTGGAAAGGTTGTCGCGCAAAAAGCCGGTGGTGGTGAACCTGGGTTTCTTCACCGAGCGTCTGCCGATGTGGGTCATCGTCCTCTCGGCCCCGGCCGCGCTCACCTCCCATTCGTTGGCGTTGTTCTTGTTCCTTTTCGGCTATGCCTGGCATGGGCTGGGGGCAGGGGCGGTGGCCACTTCATGGCAGGAGTTGATCGCACGCTGTTTCCCGGTGCAGCGGCGGGGGCGGTTCATGGGTATCTCGCTCTTTCTCGGCGCCGGCGCCGGGGCGCTGGCCGCCCTCCTCAGCCAGCGTCTCCTGGCTGTCCATCCTTTTCCCTATGATTTCCTCTATCTCTTTCTCGGCGCCGCCGTCTGCATCACCGTCAGCTGGTTCTTTCTGGCCCTGACGCGCGAGCCGGTGCAGGCCGCCGTCGCCCCACGGCGCAGCAATCGCCAGTTCTTTGCCGATCTGCCTGCAATCGTGCGCAAAGACGCCAACTATCGGCGCTTCTTGCTGGCGCGATTGGCAATGGTGGTGGGATGGATGGCCTCGGGCTTTGTCACCGTGGCTGCCATCCAGCGCCTGGGTGTGTCAGACAGCCGGGTGGGGTTCTACACCGCCGAGTTGCTGATCGGCCAGACCGCAGCCAACTTGCTGCTTGGGCTGCTAGCCGACCGCTTTGGCAACAAGTTGGTGCTGCAAGTCGGGGCTCTCACCGCCTGCCTGGCCTTCACCCTGGCTTGGGCGGCGCCTTCGCCGGCCTGGTACGACCCGGTCTATGCGCTGATGGGTGTGGCCAACGGCGCCGGCATCGTTTCGGGCCTGCTGATCGTGCTTGAATTTGCCCCGCCCGACCGCCGCACGACCTATCTGGGCCTCACCAACACCGTGCTGGGTGTGGCAAGCATGACCAGCCCGCTCTTGGGCGTTATCCTGGCCGGGCTGAGCTATCGACTGCTGTTTGCAATCAGCGCCGTCGCCAATGTCGTCGCCTTTGTGATCCTGCAGCGGTGGGTGCGCGAACCGAGGAAAATACAACGACCCCACGGCGAATAGGACCGCGACCAACGTCAGGCGATGGTTGTAAACCATATTACTTTGTCCGTCTCTCACTTTGTGGTAAGATGCACAAATATTCTTCTCATCGTCCACCTTTGCCGAGACGCCGCATGATTCCCGACATCGCCACGCTCGAACGTCTTTCTCCCACCGCCCTGGTCGAGTCCAACCTCGATCGCATCCTGGGCCAAGACCTGGTGCAGGTTCGCCAACGCTTGCATCATGCCCTGCAAAGCGGCTATCCGTTGCTCGACCAACTGCTGGCCGGTCATCTGCACAGCCACTACCCGCGCGCCATCATCGTCCTGGGCACCAGTCGCCTGGGCCACACCACCAGCCACAAGCGCGTGGCCTTGGCGGCGGCGATCGAGTTACTCCACCTGGCCACCAACATCCACATTGCCATCCCCCGCGGCCCGTTGGAAGCCAACGAGCGTAACCGATTGATGCTTGGTTCGGCCATTTTGATGGGCGATTATTGCTTCAGCCAGGCCTCGAAATTGGCGGCCGAAACCGAGAACCCCGCCGTCGTCTCAGCCTTTGCCAATGCCCTGGCGCAGCTTTCCGAACGCTATGTCGTCACCGCCGCCGAAACACCCACCCTGCCGTACAACGACGGCGCCATCCTCTACGCCGCCGCCGCTGAAGCCTCGGCCCTGCTTGTCGGTCTCCCGCGCCCCATTCGCTACGCCCTGCGCGAGGCCGCCCTTGCCTTTGGCGAAGTCCTGACCGACTCCGAGACCACCCTGGTCGAGGCCATTTCCCGGCTCGACGCCCTCGCGCCCGACCGCCCCATCACCAAACCGTTCGTCAGTTGGCTGCGTTCGCGGCTGCCGGTGTAGGGAGAGAAGGAAACAAATAGAGAAGTAGACCAGTAGACCAGAAGAGAAGTAGACCAGCAGACGAGTAGAAACGGTCAATAGTCAAGAGGATTTACCGCCCGCGATCATTGGCTTCAATTGGAGCTTGCCCTGAAAGAAGTGAAGGGATAGGCTCTGCCACCTGCGACCCGCCTATGCGCAACCACAGCCAAGCCCTCGACTATGTTCGTCGCGATAGCGAGAACATTTCGCCCTCCTACACCCGCAGCTATCCCTTTGTCATGGCCCGCGGGAGCGGCTCGGAGGTATGGGATGTCGATGACAATCGCTACATCGACTTCACCTCCGGCATCGCCGTCACCAACACTGGGCACTCGCACCCAGCCGTCGTTCAGGCGATCAAGGACCAGGCCGAGCTTTTCCTGCACATGTCGGGCACCGATTTTTATTACCCGCCGCAGATCGAGCTGGCCGAGCGACTGAACGGCCTGGCCCCCATGTCCGGGCCGAGCAAAGTCTTCTTCACCAATTCCGGGGCCGAAACGATCGAAGCCGCCATGAAGCTGGCTCGCTTTTATAGCGGTCGCCCGCGCTTTTTGGCCTTCTACGGCGCTTTTCATGGCCGCACCTATGGCGCTCTCTCGCTCACGGCCTCCAAGGCCGTCCAACGCCGGGGTTTTGCGCCGCTGGTGCCCGGCGTCTCCCACGCCATCTACCCCAACCCCTTCCGCAACCCCTGGCCGGGTTCCGAACCGGGTCAGGCGGCGCTGGATTACATCGAAAAACAGCTGTTCAGAACCACGGCGCCGCCCGAAGAAGTGGCGGCCATCATCGTCGAACCCATCCAGGGCGAGGGCGGCTACATCGTCCCACCCGACCATTTCCTGCCCGGCCTGCGCCGCTTGTGCGACAAGTATGGCATCCTCCTCGTTTTCGACGAGGTGCAGACCGGCATGGGGCGCACGGGCAAGTTCTTTGCCAGCGAACATTGGGGCGTCGAGCCAGACATCGTCTGCGTGGCCAAAGGCATCGCCAGCGGGTTGCCGCTGGGAGCGGTCATCGCCCGCAGCAAAGTGATGAACTGGCCGCGCGGGTCTCATGCCAGCACTTTTGGCGGCAACCCGGTGGCTTGCGCCGCCGCCCTGGTCACGCTCGAACTGCTCGAAGGCGGCTTCAACCAGATGGCGGCTGCGAGCGGCGAGCATCTGATGGCCCGCCTGCGCCAGATGATGGCGGTCTATCCGCAGATCGGCGATGTGCGCGGCAAAGGGCTGATGGTGGCCGCCGACATCGTCAAAGACCAGGAGACGAACGAACCCGACCCGGCCCTGCGCGACCGCATCGAAGAACGGGCCTTCGAGCACGGCCTGCTCTTGATCGGCTGCGGCGCCAACTGCATCCGCTTCGTCCCGCCCCTCAACATCCCCCGCCCCCTGCTGGACGAGGGCCTGGATCTGTTCGAACGCTCGCTGGCCGAGGCGATCGATTGAATTGGGGTAGGGGCGAGGCGACCTCGCCCCTACTACGACTCATTCTTTGTGCTCCAACAGGGCCTCGACAAAGGCCCAGGGGTCGAATTCGGCCATATCGTCGATCTTCTCGCCGGTGCCCACAAAGCGCACGGGCACGCCCACCTGGTCGGCAATGGCCAGCACCACGCCGCCTTTGGCCGTGCTGTCCAACTTGGTCAGGATGACGCCGGTGACGTCGACGCTGGCGCCGAATTTCTGCGCCTGGGTGATGGCATTCTGGCCGGTGGTGGCATCCAGCACCAGCAGCACCTCGTGCGGGGCTTTGTGGACCTGCCGTTGGGCCACATTGCGGATTTTTTCCATCTCCTTCATCAGGTTGAAGTTGGTGTGCAGGCGGCCGGCGGTGTCGATGATGAGGATGTCGGCGTCGCGGGATTCCTGGCTGGCCCGGATGGCGTCGTAGACGACGGCGCCGGGGTCGGCTCCTGGCTCGTGGGCGATAACCGACACCCCCGCCCGCCCGCCCCAGACCTTGAGCTGGTCGATGGCGGCGGCGCGGAAGGTGTCGCCGGCAGCCAGCACCACACGCCGGCCGCGGTTGCGATAGAGCTTGGCCAGCTTGCCGATGCTGGTGGTCTTGCCAGAGCCGTTGACGCCCACCACCAGCACCACATTCAGCAGACGGTTGCGGTTGTCGATGTCCAGCGGCGGCGCATTGCCCTTGAGAATGCGCACCATCTCCTCTTCCAGCAGCCTGCGGGCGTCGTCGCTGCGTTTTACGCCTTCTGACGCCACACGGGCGCGCGTGGCGGCCACCAGCTTGAGCGCGGTCTCGACGCCAACATCGCCCATGATCATCACTTCTTCCAACTCATCCCACAGTTCGTCGGTGATCTCGTTGGCCTGGAAAATGCGGCCAATGCGGCTGAGGACGCCGTGGCGGGTCTTGTCCAGGCTTTGATCGATCTTCTGTTGGTCTTCGATGCCTACTTGGGCGCGGCGAAACCGGGAAAACATTCAGGGGAACCTCAGTGGTGAAGAGGCAAGGGCAGGAATGGAGATTGGAGATTGGAGATTGGCTGCTGCTGGTGGGAAGGGCGCGAAGTCGCCAGGCCGGAGAAGTCATAGCGATGCCACAAGGACTTTGTGTTCTCTCTGTGTCCTTCGTGTCTTTGTGTGAAACCTCTTCGCGTCCCTTCGCGCTCTGCGCGGATCAAACCACAATGTCGGCGACGGAATCGACGATGTGGGTGGGCTGGTAGGGATAGCGGGCCACATCCCCGCGCCGAGCGACGCCGGTGAGCACCAGTATCGTCTCCATGCCGCTCTCGACCCCACCCTTGATGTCGGTAGCCATGTTGTCGCCCACCATCACCGTCTCTTCCGAGTGGACGTCGAGATAGTTCAGGGCCGTGCGCATCATCAGCGGGTTGGGCTTGCCGACGAAATAGGCGGGCACACCGCTGGCCTTCTCGATGAAGGCTGCCATCGCCCCACAGGCCGGCACCCACAGCCCGCCCTCGCCGGGGCCGCCGGCGTCGGGATTGGTGGCCACGAAACGGGCGCCATCTACCACCAGCCGGATGGCCTTGGTCAGCGTTTCCAGGTTGAAGCTGCCCTCACCCAGGACGACATAATCCGGGTTCAGGTCGGTGATGACATAACCGATGCCATGGATGGCTGCGATCAGCCCACTCTCGCCCAACACGAAGGCCGTGCCTTCAGGTCGCTGCGAATGAATGAAGCGAGCCGTGGCCATGGCCGAGGTGAAGATGCGTTCGGCAGGGACATCGATGCCGATGGTGCGCAGCCGATGCGAGAGGTCGGCGGGGGCGAAGGCGGGGTTGTTGGTGAGGACGAGATACTCGGCCCCGGCCGTCTTCAGGCGTTCGATGAAGTCGTCGGCGCCGGGCACCATCGTGCGCCCATGCACCAGCACGCCGTCCATGTCGATGAGGTAGTTCTTGGGGGTCTTCACTCAGATCACTCCTTGTGTGCGCAAGCCGGCGATGGCCGCGTCGTCGTAGCCCAGGTCGTGGAGGATGGCGGTGGTGTGCTGGCCCAGGGTGGGCGGGGGCAGCCGGTAGGTGGGCGGGGTGAGCGAAAAGTGCATGGGATTGCCCACTACCCGGATCGCTCCCACGCTTGGGTGTTCCATCCCCACCACCATCCCCCGCGCCAACACATGCTCGTCGGCCAGGGCTTCGTCCATGTCGTTGATGGGGCCGCAGGGGATGCCCGCCGCCCGCATGGCCGCCAGCCAGTGTTCGGCAGGGCGGGTGACAAAGAGCGGCTCCAGCTCGGTCCGTAGCTCGAAGCGATGGCGTAGCCGGTCGGCGTTGGTGAGGAAGCGGGGGTCGGCGCCGATGGTCTCGGCGACGCCCAGGGCCTGGCAGAAGCATTCCCATAGCCGTTCGCTGCCCACCGCCACCAGGAAGGGCTTGTCGGCAGCCTGAAACGGCTCGTAGGGGGCGATCTGCGGATGGTAGTTGCCCAGCTTGCGCGGGGGCTTGCCGCTCATGAAGTAAGCCCCGGCCAGGTTCGTCAGCCAGGTGATCTGCGAATCGAGCAGGGCGGTGTCGATGAACTGACCGCGGCCGCTGTGCTCGCGGGCATAGAGGGCCGTGACTGCGGCGATGGTGGTGTAGAGACCGGCGGTGATGTCGCTGATCGGCACCGGATAGCGCACGGGCGGGCCGTCCGGCTCGCCGGTGAGGGCCATGGTGCCCGATTCGCCCTGCGCGGCCAAGTCGTAGCCGCTGCGCCCGGCGTAGGGGCCGCTCATGCCGTAGCCGGTAATCGAGCAGTAGATCAGCCGGGGGTTGAGGGCGCTGAGGGTGGCATAGTCGGCTTGCAAGCGTTGCAACGACTCCAGCCGCGGCTGGTTGATGAGGAGGATGTCGGCGCTGGCGACCAGGCGGTGGAAGATCTCGCGCCCGGCTTCGCCGGCCAGATTGAGGGTGAGGCTGCGCTTGTTGCGGTTGGCGCTGAGAAAGTAGCCGCTTTCGCCCTCCCGGAAGGGCGGCCCCCACCCGCGCGACATATCGCCAACGCCGGGGCGTTCGATTTTGATCACATCGGCGCCCAGGTCGCCCAGCATCATGCTGGCGTAGGGGCCGGCCATGGCTTCGGTCAGGTCGAGGACGCGGATGTTGTGGAGGGCGGGGAGGGTGTCGATCATGGTGGCCTAAGCATAATCTCGCCCGGCGTCTGGCTGCAAGACGCCGCTTATGCCGCGAGGAGTTGCAGGTCGAGCCGTTGCCAGCCGCCGGTGGGCAGGGTCAGGCCGGTTTCGACCGCGTCCAATTCGACGCCATCCAGATGGGCGGCAAGGGGCCGGGCGCCGTGGACGATGATCTCGAAGCGGGAGGAGGGGGGATGAAAATCGCCCTCGCAGGACCGGATGAGGCTGAGGCTGTGGTCGCGGCGGCTGAGGTCGAAACGGCTGAGGCGATAGCCGCCCTGGCGGTAGGCCAACGAATGGCCGTCGTCTTCATAGAGCCAGGAAACGCCGTCGCCAGGATAGAGATGAAGTTGCAGCGGGGCCGCCGGGGCTTCGGCGCTGTGCTGGCGCACCGGGCCAAGCGGCAAGACGGCCCCGGCCCGGACATGGAGCGGAACCAGGTCGAGCGGGGCCGGGCGGGTGATGGCGGCCGGGCCGGCCAGAAGTTCATCGCTCCAGAAGTCGTACCAGCCGCCGGGCAGGAGGAGGAGGCGGCGCTGGCGGCTGCCCTCGACCAGCACGGGCGAGACCAGAAGGTGGTCGCCCAACAGCCACTGGTCGTCGATGGTTGTGTAAGCCGGGTCGTCATGTTCATAGAGCAGGGGCCGCATGATCGGCGTCCCCCTGTGCGCGCACTGCCAGAAGGCGGTGTAGAGGGCGGGCAGGAGGCGATAGCGATGGCCCAGATAGGCGCGGGCAATGGCCTCGACCTCGGCCCCATAGACCCACGGCTCCTGGGGCGGGCTTTCTTTGGCGGCATGGCTGCGGAAGAAGGGTGTGAATGCGCCCATGCTGAGCCAACGGGCGAAGAGTTCGGGGGTTGGCTCGCCGATGAAGCCGCCAATGTCGCAGCCGGTGAAGGAGAGACCGGAAAGCCCCAGGTTGAGGAGCATGGCCGGGGTCAGCCGCAAATCGGCCCACGAACTGGTGTTGTCGGCCGTCCAGGAGCTGGCGTAGCGCTGCACACCGGCATAGCCCGAACGCGTGAAGACCCAATTGCGCTGGCCCGGTCGCAAGCGATCCAGGCCCTCGGCCGTGGCCCGCGCCATCTGCATGCCGTAGATCGACTGCGCCTGCCGGTGATCGCCGCCCCGGCCTTCGAAGTCGTAGCGGGCGGCGTCGGGCAGGGTGGACTTGCCGAAGATGGTCGGCTCGTTCATATCGTTCCAGAAGCCATCGACGCCCACCTGCACCAGTTCCCGGTACTGCTCGCCCCACCAGGCCCGCACGCGTGGGTTGGTGAAGTCGGGGAAGTAGCACTCGCCCGGCCAGACGGGGCCGTGGGCCAGGCTGCCATCGGGCAGGCCGACAAAGCACTCCTGCGCCATGCCCTCGGCGCAGACGCGATACGCCGGGTCGGCCTTGATGCCGGGGTCGATCATGGCCACCGTCCGGAAGCCCTGGCGATGCAGTTCGTCGATCAACCCGGCCGGATCGGGAAATGCCCGGCTATCCCAGGTGAAGCAGCGGAAGCCATCCATGTAGTCGATGTCCAGGTGGATGGCCTCGCAGGGCAGGCGGCGCTGGCGGAACTGGCGGGCGATGTCGCGCACGATGGCGGCGGTCTCGTAGCTCCAGCGCGACTGGTGGTAGCCGAGCGCCCACAACGGCGGCAGCAGCATGCGCCCCACCAGGGCGGTGAACTGCTCGACCACCTGCGGCAGGGTGGGGCCGACGAGCAGATCGAGGTGCAGGTCGGGGCCGGTGGTGTGGTAGGCGACTGTGTGAGGTTGGGAAGGGCCGGCCAGATCGATCTCGGCCCGGTAGGTGCTGTCGAAGAAGAGGCCAACAGCCTGACCGTGCTCGTATTCGATCAGAAAAGGGATGTTGATGTAGAGCGGGTCATCGCCGGGGCCGTAGCCTTCGGGGTCGCGGGTGATGAGTTGGTAGCTGCGCCCACGCAACGCCAATGGAAAAGCGCGTTCACCCAGCCCGAAGCACTGGGCCGTGGCCCCCAGTTGGTGCCGCAGCCAGCCGCCTTTCTCGTCCCAGCCACATTCCAGCCCGGCCAGCAGTTGTTTCCCGCCCACCGTCACATCCACGCGGCCATCCCGCCGCCTGATTTCGACGCCGACCGCAGCCGCGGCCAGGGTGATGGGGTCGCCGAGGTCGGTCGCGACCATGACCGGCTGGCGTTCCAAAACAGCGGCGTAGCTGAAGGCGTCCGGCAAGCTCGGCTCGCGGCTTGCGGTCAGGCGGATGATCTCGCGGCTGAGGAATTCGACCGCCAGATGGCCGCCGGCGCACGCCAGCGCCAGCCCCTGCGGCAGGAGCGCCACTGCATTCACGGCGCCTAACGGTTGCTGGAAAGGTTTGGGAGCGATGAACATGACGCTGACCAAGTGAAGGAGGGTGTGCGGTCGCGACCGGATACGGGCCGGGCCGAACAGGGGCAGATCGAAGCGCGCCTGCTGCCACGACCGGCGCAGCAGGTGGGCCAGGGTGCGGAGCGCGAGACCGAAGCCGACGCGGCGCAGGTCGCGAAGGCTGCGCCGGAGGGCCTTGCGAGTTGCGGTAAGCATGAGCGACGGCAGGGATTGTAGCTGCCAGCGACAGGACGGGCAAGGATTGAACGACAACGATGGGCACAAGGGGCCGGACAACGGATGAGATTGGGGCTTCACTGCTTTTGGGGTACAATCGAGCCACCTCTTCCCACCCCCATCTCCCAGCCGAGCCAACCCCATGCTCCCCAATTTCCAACAACACCTGCAAGCCTACGCCGAAGTCATCGTCAAGATCGGCCTCAACCTGCGCCCTGGGCAGAGGCTGGTCATCACCTCGTTGCGCACCGATGGCGCCCCCCTGGAGACGGCGCCGCTGGTGCGAGCCGTGGCCCAGACGGCCTACCAGCACGGCGCCCGTTACGTCGATGTGATCTGGAGCGACGACCAGCTGCGCCTGACCCGCTTCCAGGCGGCGCCGCCGGATTCGTTCGCCGAATACGCCGCCTGGCACACCGACCTTCTGCGCCAGCACACGGATCGCGGGGATGCCGTCCTCAACCTCACGGCCGAGAATCCCACCTTGCTGAACAGCGTCAACCCCGACCAGCTGGCTGTCGCCCGCCGTTCGATGCTCCAGCACGCGACCGGCTACTACGACAATGTCATGCGCAACGCCATGAACTGGTTGGTGGCGGGCGCATCGGTGTCGGGTTGGGCGGCCAAAGTCTTTGCCGATGCGCCGGCCGAGGAACAGGTCGACCGGCTGTGGGATGCCATCTTCCGTATCTGTCGTGTCTACGAACCTGACCCCATCGCCGCCTGGCAGCGCCACCTGGCCGACCTCAAGGCCCGCAGCGCCTATCTCAACCGCAAGGGCTACTCGGCCGTGCGCTTCCGCGGGCCGGGCACCGACCTGACGGTGGGGCTGGTGAAGCGGCACATCTGGATGGGTGGCAGCAGCGTGGCCAGGAACGGCATCGATTTCACGGCCAATGTCCCCACCGAGGAGGTGTGGACGATGCCCCACCGCCGCCACACCGAGGGCGTAGTGCGGGCGGCCCTGCCCCTGAACTACGGCGGCGTCCTGATCGAAGATTTCAGCGTCGAGTTCGAGCATGGCCGGGTGGTTGGCTTCAGCGCCGGCAAGAACGAAGCCGCCCTGCGCAAGCTGGTCGAGACCGACGAAGGCTCGTCCCGCCTGGGCGAAGTGGCCCTGGCCCCGCAGACCTCGCCCATCGCCCAAAGCGGCCGCCTCTTTTTCAACACCCTCTACGACGAAAACGCCGCCAGCCACATCGCCCTGGGCCGCGCCTACCGTTTCAATCTGGAGGGCGGCGAGGCCATGCCCCTCGAGGACGCGCTCGAGGCGGGCTGCAATACCAGCCTGGAGCACGTCGATTTCATGATCGGCTCGGCGGCGATGGATGTGGATGGCCTGAGCGAAGGTGGCGTGGTGGAAGCGGTGATGCGGGGAGGGGTGTGGGCGTTCGAGATCTGACCATGCCCCCGACCCTGGCCGTCATCGGCTCCATCGTCATCGACATCATGGTGCAAACGCCGCGGCTGCCCGCCAGCGGCGACAACATCCACGTCCCCCGCCTGCTGGTGACCACCGGCGGTAAGGCTGGCAACGCCGCCGTCGGCTTTGCCCGGCTGGGCGGCCGGCCCCACCTGATCGGGAACACCGGCGACGACCTCTTCGGCCGCTTTGCCCGGCAGTCGCTGGCCGCCGAGGGCGTGGATCTGGCCGGGGTGAGCGTCGATGCCAGGGCCGAAACCGGGGCCGGGGTGTTGCTGGTGGGGCCGAGCCGGGATACGGCCTTCCTCATCGCCCCCGGCGCCAACCAGACCCTTAGCCCCACCCAACTCGAGACCGCTCTGCGCCCTCTGTTGCCCCATCTCGACGCGTTGCTGATCAATTTCGAGGCCCCCGAAGACGCCCTCCTGCTGGCAGCGGCGATGGCCCGAGCGCAGGGCATCCCCCTCATCGTCGATGCCGGCCCCTTCCGACCCTACTCTCCCGCCCTCTGGCGCCATGCCGCCATCCTCACCCCCAACCAACGCGAAGCCACCGAGCTGAGCGGCATCGCCATCGCCGACGAAGCCGGCGCCGGCGCCGCCGCTGCCGCCTTGCTGGCGCAAGGTCCGGCCGCCGTCGTCCTCAAGTTGGGCGAACGCGGGGCACTGGTGGCTACGGCCGAGGGCAGCGCCCTTGTCCCCGCCTTTCCCATCCAGACCGTGGATACAGCCGGCGCCGGCGATGCCTTTGCCGCCGGGCTGGCCTGGGGGATGTGCTGGGGCTGGCCGCTGGTGCAGGCCGTGCGTTTTGCCAATGCCTGCGGCGCTGTGGCGGCCGGTTGTTTTGGCACCATGACCTCGATGCCGCGCCTGGCCGAGGTAGAGCAGTTGCTGGGGCAGGGTGCTGCCCATCATCTTCCGCATGAAACACTGTCCTGAATGCGGCCACGGCCTGGAAACGCAGATCCTGAACGATCTGCCGCGGCGGGTGTGCCCGGCCTGTGGCTTTACCTACTGGAACAACCCCCTGCCCGTGGCCGGGGCGGCTGTGATCGACAAGCGCGGTCACATCCTGCTGGCGCGGCGGGCGGTGGAGCCGCGCCAGGGCTATTGGAATCTGCCGGCGGGCTTTTTCGAATGGGGCGAGTCGGCTGAGGATGCGACGCGGCGCGAGGTGCGCGAGGAAACTGGGCTGGAGGTGGTGATCACCGGCTATCTGACCAGCTACGGGGCCGGGCATAGTCTCTCGCCCTGGCACAGTGTGACCTATGTTTTCTACTATGCCCGGCCGGTGGGCGGAACCCTGACGCCGGGCGATGACGCCGATGACGCCGCCTTCTTCGCGCCCGACCGTTTGCCCGCCGCGATCGCCTTCCCCTCCAACTTGGCGGCGCTGTCGCGGTGGCGGGCCGACCGGCAGGCGGGCGCGGCCTGGGCGTTGGGACAAGCCTACTGATCTGACTTCATCAGATACACTGCATCCCCCTCACCTACCGGCAGTCGGGCCAACGTCTGCCAGTTGTATAGGCCCAAGCGCAAGCGCAAAGCGGCGGGCGCAGCAGGCGGGACGGTGAGCGAGTAGCTGTCGGAGATGATCTCGCCCGGCCGCCAGCCGGTCATTGGCCGGGCGCCGTTCTGCGGTTGGGTATCCACTTGGGCCAGGGTGGCACCGGCGGCGTCATCGAGGTGGAGGAAGATGTTGTAGTCGAAGTCAGCCGGTTTCAGGGCCAGCCAGTCGGCATGAACAATGACCGTATCGCCGGGTTGCAGACGACCCTCGCTGCGAAGGTTTAGCAACATGACCTGATTCTGCCCGAAGATGGCGACAGGGTGATCGGGGATGGGGCGAGTGATGAAGGCGGGCGAGAGCAATGGGCCCGCCCCGACCAGCGGCAGGATCAGCAGCGCTGCCCAGAGCGGCGTCAGCCGGCGCAGGTCGGGGAGGTGATAGACGACGGCGGCGGCCGCCACAGCCAGAAAGGGCAGGCTGAGGAGGAGCAGATGGAGGGGCGAGGCGAGGGAGGCGAGCAGGGGCAGGCCGGGGAAGAGGGAGAGGAGGCTGAAGACGAGGCCGACGATCAGGGTCAGCAGCCACGTGCGACGCGTTATGGCGGCGTGGGTGCGGCGCGCATGCGTCATCTTGGCTGGGGGCAAGGGGTCGGGCCGGGGAAACGACCACATCGCCGCTAGTAGCAGCCCGAGCAGGGCCAGGCCGAGCGAAAAGACCGGGGCCTCGATCTCGGCCAGCGTCGCCGTCCCCCAGAACCAGCCCGGCTCGAGCAGTTGGTAGAGCTGGGGGGCGATGGCCGTGGGCGGCGGGGCGGCGGGGCGCAACCAGGGCGCCGAGAGCAGCAATCCGGCGGCGGCGCCGGCGGCCGCTGCCGCCGCTGCCGGCCAGCGTCGCGTAGCCAGAGCCAGCGCCGCCAGCCCTAGCCCAGCCAGCAGCCCCAAACCGGGTAACGAGGCAGCAGCGATCAGCCCGCCGGCGGCCGCCGAGGCCAGGCCGGGGCCGCGCCCGCGCAACACGCCCCATCCGGCCAGCCCTATGCCGGCCAACACCCAAACCGCCGCCCACTGGCCGCCCTGGTAGATGGCGCCGAGCAGGGCGGGCGTGAAGATGGCAAGCAGGGCCGCCAACACACCGCCCCGGTGTGTGGCCGTGCGCGCGCCCCACAGATAAAGGCCGGCGGCCAGCACGAGCAGCGCCAACCAGAGGCTCAGTTCGAGGCTGGCAACGCCATCGGCGCCGAGGAGGTGGAAGAAACGGGCCGTCCAGAAAGGCCAGGGGCCGGGCGCTTGCCAGCGCCCGGGCGACTGCGCGAGGATGGGGGCGTCGCCCCGGACGGCGGCGTAGAATTCGAGCGCCGGCAGCGGGCCGGCGGCTGTAGCCGGCAGCCCTGGCCCGGCCAGCGGCGCCCAGGCGGGGCCGGTCAGCGCCAGCGCCAGCAGCAGATGGAGGGCCGGCCCGAGGTAGCGTCGCCCGTCGCCCCGCCCGGCAGCCGCGACCGGGGCCGAAAGCATTGGCCCTGCACCCATCTAGCGGCGCTCCCGCAATCGTTTCATCTCGGCCAACCACAGGGCAGGGCTGGCGTCGCTGGGCATGCGCCAGTCGCCGCGTGGCGAGAGCGCCACCGACCCGATCTTGGGGCCGTCGGGCATGGCCGAGCGCTTGAACTGTTGGCCGAAGAAGCGCCGGTAAAATACTTCTAGCCAGTGGAGGATGGTTTCGTCCGCATAATCGTCGCCAAATGCCTGGCGGGCAAGGACGAAGACTTTGGCGGGCGGAAACTGGAACCGGATGGTTTGATAGAGGAAGAAATCGTGCAGTTCGTAGGGGCCGATGGTGTCTTCTGTTTTTTGCTCCAGCCCGCCGGCGGCGTTGAGCGGCAACAGCTCAGGCGAGATGGGCGTGGCGCAGATGTCGCGTAGCACTGCCGTCGCCTGGCCGCTGAACTCGGCCTCGGCCACCCACTCGATCAGATAGCGCACCAGTGTCTTGGGCACGCCGGCGTTGACATGGTACATGCTCATGTGGTCGCCGTTGTAGGTCAGCCAGCCCAGGGCCAGTTCCGAAAGGTCGCCGGTGCCGACGACGAACCCGCCCGTCTGGTTGGCCACATCCATCAGGATTTGCGTGCGCTCGCGGGCCTGGGCGTTCTCGAAGGTGAGATCGTGCTGGTTTTCGTCGTGGCCGATGTCGCGAAAATGTTGGCGCACTGCCTCGGTGATGGGAATCTCGCGCAGGGTCGCGCCCAGGGCCGCGGTTAGCTGGATGGCGTTGGCCCTGGTGCGGGCGCTGGTGCCAAAGCCGGGCATGGTGATGGCGAGGACGCCCTTCCGGTCTAGCCCAACTTTGTCGAAGGCTCTGGCCGCCACCAGCAGCGCCAGGGTCGAGTCCAGCCCGCCGGAGACGCCGATGGCGACGGTGTGGACGCCGGTGTGGTGCAGGCGCCGGGCCAGGCCGGTGGACTGAATGGCGAAGATCTCGCGGCAGTGTTCGGCCCGGCGCTCGGGGTCGGCCGGGACGAAGGGGGTGCGCGAGAGTTGCGGGCGGATGAGGCTGGCCAGCCCGGCTGGCTCTTCTGCCATGCGACAGTTTTGGCCGGGCAGACGGAACGACACCCGGCGGAATTCCCGCCCTGGCCGCGAGGCGGCAAAGGTGCTGTTCTTCAAGCGTTCGTGCGCCAGCCGTTGCACGTCCACATCGGCCACGGCCATCTGTGTCTCGAACTGGAAGCGCTGGGTCTCGGCCAGGATGGCGCCGTTTTCGACCAACAGCGAATGCCCGCCCCAGACCGTGTCGGTGGTCGATTCGCCCGGCCCAGAGCCGGCGTAGAGATAGGCGGCCAGGCAGCGGGCCGATTGCTGGCGCACCAGGTCGCGGCGATAGCCGGCCTTGCCCAGTAGTTCGTTGCTGGCCGAAGGGTTGAGCAGCACGGTGGCTCCGGCCAGGGCTTTGTCGCCGCTGGGTGGGTTCACCGCCCACAGGTCTTCGCAGATCTCGATCCCCACCACACAGCCCGGCAGGTTTTCGGCCTCGAAGATGAGATCGACGCCAAAGGGAACGGCGGCGCCATCCAGTTCTACGGTGGGGGTTGTGGCCAGCGGGCCGGGGGTGAACCAGCGCGCTTCGTAGAACTCGTTCGTCGTGGGCAGGTAGGTCTTGGCCGTCAGGCCCAGGACGCGGTTCTGAGCCACCAGGGCGGCGCAGTTGTAGAGCCTGCCCCCCACCTCCAGCGGCAGGCCCACCACCGCGGCGATGTCGTGCTGGGAGGCGGCGCGAGCGATGGCGGTCAGGCCGGCGCGGGCGCGCTCGAGTAGCAGGGCCTGGTCGAACAGGTCGGCGCAGGAATAGCCGGTTAGGGAGAGTTCGGGGAACAGGGCCAGCCGGCAGCCCTGGGGCGCAAGCCGGGCGAGGGCGTCGGTGATGGCGCGGACGTTGAACTCGACATCGGCCACGCGTACGGCAGGCGAAACAACGGCCACGCGCACAAAACCGAGGGCGGCCGGGTTGAATAAGGAATTTGTCATTGCCATGGCCTTGTTTCAAAACGGTCGGCCCTGGCGCCCAAGAGCGGCGGCCGTGTGAAAGCCGTGTGAAAAATGAGCCAGGAAGGAATCGAACCTTCGACCCGCAGATTAAAAGTCTGCTGCTCTGCCTATTGAGCTACTGGCCCGTGGGCGGCATTATAGCGGGCGGAGGGGAGGGTGGCAAGTCGGAGGTTGCAGGCGGACGAGCGGACGGAGCGCTCCGATGGTACGGCCCGCGCGAGTATCTGTCAATACATGAGGGCGCCGGCAACCTGCCGTCGCCCTCGACCAGGATTCGTGTTCCACCGTGTTACTGTCATTCCCCCTTCGCGCCAGGCGTAGGCGGCGGGGACGTGTGCGACCGCCGCCGCACCAACCACACCACCAGCAGCGCCACGACCACGATGGGCAGCAGGATGGGCAGCCAGAAGACGGCAAGCCAGATCAGGGCGTCGGCCAGGGCCTGCGCCACCACCTGCAAGCGGCCGCTGGCCTGGCGCATGGTGGGGCCGGGCTGCCACGGGGGGATGGGTGTAGGGGTGGGGGTGGGGGTGAGGGTGGGCGTTGGGCTGGGGGTGGGGCGTTCGGGCTGGACGAAGACGGTGATGATACTGAAGGCCGCCCGCTGTTGCAGCCAATTGGCCCGGCCCTTGAGCTGCTCGATCTCTTGCTCCACCTGCGTCAGTTGCTGGTTGATCTTCAGGGCCTCGTCGGCGTTCTTGGCCTGATCGAGAAAGCCGCGGATGCGGTCGGCCGTGGCCTCCTGGTTCTTGATCCGGGCCTGCAAGTCGACGAATTCCTCGCTCACATCCTGACCGCTAGCGCTTTCGCTGTTGACGCGCACGGCCAGCTTGCGCACCTGCTGCAGGGCCGCCTCGAACTGATCGGCCGGGACGGCGAACTGCACCGTTGCCACCTTGTAGCCGCCGTCGTCGTGCACCTGGTTGCTGATCAGATAGCCGCCGCTGCCGGCCGCCAGGGCGGCCAAGCGGTCGAGGGCGACGGCGGCATCGGCCACCACGATGTCGAAGTTGGCGTTCTTGATGATCAGGCGGTTGGGGTCGGCCAGGGGCGCGGGGCCGGTCTGGACGAAGGGCGCGGGTGTGGCCTGGGCCGAGGGGATGGCGGCGCCCTGAAGCGCAGGCGAGCGCAGGGCAAAGGTCATTTCTTCGCCTGCGGTTCGCTCAAGGGCGAGAGCGTCAGCTGCAAGCGGCGCCTCGGCCGGCAAGCCCATCGGCGACTTGACGCCGGCGAACCCCGTCGTCGCCTCGGGCAGCGGCGCAGGCGTGGCCCGCGACCCGCAGCCCATCAATGTGGCGGCCAGGGCCAGAATGAACAGCAGGGACAGGGTGCGACGGGTGGGGTTCATGGGGTTCTTCTCCTTGGGAAAGTTGCGTGAGGCGTGAAAGGCTCTGCCGCTTGCGACTTCATGCTTGCCCGTAAGACGCCCCACCGTTGCTCTGTGTTCCCGTCTCCCTTCTTCCCCCCTTTGCGCCCTGCGCCGATCAATGATCCAGCCTGTGCTCGGCCCGGATCAGCCGCAAGGTCCCCGTCTGCCCGCTCAAGACCAGCGAATGTGTCTCGGCCCAGCCGCCTTCGTAGTGGACGCCGTCGAGAAGCGCCCCGCCGCTGATGCCGGTGGCGACAAAGAAAACCTCGTTGGTGCGCACCAGTTCTTCGCCGGTGAGGATGGTGCGCGTGTCCAGCCCGGCGCTGGCCACGGCCTCGCTCTCGGCCCGGCTCTGGGGCGCCAGGCGGGCCAGCATGGCCCCGCCCAGGGCGCGCACGGCGCAGGCGGCCGTCACCCCTTCGGCCACGCCGCCGACGCCCATGAGGACATCGACCCCGCGGCTCGGCATGGCCGCCAGGATGGCGCCGGCGATGTCGCCATCGCTGTGCAGGGCCACGCGCGCCCCGGCCAGCCGGATCTCCTCGATCAGTTCGGCGTGACGCGGGCGGTCGAGCACGAACACCACCAGGTCGCGCACTTCTTTTTTCTTCAGACGGGCGATCAGGGCCAGGGTCCAGGCGGGCGGGGCCTCCATACACTCTGGCACCAGCGCCTTGCCTACCGTGCGGTCGACGACGATCTTCTCCATGTAGGCCGCCGGCGCGCACGACCACATCGCCCCCTGCGGCCCCACCCCCACCACCGATAGCGCCCCCGACCGCCCTTGCACCAGCAGCTTGGTGCCGTCGATGGGGTCTACCACCAGATCCATCTCCGGCCCGTTGCCCTGGCCGACGCGGTTGCCGCTATCCAGCGGCGAGTGCAGCCCACTTTTCGATTCTTCGCCGATGACGATGTGGCCGTCGATCTCCAACTCGTTGAGGGCGTGCACCATCGCTTGGGTGGCCGCGCGGTCGGCCTCGATACGATTGCCCAGGCCCATCCAGCGGCCGGCATGGAGGGCGGTGGCCTCGGTCACGCGCACCAGGTCGAGGCCGAGGTTGCGGGCGAGTTTTCTAAGCGACATTGTCGCCTCCTGAAGCAAAGTCCTCGATGGCCGTCAGCAGAGCAGCGGCTTCCCAGGCGGCCGTGCCGCCATCGAGAATGCGGATGTTCTTGTAGCCGAGCGGCTGCAAGGCGGCGGCGGCGCGGCGGCTGCGGCGGCCGGTGCGGCAGACCAACACCACCTGAGCCTTGATCGGCGCCAGATCGACCGCCAGCCGAGGGTCTTGCAATAGCTTGAGCAAGGGTAGGCTGCGGGCCTGGGGGATGTGGCCCTGGCGAAACTCGCGCGGCTCGCGCACATCCAGCACCACCGGCGGGTTGGCTCCGCGCAGATCGCGGTAGAGATCGGCCGCCGGCACCGTCTCCACTGCGGCCAGGGCCAGCGAGACCACCGCCGGCAGTTCCAGCGGCATGGGCTTGGGCAGGTTCTGGCATTCCTTGAAGGCGCGTACCGGGCACTCGTAGACGCAAATGGCCGGGTCGAGCACATGATGGAAGATGCGGGTAATGGCCTCGTCTTCGAGCAGGAAATGGTCGGGGCCGAGGATGCGGTCGAAGTTGGAGGCCCGCATCAACTCCAACACCGGCGGCCGCACCTTGACCAGAAAGACATCGCCGCCCCCTTCGCGAAACGTCCGCACCAGGCTTTCGATCATGTGGATGCCGCTGATGTCGATCTGTTGTACGCCGTGCATGCGCAGCAGCAGAAAATGTTGGCCGGGATTGGCCTTGAGGTTGTTGAGGATGCGCTCTTCGACATGGTTGACGGCGCCGAAGTAAAGGTCGCCGCGGATTTCGATCACGGCCAGTTGCGGGCACTGGCGCCGGTTTGGCTGTGGTTCGAAATGGCGGAACTGGGCGTCGGGCAGGACATTGAGCACCTGCGGCGTGCTGGTGCGCAGGATGTAGTAGGCCAGCGAGGTGAGGATGCCGGCCAGGACGGCGAATTGCAGGGGCAGGAGGAGGGTGGTGATCAGGGTGGCGACCATGATCATCGCCTCGCCGCGCGCCGACCGCCAAATGCGCGCCATCCGCTTGCGGTCGATCATGGTCACGGCGTTGAGGATGAGCAGCCCGGCCAGCGCCGGCCGCGGCACGCTGGACATGAGCGGCGCCAACAGGGTGGAGACGAGCAAGACGAACACGCCCGCCGAAGCCGCCGCCACCGGGGTGCGCGCCCCGGCCTGGTAGTTGGCCGAGCTGCGGTTGAATGAACCCGAGCTGGCATAGCCAGAGAGGATGCCGGCGGCGATGTTCGCCAGCCCCTGCCCGACGAACTCCTGGTTGCTATCCAGCCGCTGCCCTGTCTGGCTGGCAAGAGAGCGGGCGATGGAACTGGCTTCGACCAGCCCGATGGCGGCAATGGCCAGGGCGCCGAAGGAGAGATCGCCGATCAGATCGAGATCGAACAGCGGCAGCCGGGCCAGCGGCGGTAGTCCCCCCGCCACCTCGTCGATGGTGCGCACCCCCAGC
>CAYWPZ010000042.1:0-22966 GCA_964460135.1 uncultured Caldilineales bacterium | reverse complement strand
CAGGCCCTGCGATGGCGCCATCGCAGGGCCTGCCAGGTCTTTCCAAACTCAAAACTTCCCGTACAACGGTCCGAAATTGGCGCAGGCCCGGAAATCGGCGGCCTCGCGGTCGGCCGTGCCGAAAGCGTTCCAGGCGCTGGGCCGGAAGATCTTCTCCTCGGCCACATTGTGCATGTAGACCGGGATGCGCAGGATGCTGGCCAGGGTGATCAGGTCGGCTCCGTAGTGGCCGTAGCCAAACGAGCCATGATTGGCGCCCCAGTTGTACATGACATTGTAGACATCGGTGAAGGCACCCTTGCCGGTGAGGTTGGGCGCAAACCAGGTCGTGGGCCAGGTGGGATTGGTGCGCTCGTCCAGGATGAAATGCACCTCTGGCGGCAGCTCCACCGTCCAGCCTTCGGCGATCTGCAGGGCCGGCCCCAGCCCCTTGACCAGATTCAGCCGGCACATCGTCACCGGCATGTTCCCGCGCGTGGTGAACTTGGTCGACCAGCCGCCGCCGCGGAAGTATTCGACCATGCTGGTGTGCCAGCTCGTGGCATCCAGGCAGGCGCGGGCTTCGTCGGGCGAAATCTGCCAATAGGGTTTCATCGCCGGTTGGCCGTCGATCATCTGCTCGCCGGTTCCGTCCAGCGCCGCCGGGCCGGAATTGATCAGATGGAGGAGGCCGCCCGCGGCCCGGGCAGCCAACTCATAGCCCGCCACCCGTTTCACCGCCGCCGGGCTCCAGTAGGTGCGCACGTCGGCGAAAATCTGGGCCGAGCCGGTGAGCAGGTGGCCGAACAACATGCACAGGCCGTTGAGAGCGTCGTTTTCGGTGGCCAGGATGTAGGGCTGGCGAATGCCCGTCCAGTCGAACGACGAATTGAGAATGGCCTCCATGAAATCGCCGTTGGGGAAGTGGTCGGTCCACTGGCGCTGGCCCTGGAAGCCGGCGGCGATGGCGTTGTGTCCCAGCGCCTCCTCACCGAAGCCCAGCTCGGCCAGCCGGGGGTTGCCGGTCATCAGATCGCGAGCGATCAGCGCCATCTTGACCGACGTTTCCCAGGCCCACTCTTTCTTCGCCTGGCTGTGCTGCTTCGCCGGCGGGTTGTAGTCCTTGCCTTCCCTGCAATTCGCCTTCGTCCAGGCCAGGGCTTGCGCATACTCGGTCGCGTCATAGATGCCCTCTTCGATGCGCCGGGTCAGCTCGCTCATGTCGATGGCCTCGACCCGCATGCCCAGATAACGCTCGAACAGCGGTTGATCGACGATGGAGCCAGCAATGCCCATCGACGTGCCGCCGATCGACAAGTATGACTTGCCGCGCATGGTGGCCACGGCCAGGCCGGAGCGGGCAAAGGCCAGCACCTTTGCGGCCACGTCATCCGGGATCGAGGTATCCGTCGAGTCCTGCACGTCGTGGCCGTAAATACTGAACGCGGGCAGGCCTTTTTGCGTGTGGCCGGCCAGCACCGCCGCCAGATAGACGGCGCCAGGCCGCTCGGTGCCATTGAAACCCCACACGGCTTTGGGCGTGAATGGGTCCATGTCCATGGTTTCGGCGCCGTAGCACCAGCAGGGCGTGACGGTGAGGGTCAGGCCCACGCCCTCGCGGCGAAACTTCTCGGCGCAGGCGGCGGACTCGGCCACGCGGCCGATGGTACTATCGGCGATGACGCACTCGACCGCCTGGCCGCTGGCATGGCGCAGATTGGCGCTCAGCAGCGCCGCCACGGCCCGGGCCTGGTTCATCGTTTGCTCTTCCAACGATTCGCGCACCCCGCCCAGCCGGCCATCGATGGTCGGGCGGATGCCGATCTTCGGCAGGTCGCCGGCCAGTCGGTTGCGGGCAGAATTGACAGATAAGATGTTATTTGTCATGATTATTTCCTTTCTTATCACGAATGACACGAATGGACGAATGTCACGAATTCATTTTGTTGGATACGGATAGGGAAACACGGATTGTTATTTAGAGAAGCTATTCCAAGCACTACGGAACCCGGAACCCGCCTCACGCTGCCCGTCCCAACGACCCATAGCGCCCGTACTTGTGCACGGCTTGGGTCATGGCGACGAAGTTGGCGGGCGGGATGCCTTCCATGATGCTGGTGGAGGAGCCAAGCACATAGCCGCCGCCCGGCCCCAACTTTTCGCAGTAGACGCGCACCCGCTCCTCGATTTCTTCCACCGGGCCGTAGGCCAGCAAAACGGTGGGGATGTTGCCGACGAGGGCGAAGCGCCGGCCCCACTTTTCTTTGACGGCGAAGATGTCGTTCGACTCTGGCTCGATGGGATGGCAGATGTCGAAGCCGATGTCGTCGAGGATGGGGAAAATCTTGTCCATCTTGCCATCGGTGTGATAGGCAACCAGCTGGCCAATGGCTTTCGCCGGGGCGATCAGCCGTTTCATGCGCTGCGGGAAGATGTGCAGGAACATGTCGGGGTGGATCATCAGCCCGGCGTTGTGGCCGATGTCGTCGTTGACGAGGATGAAGGCCAGCTCCCGACCGAATTCCTGGCACACGGCCTCCATCACCTGTTCCTGATGGTCGAGCAGCACGTCCATCAGCTTTTCCAGGAAAGGCCGCTGCTCGTAGAACATCAGGAACGAGTCGGCCACACCCACGGCCAGCATGGCGCTGTCGAAGAACGAGGTGAAGTTGGCGAAAACGCCGACGCCCGTGCCCTGCGCCGCCTTGAGGTAGCGTTCGAGGTAGCGGAGTTGGGCGCCGAGGGGCGTGAACGGCTCCAGGTCGGCGAAGTCCATGCCGGGCTTGAACGAGCCGCCGGTGTAATGCTCGGTGCCATCCGAGGCCGTGGTCATGACGTTGTTGGGCCGCCAGTTGAAATTGCAGACGACGGCGTCCATCCCCAGCCGGCGCGAGAACTCGACGTGGTCTTCGGGCGTGATCGACTGCCCGCCCAGGGCCGCGTCCACGATCTCGTAGTCCAGCTTCTTCTCAAGCACGTATTCGAATACGGTTTGGCTGGTGACCCAGAATTCGAGGTGGGGGATACGGTCGGCTTCCTGATGGCGTAGGGCCTTCAAGAGGCGGTTGACGTCCGGCTGATCATAGCCGCTCATGGGCAAAGTCCTTTTCTAATGTTTCACACAAAGACATGAAGATCACGAAGGGAACACAAAGGATAACTTCGTGTTATCTTTGTGTTCTTTGTGTCTTTGTATTTCTATTCATCACGAATTGCACGAATAGACGAATGACACGAATAGATTAGCTCGTGAAATTCGTCTATTCGTGTCATTCGTGTTTGCTCACGCGGCGCCGATCAACGCTTTGGCCACGCGCGCGGCCGAGCCGGCGTCGGGGGCGAAGCCGTCGGCGCCGACTTTGTGGGCGAATTCCTGGGTGATCGGCGCGCCGCCGACCATAACCCTGACGCTGTCGCGCAGCCCGGCCTCCTTGAGGGCCTCGATGGTGTTGATGATCGACTTGGTCGTGGTGGTCAGCAGGGCCGACATGCCCACCAGTTCGGGGCTGTTGGCTTTGACGGCATCCACGAACTTGATCGGGGCGACGTCGGTGCCGAGGTCGATGACCTTGAAACCGGCGCCTTCCATCATCATCATCACCAGGTTCTTGCCGATGTCGTGCAGGTCGCCGGCGACGGTGCCGATAACGATGCTGCCGACCTGTTTGACGCCGGAGGCGGCCAGAAGGGGTTTGAGGATGGCGGTGGCGGCAGACATGGCCCGGGCCGAGATCAGCATTTCGGGCACGAACTTTTCGCCGATCTCGAACAAGCGCCCAACCTCGGTCATGGCCGGGATGCAGGCATTGTTCAGGATTTCTTCGGCGGAGATTCCGGCGGCAAGGGCAGCATTGGTGGCAGCAGTGGCGCCGCGGGCGTCGCCGCGCAGGACGGCGTCATAGACGGGTTCGAGGGACATGGGTGCTGGCTCCTGAGGGGTAGAGATTGGAGATTGGAGATTGTGAAATGCGGATTTCGGATTGGTTGATCATGAATGACACGAGTGGACGAATGGCACTCATCTACTTGTCTACCTGTCTACCCTTTCAGCGCGCCAAAGGTCAGGCCTTCGGTCAGGCGGCGCTGAACGAGGATGACGAAGATGATGGCAGGGACGATCATCAGCACGGACATGGCGGTCATGCCGCGCCAATCGACGGTAAATTGACTGGTGAAATCGAAAAGACCGACTGGGAAGGTCTTGGCGTTGGGCGTCTTGGTGACAAGGCTGGCGATCTGATATTCGTTCCAGGCCGCCAGAAAGGCGAAAATGCCGGCTGCTGCCATGCCAGGCAAGGCCAGGGGTAGGTCGACCCGCCAGAACGCCGCCCAGTAGCCGCAACCGTCGATATAGGCGGCTTCATCCAATTCATGGGGGATCTGGCGGAAAAAGCCATCCATGAGCCAGACCGTGAACGGGATGTTGATGGCAACATAGACGATGGCTAGGCCGGGGATGGTGTCGACCAGACCATAGCGACGCATGAGCAGGAACAAAGGTAAACCGAGGGCCACGCCGGGCACGGCGCGCGAGAGCATGATCAGCAAGAAGATGAGGGTGTGGCCGGAGAACTCGAAGCGCGAGAAGGCATAGCCGGCCAGGGTGCCGATCGAGAGGGCAAAAACGGTGGCGATGAGGGCGACGGCGGCCGTGTTGCGCAAGTAACTGAAAACTGGGATGCCGGAAGCATACTCGGGGTTAAGCCCGAACAGCGATTCGAAGGCGTCCAATGTCAAACGCTGCGGAATCCAGATCGGCGGCGAAACATTGACCTCGATTCCTGGTCGAAAGGCGGTAAAAACGATCCAAAACGCCGGCAACGCAAAGATAAACAGGATGAGCACCACCAGGAGATTGTAGAACCCACCCGAAACTCTTCGCCGGCTGAAGCGACGACGTGTTGTTTGACCCTGAGCTTTTGCCATTAGTACACCACCCTGGATTTGATCAGCTGCCGAAAGAGATAGAGCGTGAAGAGGACGCCGAGGACGACGCCGATCATGGACATGGCGCTGGCCAGACCGTATTGCGAGTCGCGCGTGGCCAGGCGGCCGGCGTAGGTCCAGATCATCTCGGTGCGGTGGGCGGGACCGCCGCCGGTCATGATGCGCACGATGTCGTAGGCGCGGGCGATGTCCAACGACATGACGGTGAGGGCGATGAGGGTGAAGGGGCGCAAGAGGGGCATGGTGATGTGCCGGAATCGTTGCCAGGCTGGGGCGCCATCCACCTCGGCGGCCTCGAAAACCTCGCGGGGCAGCGACAGGGTGCCGGCGAGGAGGATGATGGTCATCATCGGCACATTCATCCAGATGGTCGCGATCATGATCGCGACCATGCCCGTTGGCTGATCTACCAGCCAGGCTTTTGGTTCATCGAGCAGGCCCAGCGAGAGGGCGGCGTTGTTCACCAGCCCAACCGTGGCGTTGAAGAACCAGGCGAACTGAAATCCAACCAGGACGGGGGCGAACATCATCGGAATCATCAAGAGGGTGCGCATCACGCTCTGCCCGCGCGTCACTTTGGCCATCAATTGCGAGAGCGCCAGAGCGATGCCAAAACTCAGATTGACCGTTACGGTGAGAAAGATGACGGTGTTGAGCACCGATTTCCAAAAGATGCGGTCGTCGAGCAGTTTCTCATAGTTCCGGAACATCTTCTCGACGGTGAAGACCATGGTCGTTGTCGGGCGCAGCAGGTTGAACGGTGTGAAGCTCACGTAGACCGAGTACAGCATGGGGTAGACGATGATGAGCGCGATCACAACCAGGGCCGGCAGGATGAGGCCATAGGGGAACCAGGCGCCCCGGCGGTGGAAACTGCTGGACCCTAGCTTTGCCCTGGCGTCACCGGCTTCGGCGATGCGTGTTGTCAGTTCACTGGATGTCATGCTTCTGCTCCTGAAGCGGCCCGATGACCGATGGGGCAACCGGGACGCCATCGGCGTCCCGGTTGCAGAGGAGAGGTAGGGTCAGTCGTAGTAGCCGGCGTCGGTCATCAACTCGCGCGTGGCTTCGACGGCGCCATCCAGCCCTTCCTGCACCTCGGTATCGCCCAGGATGATGCCCTGGAGGGTGGGATACCAGAGGTTGGTGAAGGAGATCCAGTCGGCGAACAGCGGCGGCGTGAAGAAGTCCTCGGAGATCTGTTGCTGGGCCAGTTCCAGGCGCGTCTTGTTCAGGGCCACGTCGGACTTGTCGGCGTCGTCGATGATCAGGCTCCAGACATCATTGCGCACGGGTAGGCTGCCGCGGGCGGCCTCTTCGTAGGCGATCTGCTGCGAGGAGAAGAACTTGATCAGTTGGGCGGCGGCTTCCTTGTTCTGGGCGGCCTTGGGGATAGAGAAGGCATGGGCGCCAGCCCAGCCGGTGTGCTTGGCGGTATCGGCGCCGGTGGGGCCGCGGACGAGGTCGAACTTGCCGGCGACTTTGCAGTTGGCGGGGTCTTGGAAGTAGCCATACCAGCCGTACCACTCGAGGTAGAAGGCAACCTTGCCATCGCAGAAGTTCTGGGCGACTTCGGGCCAGAGGAGGTTGGTGGTGTCTTTGGGCAGGGCGCCTTTTTCGTAGAGGTCCTTCATCCACTGGGCGGTCATGGCGCCGGCTTCGGAGTTGAAGATGGGTTCGAACTTGTCGTCGAAGTAGTTGCCGCCGTTGGCGACCAGGAGTTCGTAGAAACGACCGGCGAGGGCTTCTTCTTTGCCGGCGAACTGGGTGCCGTATTCGATGGCCTTCTCAGCGACGAAGAACTCGGCCATCTCGGCCATCTGCTCGATGGTCGTGGGCGGCTTGAGGTCGTAGCCGTACTTGGCCTTGAACTTGGCCTGCAGGTCGGCGTCGCCAAAGAGGTCGGTGCGGTAGTGCATGGCGCTGATGTCGGCATGGCGGGGGATGAGTTGCAGGGCGCCGTCGATGGTGGAGGCCTGGATGATGGCGGGGCTGAAGGCGGCGAGTTCTTCAGGAGTGAAGTACTGGTTGAGGTCTTCGACGAAGTCCTTGTACTGACTCATGAAGGAGGTGTGGTTCCAGGCGACATCGAAATCGACGGTGCCAGCGGCGTAGTTCTGCTTGAGATAGCGGTCGATCTCGAAGCCGTCGCCGAGGAAGACGATCTCGACTTTGGCGCCGGTCTTTTCCTCGAACATCTTGGCTGTTTCGTACATGGCCTCGTAGGGCGAACCGCCGATGTTGGCCATGCGGATGGTCACACCCGATAGATCCTTGTCCAGGCCAGCATACTGGGGTTCACCCCCCGCTGCCGGTTTTTCGAGCGTTTGTTGCGTCTGCTCGCCCGAATAGTAGCCGGCGTCGGTCATCAACTCGCGCGTGGCTTCGACGGCGCCATCCAGCCCTTCCTGCACCTCGGTATCGCCCAGGATGATGCCCTGGAGGGTGGGATACCAGAGGTTGGTGAAGGAGATCCAGTCGGCGAACAGCGGCGGCGTGAAGAAGTCCTCGGAGATCTGTTGCTGGGCCAGTTCCAGGCGCGTCTTGTTCAGGGCCACGTCGGACTTGTCGGCGTCGTCGATGATCAGGCTCCAGACATCATTGCGCACGGGTAGGCTGCCGCGGGCGGCCTCTTCGTAGGCGATCTGCTGCGAGGAGAAGAACTTGATCAGTTGGGCGGCGGCTTCCTTGTTCTGGGCGGCCTTGGGGATAGAGAAGGCATGGGCGCCAGCCCAGCCGGTGTGCTTGGCGGTATCGGCGCCGGTGGGGCCGCGGACGAGGTCGAACTTGCCGGCGACTTTGCAGTTGGCGGGGTCTTGGAAGTAGCCATACCAGCCGTACCACTCGAGGTAGAAGGCAACCTTGCCATCGCAGAAGTTCTGGGCGACTTCGGGCCAGAGGAGGTTGGTGGTGTCTTTGGGCAGGGCGCCTTTTTCGTAGAGGTCCTTCATCCACTGGGCGGTCATGGCGCCGGCTTCGGAGTTGAAGATGGGTTCGAACTTGTCGTCGAAGTAGTTGCCGCCGTTGGCGACCAGGAGTTCGTAGAAACGACCGGCGAGGGCTTCTTCTTTGCCGGCGAACTGGGTGCCGTATTCGATGGCCTTCTCAGCGACGAAGAACTCGGCCATCTCGGCCATCTGCTCGATGGTCGTGGGCGGCTTGAGGTCGTAGCCGTACTTGGCCTTGAACTTGGCCTGCAGGTCGGCGTCGCCAAAGAGGTCGGTGCGGTAGTGCATGGCGCTGATGTCGGCATGGCGGGGGATGAGTTGCAGGGCGCCGTCGATGGTGGAGGCCTGGATGATGGCGGGGCTGAAGGCGGCGAGTTCTTCAGGAGTGAAGTACTGGTTGAGGTCTTCGACGAAGTCCTTGTACTGACTCATGAAGGAGGTGTGGTTCCAGGCGACATCGAAATCGACGGTGCCAGCGGCGTAGTTCTGCTTGAGATAGCGGTCGATCTCGAAGCCGTCGCCGAGGAAGACGATCTCGACTTTGGCGCCGGTCTTTTCCTCGAACATCTTGGCTGTTTCGTACATGGCCTCGTAGGGCGAACCGCCGATGTTGGCCATGCGGATGGTCACACCCGATAGATCCTTGTCCAGGCCAGCATAGCTGCCGGGGGTTTCGGCGGCCGGCTCTGGCGTTTTGGTGGGTTCTGCGGGCGCCGTAGTCGGTTGCACCTCGGCTGTTGGGGCCGGGGTGGGGGCCGGGGCCTCGGTTGCCCGACCGCCGCCGCAAGCCGCGAGCAGCAGGCCAGTCAGGACGAGAATGGCAACGAGAACGAACAGCGTTTTGTGTTGCTTCATAGGTACTTCTCCTCTTGGTGTGAAAAAGGGTTGAAGAAACGGAGGATCGAAGCGACGCGGGGCAAGATCGGCCTGCGCCGTCTGGAAGGGCTGGGTCGGAGATGATTCATGTCATGGTTGATTCCTTCGGAGTGGGCTGCATAAAGACCGCTAAGGATGAGCGCTCGTTTTCGTCAATTCAAATCTGGCAGGTCGTACTCGCCGAGGTGCAAGGGGTAATTGCCATACTCGCGCACGAGCTTGACCACGTAATCGTAGTTTTCGGCCGAGACATTGGTGGGCACGGAGTGATCAGACTGGAAGATCATGCCGCCGCCTTTGGCCGCGTTCAGCTTGCGCAGGACGATGGGCTTGAGTTCTTCGGGGCTGAGTTCGGCCCAATCGATCACGCTCATATTGCCGCAGAAGCCGAAGGTGTGGCCGTATTGCCGGCGCAGATCCACTACATCCAGCCCGGCTTTGGCCTCCAGGGGGTTGTAAGCGTCGATGCCGGTCTCGATGAAATCGGGGATCAGGCGCTTGACATTGCCGCAGCCGTGGTAGATTACGGGCATTCCGGCGTCGTGACAGATGCGCACCATCTCGGCCAGATAGGGCTTGTAGTGCGCCCGCCACCAATCGGGGGCAAAGAAGACATCTTTTTTGTAGGCAATATCGCCCCAGATCACCATGCCATCCAGCAGCCCATCCGCGGCCTTGATCTGCGCCTGCAGGATGCCAAGGGCGAATTCCATCGTGCGTTCGATGAAACGGGCGTATTCGTCAGGATACAAGGCCACCCAAAGCAAGTTATTTTCTGGGCCGACGATGCGGGTCATGTACTCGTTGGCCTCACACACGCTGCCAAAGACGGCGAAGTCCGGGTGCAGCTTCTTCACCGTCTCCACCCAGGCCGGCGAGTTGCGGGCGAAGCCATCGCCCACCCCCGCCAGCTGGTTATCGCCGGCGCTGAAGTAACGGCGCTCATCCCAGGGGTCGTCGAACTGGAAGCTCTCGGTCTGTTCGATGCTGGCGACGCCAAACTGCAGCCATTCGGGCATGGGGTCGGCGAATTTCTTGCGGATGGTAGCCTCGAAGCCGGTCTTGACCACCACATCCTCGTCCGTTTCCTTCAGGGTCTCGAACGGCTTGATGTGCGGGTCCATGTTGGGGATGGTGACCTGCCAATCGAGGTCGTAATAGCTGTAGATGTCGGCGTCGGCGGGCAGGCCCATCTCCTGGCGCCAGCGCTTGACAAAGCTGCCCCAGAAGAAATCGCTGATCGGCACCCGATCAGCCTCCTGGTGATGCAGCGCCTTGCGCATTCTTTCGACTTTGGCCAGTGTCTTTGCAGATCTTTGCATAGTTGTCCTCGGTTGGGGGGAGTAGGAAGTAGGGAGTAGGAACTAGAGAGACTCTCTTCATACTTCATACTTCTTACTCCGTATGAAACACTTCCTCCATATTCGCCCACCACTCGCCTTCAGCGCGCAATGGGATGGGTGATTGCATGGGCATCATCACATCCCACCACTTTTGCGTCATGGGGTCGGCGGCCATCTTCGCCATGTCAGCGGCGAAATCATCGCCAACATACTCGAAATAGGCGAAAAGCAGCGGCATGCCAGGTGCGACCTCCTTGAAATAGATCGAGTAATTGACGATATTGCACTGTCTGATCATATCGAGAATCTCCGGCCAGACAGCCGCATGATACTGCTTGTACTCTTCCAAACGTTCTCTCTTGATGCCAATGACTTGACCGTAGCGTTGCATGGGGTTTGAACTCCTTTGAGATTGGTAACTGGTAATTGGTAATTACCAATTACCAGTTACCGATACCTCCCACATTCCCGGATCGTCTCGTACATGACGATGACGTTTTCGACCGGGGTTTCGGGGAGCAGATAGTCGTGGCTGGGCGAGGCGATGAAGCCGCCGCCAGGCATCATCGTCTCGATCGTGCGCAGGGTGAGCTGCCGGGCGCCCTCGGCCGTGGTCTCGATCAGAGCCTGGGTGTCGACGCAGCCCATGAAGGTCAGTTCCTGGCCGAAGTCGCGCTTGAGGCCGTCCAATGCCATGCCGGTGCAATAGGGCTGCACCGACTGGATGCCGTCGATGCCGATGGCGATCATGTCGGGCAGGAGGGGGCGGAGCGAGCCATCGGTGTGCAGCACCACCCGTTTGCCGAACTCGTGGCCGAGATCGACGAATTCTTGCAGGTGGGGGATGACGAAGCGGCGGAAAAGCTGAGGGCTGAGCATGGGGCCGGTTTGGGCGCCGAAGTCGTTGCCGATGAAAAAGATGTCGATGGCGTCGCCTACAGCCTCGAAAATCCGCCTGCTCACGGCCAGGTAATACTCGGCTGTGTACTTCATCACTGCATCGACCACATCCGGGTCGTCGTACATCCGGTAGATGAGGCCGTCGAAATCGAGCAGGTCGATGGCGTCGTGCCAGAAGGGCGACCATTCGCCGCCGAGGATGGCGTACTCGCGCTCGTATTGCAGCGCCTCGCTGCGAATGTGTGAGACGTCCATCCACTCTGGGTCGGGCCAGGGGAAGGCGTGAACCTCGGCCAGGCTGGCATTCTTGAGTGGGCTGGTCAGGGGCATGCCATAGCCATAGCCATGCCGTTCGATGTCGAAGGGCGAGCGCCAGGTGGCGCCCGGCGACAGCAGCTTGTCCGGGCTGCGTTCATCCGGCCCGGCGTATTGGCTGAATACCCGGCGGAAGTCGTCGCCCAGATAGTGCAGCAGGGCCTCGTCGTCAGGCAGCCCCAGATAGTCGCGGGCCAGTTGCTTCCATTCTGGCGAAGCGCCCAACCAGCAGGGAACCCGATCTGGCTCGCGGTGCGAAAAGGCCGTGAGCACGCGTTGGCGCGAACTGAGTCTCATCATCTCATCTCCTTGCTTGCGGCAGCCGTCCTGCCATTGCCCGCGGGGTCGCCTTGCCAGGCCAGGCTGCCGAGTGAGCCGTAGCGGCCGTATTTGTGCGCAGCCTGTGTCATGGCCACGAAATTGCGCGGGGGGATGCCCTCCATGATGCTGGTCGAACTGCCAAGCACGTAGCCCCCGCCTGGCCCCAATTGCTCGCATTGCACCCGCACGCGCTCCTCGATACCGGCGACATTGCCGTGCGCCAGCAGCAAGGTGGGGATATTGCCGATGAAGGCCAGCTTGCCCTGCCACTCGCGTTTGAGCAGTTGGATGTCGTTGGCTTCTGGCTCGACCGGATGGACGGCGTTCACACCGGCGCTGTGCAGCAGCGGCAGCAGGCGATCGAGCTTGCCATCCGAGTGGAAGACCACGGCTTTGCCGCGCTCCTTGGCCGGGGCGATGAGCCGCCGCAGGCGGTGGGGGAAGATGTGGGCGAACATCTCGGGGTGGATGAGGAGGCCGGCATTGTGGGCTACGTCATCATTGATCAGGACAAAGGCCAGATCGTCGCCAAAACGGTCGCAGACCGCCTGCACCACCCGCTCCTGGTGGGCGAGCAGCGTATCCATCAGGTGTTCCAGGAAGGCCCGGTCATCGTAGAAGCGATAGAGGGCATCCTGCATCCCCACTGCCAGGAGGGCGCTGTCGAAAAACGAACTGAAGTCGGGCGCCACGCCCACCCCCGTGCCCTGGCTGGCCCGCAGGTAACGCTCCAGATGATTGAGTTGATCCAATAGCGATGGCGGCGGCTCCAGGTTCTCTAGGTCGGCCCAGGCTTTGACTGTGCCATCGACATAGTGCCTGCTCCCGTCCGACGCCTGGCGATAAACATTGTTGGGCCGCCAGATGAAACGACAGGTCACGGCGTCCATGCCCAACCTTTGCGCAAACTCGATGTGTTCCTCCGGCTGGATCAGCGGCTCGCCCGTTTTTTCGTCCGGGCACTGGTTCTCCAGCGGTCGTTCCAGCACATACTCATAAACCGAACGGCTGCTGATCCAGAATTCCAGGTGGGGGATGCGGTCGGGTTCCTGGTGGCGCAGGGCTTTGAGCAGCCGGTCGATGTCGGAATGGTCGTAACTGGTTGGTCTGGTCTCGTTGACGGCGCGGCCACCCCACCCCATCGCCGCCAGCCTTCGCGCCTCTGGGCCGAGCGAAGGCACCAGGCGGGTCTCGTCCTGGCCGGAGGCGGGTAGGGGCAGGCTGATGCCGAAGTCGAGGCCGCGCCGGAGTTTGCTGCCGCAGGAATGGCGGATGACGAGACGGGTGGGCAGCACCACGTGGCGCGGGCGCAGCGGGGCCTCGGCTTCTAGCCGGCTGAACAACAGTTGGGCGGCATTGACGCCGACTTCGTACACCGGTTGGGCGGCGACGGTGAAGAAAGGGAACAGTAGCGAGGTGTTGGGCAGGTCGTCGAAACAGACCACGGCGATGTCGTGCGGCACACGCAGCCCTCGTTTTTCCAGGGCGGCAATGACGCCGATGGCGATGACGTTGTTGGCAGCAAAGATAGCCGTCGGCGCCAGGCCGGCGTCCAAGACCTCGTGCGTCAGTCGTTCGCCCACCGCCGAACGGAACTCGCCATACTTGATCAGCTGTTCGTCGGGCGTCAGACCGGCTTCGTTCAGGGCCAGGCGATACCCCCTCACCCGGTCGGCGGCGGTGGTGGTGGTGGCCGGGCCGGTGATGATGGCGATGCGTTGGTGGCCGAGACCGAGGAGATGTTGCGTCAGCGCCCGCGCCCCGGCGATCGAGTCGCTATTGACCGTGTCGGCGTCCCAACCTTCGATGTGGCGGTCGATGACGACCGTAGCGATTTCGCGGTCGCGCAGCGGAGCCAGGTTGGCGGCGTCGGAATCGTAGGGGGCGATGATGACGCCATCGACGCGCTGGCCAATCACCACTTCGAGATAGCGGCGCTGCTTGGCGGGGTTTTCGTCGGTGTTGCAGAGAAAGACCGAATAGCCTTTGCTTTGGGCGGCGTCCTCGACCCCGCGCGCCACCGTCGTCCAGAAACTGTTTTGGATGTCGGGCACGATCAAGGCCAGTGAGCGCGTCCGTTTCGAGCGCAGACTTTGCGCCACCCCGCTCGGCACATAGCCTAGTTCCTGGATCGCCGCCCCCACCCGCGCCCGCGTGGCCGGGCTAACGTTCCCCAGGTCGTTGATGACCCGTGAAACCGTAACCGGCGAAACGCCTGCTCGCTTGGCGACATCGCTAATGGTGGTCACTGCCTGCGTCTCGGGGCTGGGGAGGGGCAGGGGGAGAGGAGAATGCCGATGTAAATCGATATCATGAAATCGATTCCATCCGTGCAATCATAACCTGGATTGGCCTGGTTGTCAAGACCCGGCGGCCGTCAATGGGCCTCGCTCGCGCCTTCGATCTGCCCAATCGCGGCGCGCAAAATATCCGATTCCGTCGCCTCGCCCCGCCGAAATTCTTTCACCACCGCGCCGCGCCGCATGACCAAAATGCGATGGCTCATCTCCAGCGCCTCCTGATAATCCGAAGTGAGCATGAGGATGCCCACGCCGTGCTCCAAAAGCTCCTCCATGATCTTGTAGACCTCGCGGCGACCGTTGATGTCGATGCCGCGCGTCGGTTCGTCGAAGATCATCACCTTACTCTGCGCCCCCAGCCACTTTGCCACCACCACCTTCTGCTGGTTGCCGCCCGAAAGCTGCCCGGCGAAGGTCTGGATGCTGGGCGTGCGGATGTGCAGCCTGTCCACAAACTGTTGCGTTTCGCGGTCGATCTGCCGGTGGCGAACCAACCCGAAGCGAGTGAGGCGTCGCAGGCTGGGCAGGGCGTAGTTGTTGCGGATGCTGTGGTCACGGATCAAGCCCAGGCGCTTGCGGTCTTCGGTCAAATAGGCGATGCCATGAGCGATGCCTTGTTCCGGCGTCCGAATCTTCACCGCCCTGCCATCGACGTAAACTGCACCGCTGTCGATCAGATCGGCCCCGGCGATTGTCCGGCCCAACTCGGTTTTTCCCGCCCCCATCAGCCCCGTGACGCCCACGATCTCGCCTTTTTTCACGGTCAGACTGACGTTTTTCAGCACTTTGCCGCGAGACAGGTTCTCGACCCGCAGGGCGTCTTCCGAGGCCGGTTGCGCCAAAGCCGGATACTGCTTCTGGATCTCGCCGCCGATCATCTTCTCGATCATGGCGTCCAGAGTGAGATCGCGGATGTGAAATGTGCCCACGTTCCTACCATCGCGCAAGATCGTCACCCGATCGCCCAACCCATGCACCTCAGCGTAGCGGTGCGAGATATAGATGAAACCGACGTTGTGTTTGGTCTTCAGGTAGTGGATGAGGTCGAACAAGTCTTGCCGCGAGCGGTCTTCGAGCACATCGGTGGGTTCATCGAGGACGATGACTTTGGCGTCGGTGGTGAGGGCGCGGGCGATCTCCACCATTTTTTGCTGCGTCACGCTCAGTTGGCCGACGATGGCGGTGGGGTTCAGCTTGATATGAAAGTGCTGCAACAGCTCCTCGGCGCGAGCATAAAGCCTGGGCGTGTCCACCAGGCCCAGGCGTCGCATTGGCTCCACGCCCAGAAACATGTTGCGGGCGATGTCGAGATTGAGGGCCAGGCTGAGTTCCTGGTAGATGAAGCGCAAACCCTGGTCGAGCGCCTTTTGCGGGTCGTCGATCACGATCTTCTCGCCGTCCACAAAGATTTCGCCCTCGTCTGCGAGATAGGCGCCGCTGAGGACCTTGATCAGGGTGCTCTTGCCGGCGCCGTTCTCGCCCAGCAGGATGTGCACCTCGCCCGGCAGTAGCTGAAAATCAACATGGTCGAGCGCCAGCACGCCGGGAAAGCGTTTGACGATGTCTTTCATCTCGACGACATAGCCGTTGGCAGGGTGCGGGTCGGACATGGGACGACTCGGAGGGGACAGGCAAAGGGGGAGGAGGGGACGAATCTGCGGGATGCATTCGTCCTCTCCTCCGGTGAGCGGTGCAACGTGAGGTGGTATTACTGTGTCAAGAACTGATCGACGTTGGCGGCGTCGATCATCTCGCCGTCGATGGGGGTGTACTTGGGCACTTCCTCGCCCTTGAGGACTTTGAGGGTGAGGTCGATGCCTTCGGAGCCCATGCGGGCAGGGTTCTGGCGGACGGTGGCTTCCATCTCGCCAGCCTTGATCGCCTTGAGGGCGGCGGGGAGGGCGTCGAAGCCAACCAGGGTGATCTGATCCAGCAGACCCTTCTGCTTGACGACCGAGAGGGCAGCGACGGCGCCGGGGTCCCAGGCGGCGAAGAGGGCGCAGACATCGGGGTTGGCGGTAAGTTGGTTCTGTGCGACCTCGGCGGCTTTGGCGTCCAGCCAGTCGGCGTACTCGACGATGACCTCGTAGCCGTTGGCTTTCGCCACTTCCTCGACGCCGTTCTTGCGGGCGTCGCCGGTTTGGTGTCCGGCCAGGCCGCCGACGATGAGCAACTTCTTGCAGTCGGGGCCGGCTTTGTCGACGATGTACTGCCCGGCCATCTTGGCGGCGGCCAGGTTGTCGGTCTGGATCAGGGTCTTGACCCAGGGATGGTCGATGCCGGTGTCAACGGTGATGACGGGGATGTTGGCGGCCTGGGCCTTGTCGATGGCGTCGCCAAAGGCGCGGGAGTCGGCGGCGCCGATGATGATGGCATCCACGCCCTGGCTGACGGCGTTCTCCACCGCCGCCACCTGCGCCGCCGCATCGGGGTCGGTAGTGGTGACGTTTATGAAGTTGGCGCCCATCTCCCTGGCCCTGGCCTCGGCCGCTCGCGCCAGCGTCAGCCAAAACTCGTTTGTCGAGGAGAAGCCAGAGAAGGCAATGGTCGGCGCTTCACCGGCAGGCGCAGCTTCCTCGGGGGCCAGGAACTGATCGACGTTGGCGGCGTCGATCATCTCGCCGTCGATGGGGGTGTACTTGGGCACTTCCTCGCCCTTGAGGACTTTGAGGGTGAGGTCGATGCCTTCGGAGCCCATGCGGGCAGGGTTCTGGCGGACGGTGGCTTCCATCTCGCCAGCCTTGATCGCCTTGAGGGCGGCGGGGAGGGCGTCGAAGCCAACCAGGGTGATCTGATCCAGCAGACCCTTCTGCTTGACGACCGAGAGGGCAGCGACGGCGCCGGGGTCCCAGGCGGCGAAGAGGGCGCAGACATCGGGGTTGGCGGTAAGTTGGTTCTGTGCGACCTCGGCGGCTTTGGCGTCCAGCCAGTCGGCGTACTCGACGATGACCTCGTAGCCGTTGGCTTTCGCCACTTCCTCGACGCCGTTCTTGCGGGCGTCGCCGGTTTGGTGTCCGGCCAGGCCGCCGACGATGAGCAACTTCTTGCAGTCGGGGCCGGCTTTGTCGACGATGTACTGCCCGGCCATCTTGGCGGCGGCCAGGTTGTCGGTCTGGATCAGGGTCTTGACCCAGGGATGGTCGATGCCGGTGTCAACGGTGATGACGGGGATGTTGGCGGCCTGGGCCTTGTCGATGGCGTCGCCAAAGGCGCGGGAGTCGGCGGCGCCGATGATGATGGCATCCACGCCCTGGCTGACGGCGTTCTCCACCGCCGCCACCTGCGCCGCCGCATCGGGGTCGGTAGTGGTGACGTTTATGAAGTTGGCGCCCATCTCCCTGGCCCTGGCCTCGGCCGCTCGCGCCAGCGTCAGCCAAAACTCGTTTGTCGAGGAGAAGCCAGAGAAGGCAATGGTCGGCGCGCCTGCCTCGGGCGCTTTGGTGGCCTCGGCCGGCTGTTCGGGGGCCGTCGTGGGCTGGGCAGCCGGGGCGGGCGTCGTGGCCGCGGCGCAGGCGGTAAGGGCAAGGGCGGCGATGAGCAGGATGACAAATCCCAGCCATCGCCAAGTCGAATGTTTGTTCATTTTGATCTCCTGAGGGTGAGTTGAACAGAAGAAGGGTCGAGAAGACAATCGAACGAAAACGGAAGGCGGACAGCGAAATGCGGGGGTGGTGCGTGCTAAGACTTGCGACTTGCCATCTGCGACTTGCCGCTTGCCACTCTACACTTTCTCTCGTCGTTGCAGACGGTCGATCCAAACGGCCAGGATGATGACGACGCCGATGGCAATGCGCTGCCAGAACGAGCCAACGTGCAAATGGATCAGCCCGGCCTCCAGCGACTTGACGATGAGCACGCCGATGACGGTGCGGCCGACGCCGCCGACGCCGCCGAACATGCTGGTGCCGCCGATGACGACGGCGGCGATGGCCTGCAGTTCCATGCCCTCGCCGCGGTTTGGGCTGGCGAAATCGAGGCGGGCGGTCTGGACGACCGAGGCCAGCGCTGCCATGAAGCCGCCGATGCTGTAGAAAATGACTTTATCGAACTTCACCGGGATGCCGGCAAGACGAGCTACTTCCTCATTGCCGCCGATGGCATAGGTATTGAAGCCCAATCTGGTGCGGCGAAGTATGAAATCGGTCACGAACACGGCCAGTACGGTGATCAACACCGGCCCAACGAAGCCCGACCCCAACTGCTGGAACGATTCCGGGAAGCGCGACATGTCCTTGCCGGCGCCGATCATGAGCGCTACCCCTTTGGCGATCATCATCATGCCCAATGTCGCGACCAGTGTGGGGATGCCGGTGGTGATGATGACCATGCCGTTGATGAAGCCGCACAGCGTGCCAGCAAACAACGCCGCCACGACTGCCAGCCACACCGGCATGCCTGCCAACAGTAAGCTACCCGCAACCACACAAGCCAGCGCCAGCACCGACCCAACCGAAAGGTCCAGCCCGCCCGAGATGAGGACGATGGTCGTGCCGGTGGCCATGATCAACAGCACCGTCGATTGCTCCAGGATGTCGCGGAAGGCCGGCCACTGGCGGTAGGTGGGCGCAAAAATAAGGAAGATGAGGGTGATGGCAATCAGCCCGATCATCGGCCCCAACTGCTTGCGAACGGCATTCAAGTGTGCGTTGCGAAACCAGGGTGCTTTAGATGCGCCCGCTTCGGCGATATTTTCTGCGGCCATGCTTCATTGCCTCCGTCAATTCATCCGCGAATGGCGCCAAGATCGCAACTTCTCCCTCTTCCTTGGTGTTGGATCTTCCTGAGCAGACTTCTGAGGCGCCGGATCAACCGCCAAGATCGCGAATTCTTTGTCTTCCTTCGCGTCCCTTCGCGCCCTTCGCGGATCAATGATCAATACACGCATTCGTGCGCAGCCTCGGCGAAGAGACGCAAGTTCTCGACCGGCGTCTCGAAGAAATGGTCGGAGGCCGAACAAACAAAGCCGCCATCCTTGCCGACCGTCTCGAACAGTCTGTACACCATTGCCCGGATGTCGTCCGGGCTGCCGTCGGTCAGCACCGAGAACTGGTCCATGCCGCCGATGACGGCCAGGCGGTCGCCGACCTTGGTCTTGAAGTCCCACGGCTCCTGGTTGCTGCCGATGCTCTTGGGGGCCAGCGTCTCCGAGATGTCGCAGCCGTTGGCCACGATCAGATCTTCGATCTTGAGCGTGCCGCCGCAGGTATGGTAGGCAATGAGATCGAAGCCGGCGTCGTGGAGGGCGTCGTGCAGCTGGCGGTCGTAGGGCGTGCAGAATTCGGCGTGCAGGGCGGGCGAGATCACGGTCGAGGAGGCCGCGCCGCCGCCAGTCTCGATCAGGTCGAAACAGGCTCCGCGCATGGTCTCCACGAATTGCAGCTTTTTCGCCAGCAGGATGCCGAGGAATGCATGCACCCAGTCAGGTTTGTCGATGCAAGCCAGGATCATGGCTTCGGTGGGGTGCAGGCAACATGCCTGCTGCCAGCAGCCCGCTTGATCGCCCCATACGAAGCCGCGCAGGATGCCTTTGTCGCCGATACGATCATACAATTTGGCAATGGGCTTGGGGTCGAGCGCAGGCACCGGCATGTACTTGCGGATCAGGTCGATGTCCTCGTCGTGTTTGACCAGGTATTCGGTGATCCAGGTCGTCATGCGGTTGCCCGCCGTCTTGTAGGTCAGCACGCCATCCGGTGTGGTGATCACATGGTGGTTGATGCGGTTGTCCGGGTCGCTGCTGACGATGGTGATCTCATCCTGCCATTCCGGCGTCGAAAACTTGCTGTAGTCGGCGTCCACCAGCCAGAACTGCCCCATGTCGGCGAAATACTGGATCGAGGCGTCCATCCCAACGATTTGGAACGCCTCCAGCGGCTCCACCCCACCCAGATACTTGTCCAAATGATACTGCTGCCACTGATGCACGGTCACAGGCAGGCGGTCGGGCTTGCCCCGGTGCAGGGCGGTCAGCATTCTTTCTTTCGAGTTCATGGTGCAGACTCCTGAACGACGGATAGCAGATGTATCGATTTCATGGTATCGATTTCATCGTGACAAACCATACAATAAGAGTCTGCGTCTGTCAAGATCTCAGAACCCTGGCGTTGCCAGGCCTTACTTCGGCCGGCCGTCGATGCTCAGCCCGCTTTCGCTGATCTTGACCGCTTCGACGTACATATCCTTGCTGATGTCGGCGATTTGATTCAGGTAGGGTTGCAGCGCCGCTTCCACTTGCTGGCGCAGGAAACCGCTGGCGGGCCGGCCGTTGACGAGGATTTCCTGGATGACCGGCGTCGCCCGACCATTGCGGACGTCCACCACCACCGTGATGTCGAGGTTGACGTTGAAAAAGCCGATGCGCGCCAGGGCCGTGATCAGCACCTTGCCCACTTTCGTGTCGATGCTGATGCTGCGAACCGGGGTGTTGGGGTCTTTGGCGATGGCAGCGCGCACCGATTGGTTCAGTTGCGCCTCTGTCATCTCGATGCGAATGCGGGCAGGACTTGGCTTGAGCGTAGCCGAAGGAGTGGGTGTGCGAGTGGGTGTGCGAGTGGGCGGGCGCGGGGTGAGGCTGGCCTTGCGCGTGGCCGAAGGCGTTGGCAGTGGGCGGGCGCGGGTGGGCGTGGCGATGAACGCTCGTCGTGTGGGGGTGGGGCTTTGGCGCCGCGACTGCGCCTGGGTCGTGGGGGTGCGGGTGGGGTGGGCGGTGGCCGTTGGCGGCATGGTCGCCGTTTCGCTGGGGCTGGCGGTGGCCGTTGGCGTGTCGGTTGCCGTCGCCGTTGCCGTCGGCGTCGGGCTGGGCGGCGGCGTGGCCGAGGCGGTGGGCGTGGGCGGTGGAACGGCGCCGGTAGGGCCGGGCGTGGCCGAAACCACGGCCGGCGGCCCGGACTGGCCGGCCGGCGTCGGCGTGATCGTGCTCGGCACGATCGACAACGGCGCCTGGCAGCCGGAGAGGGCGACCAGCGTGAGCAGGCTGAGGAGGATGAGAATGTAGCGCATGAGCACCGTCCTGTGCGTTGGGTTGGCGGCGTAGGTCGGCAGCATTGTAAACCTTCGCTGGCCGAAAAGCATTTCGGGGCGCGAAAGATATGCTGCTATACTGGGATGTGTATGTCATTTTCACTGCCGATGATTTTGGCGGCTCGCCTGAGATCAACGCCGCCATCCTGCGCGCTCACCGCCACGGTGTACTAAGCGCAGCCAGCCTGATGGCGGCGGCGCCGGCCTGGCAAGAGGCGGCGCGCCTGGCCCAGGCCACGCCAACCCTGGCCGTCGGCCTCCACCTGACGGTCGTGGGCGGCCAGGCGGTCTTGCCCCGCAAAGACATCCCCCATCTGGTCGATGACCGTGGCCGCTTCCCCGCCCACCCCGTGGCGGCCGGGCTGCGCTATGCTTTCGGCCGCAGGCTGCGGCAGGAGCTGAAGCTCGAGCTGGAAGCGCAATGCGAGCGTTTCGTCGGCGTCGGCTTGCCGCTATCGCATGTCGATGGTCACATGCACATGCACATGCACCCACTACTGTTCGATCTGGTGGTCTCGCTGGCCGAGCAGTACGGGGCCGCCGGGATACGGGCGCCGCACGACGACTTGCGGCAAAGCCTTCGCTTCGAGCCGAGGCAGGCAGGCGCCAAGCTGTTGTGGACGCTGGTCTTTGGCGGCTTGCGATGGCGGGCGCGGGCGCGGCTGCGAAGCTCGGGGCTGGTCGTCGCCGAGCGGGTGTTCGGCCTCTTGCAGAGCGGGCGGATGGAGGAAGCGTATGTCGTCCGGGTGTTGCAGACTCTGCGCCACGAGACGGCGGAGCTGTTCTTTCACCCCACCCTGGCCGCCGCCAGCGAAAGGCTCGGCCCCAATCCGGGCGACTTGGCGACGCTGCTGAGTCCGCGTTTGCGCCAGGTGCTGGCGGCGCGGGGCCTGCACCTGGCGACCTATCCGCAAATCCAACGCCGCCGCCGGCAACCATAGCCCCATCCCCTTCCTCACCCTCATGCCAGCGCAGGTTTCTGTCACCGGCATCTTGGCGCCGCTGCTGTTCCTCATCATTGCCGCCAGCTGGGCCTATTGGCTGTTGGCGCTGATCCTGGTGCGGCGTTTCTTTGGCGGCGCTGACCAGGGGCAGCCCAGCGCCGTCTTCGCCCCGCCCGTTTCCATCCTCAAACCGGTGAAAGGCGTGGATTTCGACGCCTACGAGAACTTCGCCAGCTTCTGTAGCCAAGACTATCCCCAGTACGAGGTGGTCTTTGGCGTCAACAGCGCCGCCGACCCGGCGGTGGCGCTGATCGAACGGCTGCAGAACGAGCACGAGAGCTGCCGCATCCGCCTGGTGAAGGCAGTGGACGCCAGGGGCGCCAACCGCAAGGCGGGCCTCCTCGATCGGCTGGCAGCTGCGGCGGGCTACGATGTCCTGGTCATCAACGACAGTGATATGCGGGTGGGGCCTGACTATTTGCGGCGGGTGGTGGGGCCGCTGGCCGACGAAGGGGTGGGGCTTGTCACTTGCCTCTATCGGGCCGAAGCGCCCCACTCCTTCACCGCCCGCCTCGAGGCGCTGCACATGGGCCTCAGCTTTCTGCCTTCGGTGCTTGTCGGCCGGTTGATCGTGGGCATGCGCTTTGCCCTCGGCGCCAGCAATAGCCTTCGGCGTCGCGACCTCGACGCCATCGGCGGTTTTGCCGTCCTGGCCGACTATCTGGCCGACGACTACCAGCTCGGCGCTCGCATCAGCGCCGGCGGCCGGCGCATCCAGCTTTCGCCGTATCTCATGGTCACGCATCTGGGTGCAACCACGTTTCGCGAGCAGTGGCGCCGGGAGCTACGCTGGATGCAGTGCAATCGCGTCTCCCGCCCGGCCGAGTACCCTGGCCTGTGGTTCACCTACACCCTGCCGTTGGCCTTTCTCTGCCTGGTCGTATCCGGCTTTGGCCGGCCGGGATGGGGGGCGATGGCGGCGTCGCTGGCCGTGCGCTGGTTGACGGCCTGGTTCATGCTTGCCCCCACCGGCCAACTGGGGTTACGGCGCTGGCTGTTCTGGCTGCCGCTGC
>CAYWPZ010000041.1:0-23013 GCA_964460135.1 uncultured Caldilineales bacterium | reverse complement strand
CTCGTGCAGTCGGGCAAGCCGGTGGCCGTCTTCCGCACCCACGAAGACGCCCCGCGCGTGTTGATCGCCAACTCGAACCTGGTGCCCAAGTGGGCGACGTGGGAGCATTTCGACGAGTTGGATCGCAAGGGCTTGATGATGTACGGGCAGATGACGGCCGGCTCCTGGATCTACATCGGCACACAGGGCATCTTGCAGGGCACTTACGAGACCCTGGCATCTTTGGCCGACCAACACGGCTGGCCGTCGCTCAAAGGCAAGTTCGTGCTCACGGCCGGGTTGGGCGAGATGGGCGGGGCGCAGCCGCTGGCCGTGACCATGAATGAAGGTGTGGCGTTGGTGGTCGAGATCGACGCCGGCCGGGCGCAACGCCGGTTGGAGACCGGCTATCTGGACGAAGTCAGCGATGACCTGGAAGACGCCATGACTCGCGTCGAAGCCGCCCTGGCCGACGGACGCCCGCTCTCGGTCGGGCTGATCGGCAACGCCGCCGCCGTGTTGCCCGAGCTGGCGGCGCGAGGGGCGACGCCTGATGTGGTCACCGACCAGACCAGCGCCCACGACCCGCTCTATTACTACCCCGCCGGCCTGAGTCTGGCCCAGGCTCAGGCCCTGCGCCAGGCCGACCCGGTCGCCTTCAAGCAGGCGGCGATGGCTTCGATGGCGCGACACGTCGAAGCGATGTTGGCCTTTCAGCGGCGAGGGGCCGTGGTTTTCGATTACGGCAACAACTTGCGGCAGATGGCCTTGGATGCTGGCGTCGAAGACGCCTTCAGCTATCCTGGTTTTGTCCCCGCCTACATCCGGCCGCTCTTCTGCCTGGGCAAGGGGCCGTTCCGTTGGGTGGCGCTTTCGGGCGATCCCGCCGACATCCACCGCACCGATGAGGCCATCCTCGACCTCTTTCCCGCTCATGCCGCGCTGGCGCGCTGGATTCGCCTGGCGCAAAAAAAGGTCAAGTTCCAGGGGCTGCCCTCGCGCATCTGCTGGCTGGGCTATGGCGAGCGGGCGCAGGCAGGCTTGTTGTTCAACGATCTGGTCGCCGCCGGCGAAGTCAGCGCGCCCATCGCCATTGGTCGCGACCATCTGGACGCCGGCTCGGTGGCCAGCCCCAACCGCGAGACCGAAGGCATGTTGGATGGCTCGGATGCGGTCAGTGACTGGCCGATCCTCAATGCCCTGATCAACGCCGTGGGCGGGGCCACCTGGGTGAGCTTTCATCACGGCGGCGGCGTGGGCATGGGCTACAGCCAGCACGCCGGCCAGGTCATCGTGGCCGATGGCACACCCGCCGCCGCCCGCCGGCTGGAGCGGGTGCTGACCACCGACCCCGGCCTGGGGGTGGTGCGCCACGCCGACGCCGGCTACCCGCAAGCGGTCGCCTTTGCCCGGCAGTCGGGGATCAAGCTGCCGATGATAGCCTAGAACCACACGATGAGTCTGTCGCTTTTCTCCAGCTACCGCCAACGCCAGCTCGAGGCCCTGTTGGAGATCAGCCGCGCCCTTGCCTCGCGGCTCGACCTGCCTTCGTTGCTGCGCACCATCCTGGGCTATGCCGCCGAGATGACCCAGGCCGAAGTGGGCTACATCGCCCTGACCACTCCCACCGGCGCCCTGCGTCTGACCACCGGCTATGGCCTGCCCTCGCACGTCTTCAACACCCTGGCCCCCTACCTGGCCCAAAGAAGCCCGGAACAGGGTTTTTGGAATGAGGCCGAGTTGCGACGGCAACTCGGTCTCATCGCCGAGGCCTTGCAGCGGCCCCTGGAGCAGGTGGTGGCTCTGCCGCTGGTGGTGGAAGGCGAGCGCACCCTGGGCGGTATCTTTCTCTTCCGCACCGGTTCCGCCGCCTTCACCGCCGGCGATCGTTCCTTGTTGCGCGACTTTGCCGATCAGGCCGCCATTGCCGTGCGCAACGGTCGCCAAGTCGATCAGTTGCGGCAGGAAAAGGCCCGTGTGGAGACGATCATCGAAAACAGCCCTAACGGCGTGATGATGCTCGATCCCGACCTGCGGGCGACGGTGATCAACCGCGCCCTGTCCTGGCTGGTTGATCTTGCGCCGGATGAGGCCAGGGGCAAGACCTGCGCCGAGATCCTACGCTTGCAAAACCCTACCGGCGATCACCTCTGCCTGAGCGACGAGGTGCTGCCGCCGCCCACCGGCATCTGGTACGGCGAGGGCGATATCGTGCGGCCGGGCCGAAAACGAACTACGGTCGGGATCACCTACTCGCCGCTCTTCGACCGTAACGGCAACCTGGTCAACATCATCGCTACCCTCAGCGATATCACCCGTTTTCGCGAGGCCGAGGAGCTGAAATCCACCTTCATTTCCGTCATCTCGCACGAACTGAAGACGCCTGTCAGCCTGATCAAGGGCTATGCCAGCACGCTGGCCCGCGACGATGCGCCGCTGGACGCGGAGATGGTGCGTGAAAGCGGCCGCATCATCGAAGAGGAAAGCAATCGGCTCAATGATCTGATCAACAATCTGCTCGACGCCTCGCGCATCCAGGCTGGCGCCCTCAAGCTGGAGTTGGCCGAGGTCAACCTGGCGCGGGTGGCCGGCGTCGCCATCGAGCGTTTTCGCACCCAGACCGAGCGCCATCGTTTCGAGCTCGACTTTCCGCCCAACTTGCCCTGGGTGTGGGCCGAAGACCGACGTATTCGCCAGGTGTACGACAATTTGCTCAGCAATGCGATCAAGTATTCGCCCGACGGCGGCCTGATCCGGGTGGGGGGATGGAGCGAGGATGGCCGGGTGGTCAGCTATGTGGCCGACACCGGCATCGGCATCCCGGCGGAGGAGCGGGAAAGCGTGTTCGAGCGTTTCTACCGCGGCGATTCCAGCCTGCGCCGGAGCACAGCGGGGGTGGGGTTGGGGTTGTTCCTGGTCAAGGCCATCATCGAAGCCCACGGCGGCGAAGTCTGGCTGCAAAGCGAGCCGGGCAAAGGCTCGGTCTTCTTCTTCGCCCTGCCGCAAGCCCGGTAGTGAGCCGCCCAGGACGCGAAGAGCGCGACGATAGCGAACAAAGCGCGCCGTCCCTCCCTTCGTCTCACCCTCCCCCTCATGTCCCGCCCCCTGCGCCTCACCCTCTGGCTACTGGCCCTGCTGGCCCTGGCCTGGGTGCTGCGCTCGGCGCCGCTGCGGCAGATCGTGGCCGTTTTGGGTGGGCTGACATGGCAGCAAATGGGCGTGCTGGCGGTTGTCAATGCTCTCATTCTGCTGCTGCTTAGCGGCAGGTGGTGGGCGGCGCTTTGGGCGCTCGGCTGTCGCGTTTCCTATCTGTCATTGTCCGGCTATCGCCTGGCCGCCTTCAGCGTCACCTATTTCACGCCCGGCCCCCAGTTTGGCGGCGAGCCGGTGCAGATCGCCCTGGTCAGGCAGCGGCACGGGGCCGCGACGGCTACAGCCACAGCCGCCGTCGTCATCGACAAAAGCCTGGAATTGCTGGTCAACTTCGGCTTTCTGTTCTTGGGCGTGATCGTCGTCTTGCGGTTGGGCTTGCCCTGGCCGTTGGGCCGGGTCACACTGCTGGGGCTGAGCCTGGGGCTTTTGTTCCTGCCCCTCGGCTACCTGTCGGCCCTGGTGCTCGGCTTGCGCCCGCTCTCCCGCCTGCTCGACCGCCGCCCGCTCGCCGCCCGCTCGCTGCGTTTTCGCCGCCTGCTGGCCCTGAGCCAGGCCGCCGAAAGCCAGGTCGGTGAGTTCTGCCGCCAGCGCCCGGCCGCTCTGGCCCTGGCACTGATCTTCTCGCTGGCGACCTGGGCAGCCATGATCGGCGAATACTGGCTGGCGGCGCGCTTCCTGGGCCTGGACTGGATGCTGCCCGAAGCCATCGCCGCCCTCACCGCCGCTCGTTTTGCCTATCTGTTGCCCCTGCCCGGCGGCTTGGGCGCCCTGGAGGCCAGCCAGGCATTCGCCGCCGCCGCCCTGGGCGATGACCCGGCCGCTGGCGCGACGCTGGCCTTGCTCATCCGCGGGCGCGATGTGCTTACGGCGCTGGTGGGGCTGTGGCTGGGTGCTCGCTATAGGCGCTAGGCGCCCGCGCCAACACATCCACCTGGTGGGCGAGGTAGACCAATTCCCCGCGCTCGACCTGCGCCTGTCGCTGGGCAATCCAGGCTGCGAAACGAACAGCATCCAGTTCGGGATGCCCGGCCAGCGCCCTTTGCACCGTCTGGACGATGAAACGCAGAAAGAAAGCCTCGTCGTGGGGATAGCGCCCGGCCTGGGGGAAGACGAGCCAATCCGACCCGCCCGCGGCCAGCACTTCCATCCCGGCCGCCGCCAGATGCCCGAACAGCCTCCGCCCCGAGCGGCTGTCGCCCGAAGGCCGGCCGGCTGTCACACGCGCGTCCATGGTGCGGTGGTAAAGCGCCTCGATGCGGGCGTCGAAAGCGACGTCCAACTCCGGCAGAAAAGCGGTGATGCCATCGAAGGTGAGCGTGCCATAGAGCAGCCCATCCGGGCGCAGCAGGGGCAGCAGGTGCGATAGGGCGGTGGGAATGTCCAGCAGATCGAGCACGGCGTGGGCGATGATCACATCCCACCTCTGCCGCTTGCGCTCGCGGGTGGCAAACTCGAACAGATCGATGGCCTCCGTCGCGATCTCGATCTCCTGCTCCCGCCCTCGCAACCGCAAATTCCCCGCGTCGCCGACCGTCACGGCGAAACCGTTGGCTTGCGCCCAGCCCGGCAACCGCCGTTGCGCGACGGCGATCAACCCTGGCGCAGCGTCGATGGCCGTGTAATGGGCGCGCGAGAACAGGCCGCGCGCCAGCACGCGCTCGACCATCGTCCCGATCCCGGCCCCCACCTCCAACACGGCCAACGGACGCGAGGCCGGAGGCAGGTGCGCAGCCAGCGCCTGCCAGACCTGGGCGTTCAGGGCCCGGTCGTCCACCGTCTTTTTGGCCGCCAAATAGCGGATGAAATCATCCATGCCCATCTGCCAACCGGGCGTAGATGTCGCCCGAACGCTCTCCCGGCCGCAAGCCCTGCAAACGGGCGGCCATCTCTTCACCCCGCAGCCACGTCGGGGCGCGAAACTGCAGCCCCTCGCCCACCGTCAGGTTGAAGCGATAGTCGCCGAGCGCCGCCAGACGGTCGAGACAGCCCAAAGCAATCGCGACCGTGGCCGGGATGTACTCGAAGGAAAGGGACGGCAGCGGCTGCGACAAACCCTTGAGCGCCTCCAACTCGTAGCCCTCGATGTCGATCTTGCAGAAGGCCGGCCGGCCGAAGCGGGCGATGAGTTCATCCAGCGTCGTCACCCGCACCGGCGGCCCTGGCTCCCATCGTACCGTGGCAAACGAGGCATCTTGCCGCACCGCCCCTACCCACTCGGCCGAGAGGGTGCTGACGGTGGGTGTGCGCCGGCTGACGAGCAGCATCCCCTGGCCGGGTTCAGCGCCAACGGCCTGTTCCAGCAGGATCACATCGGCGTCTGAGCCGTACAGGAGGCGCAGCCAACGCGTGAACAGCGGCTGCGGTTCTACCGCCACCACCCGCGCCCCCAGCCGTCGCCAGGCCCGCAAACGGTTGCCGACATGGGCGCCGATGTCGAAGCAGAGATCGCCCGGCGCAGCCCAGTTCGCATAGAACCGGGTCAGACGCCGGGCCTGGAAGGGCTTGCCGTAGTAGATGACGAGCGAGCGGGCGAGGCCGACGAGCGAGGAGGCGTCAGGCACTGCGTCCGTAGAGATAGAGGGCGACGATCAGGAGCAGTTCGTCCAGCTTGGTGATGAGGCCGAGCAGGCTGCTGAAGCTGTCGCCCTTGTTGACAACGAAGTAGGCGATGACGGTGACGGCGGCGAAGGCCATCAGCACCATCCGCACCAGGCCGACCTGCCCTTTGGGGATGTCGAGCCAGAAGGCAGCCAGCAGGGCCAGGTAGCCGATGGCGTTGAGGATGAACAACTTGCCGAGCATGTCGCCGATCATCCCCACGCCCAGCAGCAGGTGGATGGCGGCGGTGATGATGGTGAGGATAGCGATGACGAGGCGGAGTGTGGAGCGGTTCATGATCTCCTCCTGAAGAATGAAACGGGTGTGTGGTTGGCAGAACAATGCCGGCATTATACCGACTTCGTGCGGGCGTCAAAATCATGTCCCGACCGGGCCTCATTCATCCAGTCCGGCTTCTTTGTCTGCCGCCTTTTCTTGCACTACACTAGCCATCGGATACGCTCATTTCAGAGAGGATGCTCCCATGCCCGATCCCGCCGCCCGACCCCTCGCCCGCACCCTCACCGGCCAGCCGGTTTCTGCCCTGGGCGTTACGCTCACGCCAGAGGCCCGGCTAAGCGGCTGGGAATGGGGCGCGCCTGGCGGCGAGGGCCAGGGGATTTTCGTGCGTTTGGTTCCAACTGCGGTGCGCGTGACCGCTGCGGATGGCGCCGAATCGACCGTTGTCCTGACGAACACTACTGCCCAGGCCGTGCGCGGGATGCTGGTCGGCGCCGCCGCTATCGCTGCCGTTGCTTCCCTGGTCATGGTCTTGGCGCGGTTGTGGGGCCGTCGCTGAGCGGCGCGCGGCCATGGGGCGCCGCCCGTTTGCATACGGGTGCGCTCGCTCCGCCGAGATGTTTTGATCACGATTTCATGGAGACCCATTATGGAAAATCTTGTCGAAAAGTCGCTCGAACCGATCGAGCAGATGCTGGACAAACTCACCGTCGCCAGCGTCTTTGGCCCGGCGACGACCGAAGGCTACACCACCATTGTCCCCGTAGCCAGCCTGGGCTATGGTTTTGGCTATGGTTTTGGCGAGGGGCAGGACGAGGTGAAGGGTAGCGGGGGTGGGGGCGGCGCCGGCGGGATCGCTTCGCCGCGCGGCTATCTGCACGTCACCCGCGAGGGCGTCACCTACTATCCCATCAACAACGACACGCTCTTGGGCGCGCTGGGGATGGTGGTGGCTATCTGGTCGATCCTGTGGACGGCGATCACGATTATCACCATCGCCCAAGTGGTGGGGAAGAAGCGGGAGTGAAACGCCAGGCGCGCAGCCCGAATCGCTTTGTCTTTGCCGCCCTTGTCGCATCAGGCAGAAGCCGGGCGACTGACCTCCCAAATCCCCTCGCTCAGGGTGATGACCGAGAGACAGGAGCGGCACTTGGCCTGGTCTTCCTCGCTCAGCCGGGCGTAGTGCCCGCAGCTCGGGCAGGTGATCGCCACCCGCTGGACGGCCTGCCGCACCAGCAATTTCATCACGGCTTCCTGGTCAGGAAGCCCCATCTCCTCCTGCAATAGCCCGACCATTTCCTGCTCGTCGGGGGTCAGTTCCAGGCGAATTTCGCCGTTGGGGGCGTGGTTCTCGTTCATTGGCAAGCCTTCGATAGACGATGGACGATGGACGAATCGCTATCGTCTATCGTCAGATGAGGAATGGATAGCTTCATTCTAGTCAGAAGTTGGAACTTGGGGTATGATCTACATCATGGACGTAGTGATCGCTTCGTATGTTGATCGACAGGAGGTGCGTATGCCGCATCTGACCAATGAAGAAGTCATAGAACTGTTCGAACACCAGCTGCCCAACATTCTCGACAACTATCCTCAGCTCGAGCCGCGGCTCTATCCGGCCTTTTTAAAGGCGTTTGCCCGCAAAGAAGAGGTCGCCGACGTCCGCGCCGAACTGCAGGAGTTTCGCGTCGAGACAAGGGAACGATTCGATCAGATCGACCAGCGCTTCGACCAAGTCGATCAACGCTTCGAGCAAGTCGATCAACGCTTTGAGCAAGTCGATCAACGCTTTGATAAGCTGGAGTCACGTATGGAAGCTGGATTCGCGGACTTGCACAAAGCCATCGACCGGCTCGGCTCACGCTGGGGCATTCGCAACGAAAGCCTGTTTCGACAGACGATCCAGGAATTGTTAGGCAAGTCGTTCGGCGTCCAGGTGCAAAGCCTTGTACTAGATGGCGAGCAGTTCGATCTCGTCATCTTCGATGGCCAACACATTCTGGTCGAAATTGCAGCCAGCGCCGGTAGTGACATGCTGGAGCGCCTTAAGCGCAAACGAAAGCTCTACACGGCAAAAACTGGAGTCGAACCCACGCGCATCATCCTCGCTGTCGCTTCGATCCATAGCCGTCGCGCTCAGTTGCTACGCAACGCTGGGATTGATGTTGTCGAACCGGAAGAAGAGACGCCGATTTAGCACCTATAAGTGTATGGGGCGGCATAGGATTCATCATGATCGTCCCGTCACGTTTAAACCCACCCACCTGCCTGGCCGCATAGCTTCGGGTTCGTCGAGGCCGTGCGGCCAGGCGGTTGATTCTCTGCAACGGAGCAGTTTTGCCAATGCCTCGTGAATATGTAGACGGCGCCACCGCCATTGCCCGCGGCGCCCTGCGCGCCGGTTGCAACTTCTTCGCCGGATATCCCATCAGTCCGGCCACCCCCATCCTGCTACACATGCTGCGCGAGCTACCCAAAGTGGGTGGGGTCGGCATCCAGGCCGAGGACGAGATCAGCGCCATCAGCATGTGCATCGGCGCCGCCATGACTGGCGCCCGCCCCCTCACCGCTACCGCTGGCCCCGGCATCTCGCTCTATTCCGAAAACATCGGCCTCGCCATCATGGGCGAGACGCCCCTGGTCATCGTCGATGTCATGCGCATGGGGCCGGCCACCGGCGGGGCCACCACCGTCGCCCAGGGCGATGTCCAGTTCGTGCGCTGGGGGACGAGCGGCGGCTACCCTATCATCGCCCTCGCCCCGTCGTCCGTGCCCGAATGCTACACCCTCGTGCAGACGGCCTTCGACCTGGCTGAACGCTTCCGCACTCCCGTCTTCCTGCTGCCCGACAAAGAGCTGATCATGTCGATGTCCACCGTGGACATCGCCGACTATGTGGATGCGCCCGTCGGCCAGCGCCCCACCATTCCCCCGGTCCCCGCCAGCGGCAATGGCTCCGGCCCCCGCATCAATGCCGCCACCGGCCAGCCCGACCCGCGCCTCCGACCCGAAGAAACCTATTTGCCCTACGCCTTCGAACCGCTCGACGCTGTTCCCCCCACCAGCCCCTTTGGCGGCCCGCACATCACCCGCTTCACCGGCTCAAGCCATGACGAACACGGCATCCTGACCAAAGACCCGACCAAAGTTGGACGATTGAACGAGCATCTGCGGGCGAAGATCGACCAACACCGGGGCGAGATGGAATTCGGGCTGCTCAACCGCCATCCCGAAGCAAGAACGCTATTCATCGCCTACGGCACCACAGCGCGGGCCATGCGCGAGGCCGCCGATCGCAGCCGCGCGGCCGGCCGGCCCGTCAGCGACCTGACCCTGCACACGATCTGGCCCGTGCCCGAAAATCTGCTTATGCAGGCAGCGGCGGGGCATAGCCGCATCGTCATCGGCGAACTTAACCACGGCCAATATGCCCGCGAGATCGAACTGCTGCTCTACCGCCATGCTGCCCTCAGCCGCCTTGCCCCACCCGACATTGTCTCGATTGAGCGCCTGGATGGGAATCTGATCACGCCGGAGCAGTTTTTGGAGGTTATTGGTTAGTAGAGATTGGAGATTGGAGACTGGAGATTGCGCGATCTCCAATCTCCAATCTCCAATCTCTACTTATTTGGAGGAATTATGGCAATTACAAACGAACTCGCGCTGAAATCAATCGAAACTTATCGAAACGAGCGCGCTTATCCTTTCTGCCCCGGCTGCGGGCATACCCTCATCCTCGACCAGATCAACGCCGCCCTGACCCGGCTCCAGCTGGACCCCCGGCAAACGGTGCTGGTCACGGACATCGGCTGCGTGGGCCTCAGCGACCAGTATTTCGCGACCAACGCCTTTCACGGGCTGCACGGGCGCAGTGTGGCCTATGCCACCGGCATCAAACTGGCCAATCCCGACCTGAAAGTCATCGTCATGATGGGCGATGGCGGCACGGGCATTGGCGGCACGCACCTGATCAACGCCGCCCGCCGCAACATCGGCGTCAGCGTGCTCGTCTTCAACAATTTCAACTTTGGCATGACCGGCGGCGAGCACTCGGTGACGACGCCGGCCGGGATGATCACCGCCAGCACCCGCGCCGGCAACCTGGAAAGTCCGCTGGATATTTGCGCCTCGGTGGCGGTGAATGGCGGCGGCTATGTCTATCGCGGCACCTCCTTCGACAAAGACCTGCCCGACCGTATCGCCGAGGCCATCAGCTACGACGGCTTTGCCCTCATGGACATTTGGGAGCTGTGTACAGCCTATTTCGTCGTCAACAACGATTTTGGGCGCAAGGAGATGATGGGGACGATGGGCGCCATCGGCATGGAGGCAGGGCTGGTCCAGCAGTTGGAGGTAAGGGAATACGCCAAAGCCTTGCGCGGCCAGGGTCAGAAGACCTTCGGGCAGGCGACGCTGCCCGTGCGCGGGATCGATCCGGTCTTTAGCCCCAGGCTCGACCGCAAATTTCATCTGGTCATGGCCGGGTCGGCGGGCGCCAAGGTGCGCTCGGCGGCGCAGGCGGCGGGTTATGCCGGGGTGCTCTCGGGCTTGTGGGTGACGCAGGCCGATGACTACCCGACTACGGTCAAATCGGGCCACAGTGTCAGCGAGATCATCTTCAGCCCTGAGGAGATCCGCTACACCGGCATCGAAAAGCCCGACGCCCTGGTTCTGCTCTCGGAGGACGGTCTGGGCAAAGTCCGCCACCACCTGCAGGCCATGACGCCGGACGATGTCCTGATCACGACCGATGAGTTCGCCGCCGTCGCTACCAACGCCCGCAAGGTCATAGTCGCCCCCCAGTCAGGCGGCGTGCGCATCACCCGCACCAACAAATCGCTCATCGTCACCGCCGCCGCTCTGCGTGTCCTCGACCTCTTCCCCATCGACGCCCTCGCCGAAGCCATCCGCCGCTTCCAGCCCCGCTTCGCCGACGAAAACCTGCCAGTGATCGCGGCCAGCGCCGGGTTGTTACCCGGTTGACCTGGCTCGGCCCACCCTTCGATGCCGCAACTCGCCCTCTTCCCCGAAGCTACGGCCGGCTGCGAGAACGTCACCCACAGCGCCTTCTCGCACGGCGGCGTCTGCCCAGACAAAGAGCGACAGGCATTGGAGGCGCGCCACACCCATTTGTTCGAGGAAACCGATCGCTTCAACCGCAAGCTCGTCAGCTTCCAGGCCAACAAGACCGAGGCGCTGCACGGCTGGATGAAGTATCTCATCCACGATGTGAGCGGTTTGCAGGCCGATCCGCTGCCCAGCCGGCAGGAACTGATCGCTGGCAATGCCTTGTTCGTTCTACCGCAACGCAAAGGCAACAGCAGCCAGCAGATGGGGCGCTTTGGCCGTCAGGCGCTGCGCAAGAGTATTACGATCTGGCAGAAACCTTAACAAATCTCCCGTATCCCAATCCCCAATCTCCCCCATGACCCCCCACCTCGCCGCCGCCCAAACTCTCGCCCCCGAACTCGTCCAGCTGCGCCGCACCCTACACCAGTGGCCCGAACTGGCCTTCGAGGAGCACCGCACCGCCGCCCTCGTCGCCCGCAAACTGCACGAGTGGGGCATCCCCCACGAGACCGAAGTCGCCCGCACCGGTGTTGTCGGCTGGATCGGCGCCGGCCATGGCCCCACCATTGCCCTGCGCGCCGACATGGACGCCCTGCCCATCGACGAAGAAAACGACCTGCCGTACAAATCCGCGCGGCCGGGGCTGATGCATGCCTGCGGGCACGACGGCCACACGGCCATGCTCTTGGGCGCGGCTCGGCTGCTGAAGGCGCGTGAGGTCGAGCTGCCCGGCCGGGTCAAGCTCATCTTTCAGCCGGCCGAGGAGGTCATCCCCACCGAGGGCGGCAGTGGGGCCAGGCAGATGATCGAAGAAGGCGTCATCGCCGACGTGGATGCCATCGTCGGCCTCCACGTCGATCCGACCTTGCCCGTTGGCCAGATCGGGCTGCGCCCCGGCCCGGTCATGGCCGCGGCCGACCGTTTCGACCTCGAAATCCTGGGCAAAGCGGCGCACGGCGCCCATGCCTACCAGGGCGTCGATGCCATCGTCCTCGCCGCCCAAGTCATCAGCGCCGCCCAAACCCTGGTCTCGCGGCGGATTCCGGCCGTCAAAGAAGGCGTTGTCAGTTTTGGCGTCATCCAGGGCGGGACGAGAGAGAATGTCGTCTGCGACCATGTCCTGCTCATCGGCACCGTGCGCAGCTTCGAGCCGGTCGTCCGCGACCTGCTGGAGGCCGAACTGCACCAGGTGGCCGGCATCGCCCGCGCTCTGGGCGGCGACTACAGGTTGCGCTATCTGCGCGGCAGCCCGCCCGTGATCAACGACGGCCTGCTCACCGGCTTCGTCAGTCGCGTCGCCCGCCAGATCGTCGGCGTCGAAAATATCGTCGAAGGCCCCAAGAGCACCGGGGGCGAGGATTTCGCCTGGTATCAGGAACAGACGCGAGGAACTTTCCTGCGCCTGGGCGCGGCCGATCCTGCCTGGGGCGATATTCGGCCCCTCCACACCCCCACTTTCGACCTGGACGAAACCGCCCTGCCCATCGGCGCCGCCCTGCTGGCTGCCACCGCCGAGCAATGGCTGCACGAACACGACCCCGCCCACTGGCGCCTCCTCGCCCGCTAACCCCCTGCGTCTCTCCCTCTCTGCGTCCCTGCATCTCCCCCATGCCCCCCACCTACGACTTCAGCCAGCGCGTTGTCTGCATTACCGGCGCCGGGCGCGGGATTGGCCGGGCCATCGCCCTCGCCTTTGGGCAGGCCGGCGCGCGGGTGGCGGTGAATGACATCGATGCTGATGCGGCTGCGCGCGTGGTCGGGGAATTGGCCGTGGGCGGGACCGAGGCCATCTCCCTCCCCGCCGATGTCGCCGGTCCGGAGGACGTGGCGGCGATGTTCGGGGCCATCGACCGGGTTTGGGGTCGGGTAGATGTGCTGGTCAACAACGCCGGCGTCGAGCCGGTGAGCTCCATCTTCGACCACCCCCTGGCCGACTGGCGACGGACGTTGGACGTGAATCTGACCGGGACCTTCCTCTGCACACAGCAGGCGGCGCGGCGGATGCGGGCGCAGGGCGGCGGCGTCGTCCTCAACATCGCCTCCATCGCCGGCAAATCGCAGCCGCTGTATTTGCGCTCGGCCTATGCCGCCAGCAAGGCCGGACAGGTGGGTTTTACAAAAGAAGCGGCGCGCGAATTTGCCCCCCACAACATCCGCGTCAACGCAGTCTGTCCGGGCGTCATCGTCACCCCTATGACCGAACACTTGCGCCACAACGAGGCCCAGATGACCCGCTGGCTTTCGGAAATTCCCCTCGGCCGGCTGGGCGAGGCCGAAGAGGTAGCCGCCCTCTGCCTCTGGCTGGCTTCCGACGCCGCCAGCTATGTGACGGGCATGGCCTGGCATGTGGATGGGGGGAAGAATATGGCGTGAGGGGAGAGGGGGGAGACGCAGAGAGGGAGGGACGGAGAGAGGGAGGGACGGACAAGGTGACATCGTGACGTGGTGAAACAGTTAACGCGCCCCCTGCGACCCGCCCCCTGCGACCCGCCCCCTGCGACTTGCCCCCTTGTTTCCCAGTCTACCCGACCATCTTCTCCAGTCTCCGCTCGGCCTCGCGCAGGGTTTCCAGGCGCTTGGGGAAGGCGAAGCGAACGCTGTGTTCGCCGTAGCCGGGGAGCCCGTAGAAGGTCGTTCCCGGCACCACCGCCACGCCCACGGCGGTCGTCAGCCAGCGAGAGAAACGGGTGGAATCCCATGCGGCCTGCGGGATGGGCAGGCGACTGTAGTCGGCCAGGAGGTAGTAGGCGCCTTCAGGCAGTTGGACGCCAAAGCCCAGTTTGGCCAGAAGGTCGGTCATCAGCGCCCGGCGCTCGTGGTAGTCTGCCGCCATCTGTTGGTAGTAGGAATCGGGGAAGTTGAGCGCGGCGACGGCAGCGACCTGGAGGGGTGTGGGCGCGCAGATAGTCAGGAAGTCGTGGGCGGGGCGCACGGACGCCGCCAGAGAGGTGGGAGCGATGGCATAGCCCAGCCGCCAGCCGGTGATGGCGAAGGTCTTGCTCAACCCGCCGATGGTGATGGTGCGGTCGCGCAGGGCCTCCAGGCTGCCGGGGCAGACGTGCTGGCGGCCGTCATAGAGGATGCGGTCGTAGATTTCGTCGGTGATCAGCACCAGGTCGTTCTCGGTCACGGTCTTGACGACGGCGGCCAGCTCGCCGGCGTCGAAGACGCGACCGGTGGGGTTGTGGGGCGTGTTGAGCAGAAGGGCGCGCGTGGCCGGAGTCACGGCTGCAGCCAGGCGCTCAGGGTCGAGCCGGTAGTCGGGCGCTTCCAGGACGACGGAAACGGGTTCGGCGCCGGCAAAGACGGAAACCGGGCGCAGCATCTCGTGCGAAGGGTCGAGCAGGATGATCTGGTCGCCGGGTTCCAGCAGGGCGAGGGCGGCGGCGGCGATGGCCTCGGTCACGCCGCAGGTGACGACAACATGCTGGTCGGGGTCGACCTCCCAGCCCAGGCGCTGGCTGTACATCTCGGCCAGCCGGGCGCGCAAGCTGGGGTGGCCCCAGGTGATGGTGTATTGGTTGGCGCCGTCGCGCATGGCCGCCACAGCCGCCTCTACCAATGCGGGCGGTGTTTCGAAATCGGGATAGCCTTGACTGAGGTTGATGGCGCCGTGGGCGAGGGCCAGGCGCGTCATCTCGCGAATGACGGATTCGTGGACGCGGGAGAGTCGGTGGGTGGTGGGCATCGGTCTTTCTCGGCGGGGATTTGAGGGGCGTCATGGTATCATAGGCGGGCGATGGACGAAAACACACTCGTGATCGACAGCCAGTTGACGCTTCCGCGCCGCGAGATCGGCTACCGCTTCTCGCATAGCGGCGGGCCGGGGGGTCAGCATGTCAACAAAAGCGAAACGCAGGTGGAGCTGGTGTGGGACGTGCGCAACTCACCCAGCCTGAACGAGGAACAGCGCGCCCTGATCATGACAACGCTGGCCCGGCGCATCGACGGCGAGGGCATCCTGCATTTGGTGGCGGGCGGGACGCGCAGCCAGGAGCGCAACCGCCAGGCCGTGACCGAGCGGCTGGCGCGCTTGCTGGCCGCCGCCCTGCACCCCCCGCCTCGGCGGCGTCCCACCGGCGTCTCGGCGGCCGAGCGCGCCCGGCGGCTGGCGGCAAAGCGCCGGCGCAGTGAGGTGAAGCGCAGTCGGGCCGGCGTGCAGACAGATGAGTAGGTCCGCCGATTTTTGTGATTCCTGTTCGTTCCCTTACAATGAAGGTGGCCGCGCCGCAAAGGACGCGGCTCATTTTCTGCAAGGAGTATTTTTCTCATGATTGGCGTTGAAGACCTCCGCAAAGGCGTCATCTTCGAACTCGATGGCGATATTTACCGCGTGCTGGAATACGAGCACCGCAAGATGGGCCGCGGCAATGCCACGGTGCGCGTCAAGTCGCGCAATCTGCGCACCGGCTCGACGGTGGAGAAGACCTTCCCCAGTGGCAACCGGGTGCAGGATGTCCGGCTCGACCATGCCACGGTGCAATATCTGTACCATGATGAGCAGTTCTACTATTTCATGGATAACGAGACCTTCGAGCAGACGATGCTCAAGGGCGAGCAGTTGGGCGATGCCGTCGACTTTCTGATCGATGGTATGTCGATCGAACTGGAAACCTACAACGGCGAGCCGATCAACATCGATCTGCCCACCACCGTCGATTTCGATGTGATCGAGGCCGAACCGGGTTACGCTGGCGACACCGCCAATAGCCCCGGCAAGATGTGCACCACCCAGACCGGTCTGCGCGTGCAGGTGCCGCTCTTTGTCGAGGCAGGCGACCGCATTCGGGTGAATACCGAAACCGGCGCTTATGTCACGCGGTTGTAGGGGATGGCTATGCGGATGAAGGCGGCTTGACGCCTTGAGTTTGTCGGAAAGACCCGGTTGCGTGACCGGGTCTTTCTGATCACGCTGGCCCTGCCGCGTCGCTCGTCTGCTCGCACGTGGGCGTATTCACTCCCCCATCTGACGCCGCACAACCCCGAACCCGGAAACCTGGAAACCTGGAACCCCGAACCCGGAACCCCATGCCTCCCCCCACCCCCGTTGCGGTCGTCTTCGACATGGACGGCCTGATGCTGGATACTGAGATCATCTATCAGCACGCCTGGACGCAGGCCGGACGTGCGCTGGGCTATGATTACGACGACGCCTTCTACGTGCATACGTGCGTCGGTCGCACAGTCGAAAGCTGCGAAGCGGCCCTGGTTGAGCGCTTTGGGCGGGGGTTCCCGCTGCAGGCCTTTCGCCGGCTCTGGCAGCAGCTCTGGCGAGAGGAAGTCGAGCGGGAGGGCATTCCGCTCAAGCCAGGTCTGCTCGATCTACTGGCTTTTCTCGATCGCCGCCGCCTCCCCTACGCCGTCGCCACCTCCAGCGACGCCGCTTACACCGATTTCACCCTGGCAGCAGCAGGGATGGGCGAACGCTTTGGCTGCATCGTCACCGGCGATCAGATCGAACACAGCAAACCGGCTCCCGATATTTATCTGGAGGCAGCCCGGCGATTGGGCGTGAACCCGGCCGGCTGTGTGGCCCTGGAAGATTCGGAGGCCGGGGTGCGGGCCGCCGCCGCCGCCGGGATGCGGGTGCTGCTCATCCCTGACCTCAAGCCTCCCACCGATGCCGGCCGTCTGACTGCCACCCTGGTGCTGAACTCGCTAGGTCAGGCGCCGGCAGTGCTGGCAGCGTGGCTGGATGGGCGTGAGGTCCGAGGCGCGTCGATCATCCCAGCCGCCAGAACAAAAGCCCGGCCAGGAGCCGCAGGCCAAAGGCAACGAAGATCGTCTCGCGCAGGCCGATGATGTCGGCAAGGTTGGCGCCGATGATGGCGCCGCTGAGCATGGCAGCGTTGAGGGCCAGGTTGTAGAGGGCCAGGTAGGGTGGGCGGTCATCGCCGGGGATGCGTTCCAAGAGCCGGTTGGACAGGGCCACACCCAAGACGGCCCATACCCCGCCGCCCGCCACCGCCGCCGCCAGCAGCATGGGCAAATTCCGGCTCAGGCCGGTGAGCAGGGGGTAGGAGGAGAGAAGCAGCGCGCCCACGAACATCAGCCGATGATTGCCGAAGCGCCGGGTGAGCGCGCCCAGCCGCAGCGAGGAAAGAAACATGACGATGTAGAAGATGGCGTTGATCAGGCTGATGGCGGCGTCGTTCAACCCGACCTCGCGCACCCAGAAGATGGGAAAGAGGGGCAGAGGAACGTACTGGGCGAAATGGAAGAAGAACAGCGAAAACAACAGGGAGCCAAAACTCGTGCGCAGGGGCGCCAGCACAGCCCTTCCCTCGCCCAGGCGCAGGCGGGTCAACAAGCGGATGGGGTAGGTGCGGTGCAGCGGCGCGTCCGCGGCCAGGAGCCGGCCCGATTGCCCGCCGTCGTCCAGGGGGTCGCCCTTCAGGGGGCGGGTGGGGATGGGGACGGCGAGGTGGATGCGGCGGATGTGGTAGGAGCTGAATGCCCCGCCCACAGCGCCGATGGCGAAGACCAGGGCGTAGCCGAGGTCCGATGGCAGCAGACGCAGGATCTGCCCGCAGACCAGGGTGCTGGCCAGCATCGTCAGGGCAATGATGGCGTTGCGCCTCCCCGCTACCTCGCCTCGCCATTCCTGCGGTACGGCCTCGGCAAAGAGGGCGTTGAAGCCAATGGCCAGGGCCGCGCCGGGGATGGCCGTCAGCAGCACCAGCAGGAGGATGATCGGGATTTGAACGGCGGGCGGGAGGAGCAGCGGCATCGGCGCCAGCAGGACGTAGAGCGAACGCTGGCCGAGTGATGCCCAGAACACGAGCGGGACCAGCCGCCTGCCGGCAATCCATTGGCCGATGGGCAGGGCAAACAACAGGTTCATCAGCGCCGGCCCGGCTGTCAGCCAACCGATGGCGCTGTTGTTGGCGCCCAGGCGCGTGAGATAGATGGACAGGAAGGCGACGGCGCTGCCCGCCAGCACGCCAAAGCCGCCGATATCGGCGTAGAGGTGGTTGACATTGCGTCGCAGGCCAGGATCGGTCATGAGGCCAAGTCCGGCGGGATGGGTGAAGGCTCTGCTCATGGAGGGCAATAGAAACCCTCCACCGCCTGAACGATGGAGGGTCATGCTTGCAAGGGGCAACGAGGCCGGTTCTACATCTGCGTCGAGAGGAAATGCACGACGTCGCGCACCGAGATGACGCCCACCGGCAGTTGGTTGGCATCCACGATCGGGAGGTGGCGGAAGCCGTGGGTAGACATCAGATGCAGGGCCTCGACCAGGGGCGTGTCCATGGCCAGCAGGGTGGGGCGGCGGGTCATGTAGTCGCCCACGGTGACGCTATGGAGGTCGCGTACTTGCCCGGCGACGCGGCTGAGCACATCACCCTCGGTCAGGATGCCGGCGACGTGGCGGTCGGCGTTGGTGACGAGCAGGCAGCCGATGTTGTGTTGTTGCATCAGGCTGATGGCGTGGTCGAGCCGGGCGGAGGTTTCTACCAGGATGGGGGCGCGGGGATGCATGTCGTCCAGGGTCATGCCGGCCAGTCGATCTTCCAATTCGTTCCCGCGGCCTTCACCATCCCACAAGCGGTCGACATACTCTTCGTCCAGGCTGGCGTCCATGCCGCCGATGACGCGCGCCTGATGGTGGCCGTTGCTGCCATCCTGCCGGTCTTCTACCACCCAGGTATCGGAGGCGGTGAAGAGTTTGTGCAGATCGCCCTGGCCGCGAGTGGCTTTGGCCCGTTCTACCTGGCCCCAGAGTGCATCGCTAAAGACGGGTTTGGTTACATCGAGGATGACGCCGATGGGCATGGGGTATTCCAGCCGGCTGAGCATCCAGGCCAGGCTGACCGAGGAGGTGTCGTGGATGGTCAGATCCTCGACGGTGTAGCGCTCGCCCAAGCTGACAACCTCCAGACCGGTCTTGCCCATGATGATGCCGCGGTCGCTGTTCTTGCCGAAGACCATCGCTTTGCCGTTTTCGAGATAGAGGTTGTTATCGTCGCGCACTTGCCGTTCGCTGAAAGGTTCCCAGGTGTTGTCGTTGAAGATGACGCAGTTCTGGAAGATCTCGACGAAGACGGCGCCGCGATGTTTGGCGGCGGCCATGAGCACATCCGCCATGTGGGCGCCCATGACATCGATCGTGCGGGCGATGAAGGTGGCTTCGGAGGCCAGGGCAACCGAGATGGGGTTGAGCGGCTGTTCGACCGTGCCCATCGGCGAGGATTTTGTTTTCAGGCCCTGGGGCGAGGTGGGCGAATATTGGCCTTTGGTCAGGCCATAGATGCGGTTGTTGAAGAGGATGATCTTGATGTCGACGTTGCGCCGGCAAGCGTGCACCAGGTGATTGCCGCCGATGGAAAGCCCGTCGCCGTCGCCAGTGATCACCCAAACGCTGAGTTCGGGATTGGCGACCTTGAGACCGGTGGCCAGCGTGGGCGCCCGGCCGTGGATGCTGTGGACGCCGTAGGTTTCCATGTAGTAGGGAAAGCGGCTGGAGCAACCGATGCCGGAGATGAAGACGATCTTTTCACGCGGGATGCCCAGGTCGGGCAGGACTTTCTGCATCTGGGCCAGGATGGCGTAATCGCCACAACCGGGGCACCAGCGAACGGTTTGATCGGAGACGAAGTCCTTGCGGGTCAGGCGCACGGGGGCGACTGCGGCCAGGGGAATCGCTTCTGCAAGTGCCATGGGGTTTATTCTCCTGCCAGCAGTTCATCGATTTTGCTGGCGATCTCGCTGATTTTGAAAGGTCGGCCCTGAACCTTGTTCAGGGAGATGACATCACGGACAAAACGGCCGCGCAATAGCAGGCTGAGCTGGCCCATGTTCATTTCGGGCACCAGGATGCGGTCGTAGCGCTGCAAGATGTAGCCCAGATTGCGAGGGAACGGGTTGAGATAGCGTACATGGGCGTGGGCCACCGATTGGCCCCTGGCCTGCGCCTGGGCGACGGCAGCGTGGATGGCCCCGTAGGTGCTGCCCCATCCCACCACCAGCAGTTTGCCTTCGTCCGGCCCGAAGACATCCTGTTCGGGGATGACATCGGCCAGGCGGGCGACTTTGGCGGCGCGGTCGTTGATCATGCGTTGATGGTCTTGGGGTGAATAGGAGACGTTGCCGAAGTCGGGCGATTTCTCCAGTCCTCCGACGCGGTGTTCAAGGCCGGGTGTGCCGGGGATGGCCCAGGGCCGGCCCAGGCTCACCGGGTCGCGCTTGTAGGGCAGGTATTTGCCGTTGCCGTTGGGGGCCGTCGGGTGTTCGACCACGATGGGGGGGATGGTGTTGGGGTTGGGCACCAACCACGGTTCGGCGCTGTTGGCCAGATAGCCATCTGTTAGCAGGATGACCGGGACCATTGCTCGCACGGCCAGGCGGAAGGCGGCGACGGCGAAGTCGAAACATTCGCTGGGTGTGGCCGGGGCCAGGACCGGGAGGGGGCTTTCGCCGTTGCGGCCGAACATCACCTGCAAGAGGTCGGCTTGTTCGACTTTGGTGGGCAGGCCGGTGCTGGGGCCGCCGCGCTGGACATCGACGATGACCATGGGCAGTTCGAGGACGATGGCCAGGTTGATGCCTTCGCTCTTGAGGGCGATGCCGGGGCCGCTGGTGCCGGTGACGGCAAAAGCGCCGCCAAAGGCGGCGCCGATGGTGGCGCCCATGGCCGCGATCTCGTCCTCGGCCTGGTAGGTGAGGACGTCGAAATGCCGCAGACCGGCCAGAAAATGGAGGATGTCGCTGGCGGGAGTGATGGGATAGGAGCCGTAGAACAACGGCTTGCCGGCCTTGGTTGCGGCTGTCACCAGGCCGATGGCCGTGGCCTCATTGCCACTGATCTTGCGGTAGGTGCCGGCGGGCAGCGCCGCCGGACGCACGCGGTAACGGACCTGGAAGGCTTCGGTGGTGTCGCCATAGAAGTAGCCTGCCTGCAAGGCCCGCAGGTTGGCCTGAACGATCTCCGGTCGTTTGGCAAATTGCTGTTTCACCCAGGCGGTGGTGTTCTCCAGCGGCCGGTCGTAGGCCCAATAGACCAGCCCCAGGGCGAAGAAGTTCTGGCTGCGGTCGACTTCTTTGGTGCTCAGCCCCTCCACTTCTTGCACGGCATTGCGGTTGAGGGTGGTGATTGGCACTTCATAGACTTGGAAGTTTTTCAACGAGCCGTCTTCGAGCGGGTTCCGGGTATAGCCCGCTTTGGTCAGGTTGCTGGTGTTGAAGGCATCGGTGTTGACGATGATGCTGGCGCCCGGCTCCAGATCAGGCAGGCTGACTTTGAGCGCCGCTGGGTTCATGGCGATCAGTACATCGGGTGAGTCGCCGGGGGTGTAGATGTCGGTGTCCGACAGGTGAACCTGAAAACCACTGACCCCGGCCAGGGTGCCGGCGGGCGCCCGGATTTCGGCAGGGTAGTCGGGCAAGGTGCTGATGTCGTTGCCGACGATGGCGGCGGTGTTGGTGAACTGGCTGCCGGTCAGTTGCATGCCGTCGCCAGAATCGCCGGCGAAGCGGATGACGACGTGATCCAATTCTTTGATGTGGATGGGTTGGTTGTTCTCCGTCATGGGGGGAGCCTCTGTCTTTAGCCGCCGTGCTGCCGGCGCGCCACGCGGGTGTGGTCGGGAGCGCGGTTGTAGATTTCGGTGGGGAAGGTGTCGGCCAGGAACTTGACAATGCTGTAGTGGGTGAAGTTGCCCACAACCTCGCCGTTGGCGCGCACGACCGGCACATTGCGGAAGTGAAAGCGGTCCATGATCGCCATTGCCTCTGCCGCCGTGGCGCTCTCGTCGATGGTGAGCACTTCCCTGGTCATCACCTGATCGATAGCTTGCTCCCAAAGCTCAGGTCGGTCAACAACCTTGCGCAGGATATCTCGGTCGGTGAAGATGCCCATCAGTTTGTCATCTTCCAGGATAAGCGAGCAGTTGCGTTTGCTCTGGCGCAATGTCTCGACCACGTCCTTGACGGCGGCGCCGGCGGGAGCGGTGCAGTAGTAGGACAGGTCGAGATGGGTGATCGGTTCTTGTTGAAGCCCTTCGAGAAGTTTCATTGTTGACTCTTGGCTGAAAAAGTGGGGTTCGCTGGCGCGACCATCAGGCCGCGCCAGCACCCTATTCTACATCCGGCTCTTGCCAAAAGGAAGTAATGCGTCTTCTTGAGTGGCGTCCAGACGGGGCGGCGATAGCAGCTTTCCTGCCTGAAACGTGAGGCGTGAACACCACCGACATCTTCTCACGCTTCACGACCTTCATGCCAATCCACCTGCCTTTCTACCACGTCGCGCGGCGGTGGGGGAACAGGGGCGAGGACGAGGGTGGGGTCGGTCGCTGGCGCGGCGGGGTGGTCGGGGTGAGGCGGCTCGGAGTCAGCGGCGGCGACCACCGAGGGGTCGGCGGGCGGCGGCGCCGGTTCGGGGAAGGGGGGAAGGCCGATCATGCGGCGGTGGAAGTAGGCAAACCACACCAGCAGGCTGGCGAGGACCGGCGTGGCGATGAAGGCCCCAAACACACCCAGATGAACGGTGAATACCAGCACGGCGATGATGATGAGGATCGGGTGGATGCCGACGCTGCGTCCCATGATGCGCGGGACAAGGATGAGGTTCTCGATCTGTTGAAGGGCGACATAGAAGCCAAGAACGATGAGGGCGATGGTCGAGTTGGGGAGATCGGGGAAGGAGGTGGAGCCTTGCAGCAGGCCCAGGATGACGGCCGGGATGGTGGCGAGGACGGGGCCGAGCGTGGGGATGACCTCGAGGACGCCGGTGAGGACGCCGAGGGCGAGCGCTCCGGGCACGCCCAGGATGGTCAATCCCAACCAAACCAGCCCACCCATCACCAACGAGAGGATGATCTGCCCACGGAAGAAGCGGTTCCAGATGCCGCCTGTGCTCTGCCACAACAGCTCCCACTCGGCCCGATAGGCCTCGGGCGCCAGGCCGAGTACGGCGGTGCGGGCGCGCGGCAGATCGCTGATGGCGTAGAATGTCAGCAGGAGGAGCAGGAT
>CAYWPZ010000040.1:23393-23753 GCA_964460135.1 uncultured Caldilineales bacterium | reverse complement strand
CACGGCGCCGGCCGACCAGCCCTGGCTGGCGTTCCATTCGCCGGTGGTGTATTCAAAGGGGGAGTGATAGTAGGCCTGCGGCAGCGCCCCGGCCTCCGGCTGGCCCGTCTGCAGGGTGGTCTGCTCCAGCCCTAGCGGTTCGAAGATGCGCTCCTGCAGGTTCTCTTCGTAGGATTTGCCGGTGGCCTGCTCGATGATCAGGCCCAGCAGGATATAGCCGGTGTTGCTGTACCACCACTGTCCTTCTTCTCCGGGCTCGAAGTAGCTCAGGCCGGAGTCGGCGACCAGCGTTACCAGCTCCTCCGGCGTGACGGCGCGCGGCTCGCCACCGGCTCAGGGACCGGGCCACAGCATGTGGTG
>CAYWPZ010000040.1:18335-23383 GCA_964460135.1 uncultured Caldilineales bacterium | reverse complement strand
CGTGAAGGCGCGGGCCAGCATGTCCTTGTTGTCCTCGGCGCCGCTCTCGATGGTCGCGCCGTCCTCGGTTGGCAGGTCGAAGTAGTCGTGCAGACCGCTGGTGTGGGTCAGCAGCATGTCGATGGTGATCTGATCGCCGTTGGGCAACGCGGCCGCCAGGTCAGGGAGCCACTTGCTCAGCAGATCGGTGGTGGAAAGCACCCCTTCCTCCTGCAGTTGGAAGAGGATGGCAGAGGTCATCATCTTGGTGTTGCTGCCGATCTGGAAGGGGGAATCGGCCGGCAGCGGATCGCAGGTGGTCACATCGGCGACCCCGGTGGACTTGAAGTAGCGTCCCTGGCGCGTGATGATCAGCATCGACGCGCCGGGCCCGGGCCGGGGCGCTTTCTGGACAAGGCTTACCAAGGTCTGATCGAGCTGGGCGCTGATCTCGGCGGGCAACGTGTCCTCGACTGTGTTGATCGCCAGCGCTTGTTCGCCGCACAGATCGGCGACCGTCGTGACCGCAGCCTCCAGGATCATCGAGCTGCCTTCGGTCTTCAAGGCGATGATCAACTGACCGCCCAATGGAACCACCTGGGCCGCATCGCCCAGCAGTTGCAGGAACTGCTCACTGCGGGAATCGCCCGGACAGGCGGCCAGCGTCGCGGCGCCGATCTCGATGGTGACGGCCGCGCCGTCCAGGACGTAGGCGCCGGAGGCGTCGTTGCAGTCAGCCTTGATGTCGAGCGTGCCGTCGCCGTTGAAGGTCACCGTGTAGCTGGCGGGATCTTCGACAGTGACTTGTTCGTCTGCGCTGCCGAACGAAGTCCACTTCCACGGGTTGACCTTGATCCCGGCCACCATGGCCGCCAACTGGGCCGCTTCGGCAGCCGCTAGAGCATCGGCATCCGGGACGTCGGCCGTCTCGCCGGCCGGGCCAAGCCGCAGGACACCGCCGTCGGCCATCAGGTCGATGAAGAGTTCGTTCTCGACGAAGAAGTAGCGGGCAGCGCTGCCCAGCAGCGTCACGAATTGGTCGCTGCGCGAGCCCTCCGGGCAGGCGGCCATGGTCATGGGGCCGATGGCAATGGTGAGTGCGCCGTCTTCGTCGGTGTACGTGCCGGCGGCGTTGTTGCAGTCGGCCACAACGTTGATGGCGCCGTCCTCGTCGAAGGTGACCTGATAGCTCTCAGGCGTTTCCACTTCGACCGTCTCCATCGGGTTGACAAAGGCCACCCACTGCCAGGGGTTCGTCGTGAGTGCTACCTCATCGGGAGGCGGAGCGACGTCCTCGGCAGCCGGAGTCGCTTCGCTGGGCGCCGGCGTTGCCGGAGCAGGGGTCGGCTGCGCCGCGCCACACGCCGCCAGGAGCAGCGAGGCGATGATCAGTGTGAACAATGCATAGAATTTCATTTGAAGGGTCTCCTTGTTGGCCAGGACGAGGGCCAGTCATTTGGCGTCGGGCGGCGCCAGCAGGACATCGCCGGAAGACCCAAGCTTCAGGGTCAGGCCGCTGAGCACGCCGTTGTTGGTCGGGGCGTCGAAGGCGACGAGCTTGCCCGTTAAAAAGACTCTGGTCGGCTGCTGCGCCCGCGCGTCGGCCACGAACTGCCGCAGAAGCTCGTCGCGGCCCGCATCGTTGGGGACGGTCACGGCGAAAGACTCGCCGGCCATATCATCTATCTTCGTCTTGAAGTTGAAGCGCCAGGTTACGGCATCGGGACCGGCGCCGCTCCACCAGTCGCCCAGGATCGCCCTGGCGTCGTCATCGCCGTAGATGTTCGTGTGGTCGACGAATCCCCACAGCTTCAGCACCTGGCCGTCAAGTTCGCGCGCTTTCTCTGCGTTGCGGGCAAAACCGTCCTTGCTGATAGAGGAGGCAGCCAGGTAATCGTCCATCCGTTGGCTGCAGCCGGCCAGGCATAGGGCTATGATGAGCAGGAAAATGGCGAGGCGTGGGGTGCGGTATCGGGCCATGGGTGAGAGAAGAAAAAGGGCAGCCCTCGCCAAAGCAGACACAAAAGACTGGCAGCCCTCGCCAGACAGGACTGCCAGTCCGTCATGCTTGACGCCAGCCCGCAAACAAGCCGGCCCTAGACAAGAGCGCCGGCGATAGAGGCGGCAAGCCAGGTCACTACGGCGATGGCGATGGCAGCGATGAGGGCGCCGCTGAAGCCCTTCACCTTGAGGCCGGATACAAAAGAGCCGGCCAGGTAGATGACGAGGGCAGCGATGACCAGGTGGATGATGGCGCCCAACAGACCGCCGCCAATGCTGAGACCCAGGGCGCCGAGCAGCCAATTGACGACGCCGCCGAGGACAGCGATGACAATGCCGGCAAGGAAGGCGGGAATGAAGCCGTCAACCTCCAGGCCCAGGCCAAGCCTGCCAACGATCCAGATGATGACGCCCGAAAACAGCGCTCCGATGAGGATGCCGATGATAGTTGCGATGATCATGGATTTTGTCCTTTTTGATGAACGATGGATGAATGGGCGAGAACTGGCGTCGCCGCTAAGCGATAGGGTGACCGACGTTCGGAACAGTTGAGATCGACGAGATGGGCATGGCGCCAGAAGTAGGTCTTTTGCAGATCGTTGACGGCGGCGCGACTACGCAGGACTACGCCGCCGCCGCATGAGGGACAGATGGCCTGGCTGGGGGCGGCGGCGTTTGCCTCGATGGGTTGGCCTGCCTGGTCGTGGGCGATTCTCATCGGCAATTACCTTGCTGCGATTGGCGCCCGCTGCCTGGAGGATGCACAGCGGGCGCCAGCCCGGGGGAGGGATCAATCGGGGTTGGGACCTAACGGGTTTGGGGCCGCGCCACCAGGGGCATGTACAGCTTGTAATTGGGCCTGGGTGTGGCGGTTGGCGTCGCCGTGGCTTCGGGTGTGGGCGTCGACGTCGCTCGAGGTGTGGCGGTCGGCGTCGAGGTCGGCTCAGGCGTCTCGGTGGGGGTTGCAGTCGGCTCAGGCGTGACAGTCGGCGTCGACGTTGCTTGCGGGGTCGGCGTCCAGGTGGGGGTTGCGGTCGGCTCTGACGTCGGTGTCGCGGTGGCTGTGGGCGTTTCCGTTGGCGTTTGCGTCGGCGCTGGGGTGGGCGTGGCCGGCAGGAAGAAGAAGTTGGTCAGGTGCTCTTCCGGCTTTGGATCCAGCCACGACACCTGGTGGGTGTTCTCTACTACGCCATCTTCCGCAATCACCAGGATGCCCGCCATACCTTTCACCGTGGCCGTCAGGCGGTAGTTGTGGTAGTTGGCCGGCGCCGCAAACATGAAGTTGTACCAGCCGTTGGCGTCGGGCGAGGTGTGGATCTCATAGGTGTATTCGGTGGGATCGCCTACATTCCAGCCGGTCAGCGTCAGCCTCGCCCCCAGCTTCTTGTTCAGCGGGAAGGTGCCGCCGGGGCAGGGCTGGCCCGGCGGCGAGCCTGCGGGCGGCGTGCCTTCGCACACATAGCCGCGGAAGCGCCACTCCGCACCGGCCGGTTTGGTGGGGACGGTCGTAGGCGTCATGGTCGCGGTGGGCGTGCGGGTGGCTGTGGCCGTTGCCGTGGGCGTCGGCGTCCACGTCGGCGTGTGCGTGGCTGTGTGCGTCGGCGTCGGCGTGTGCGTGGCCGTGTGCGTGGGCGTCGGCGTACGCGTGGGCGTCTCAGTCGCCGTCGGCGTCACCGTCGGTATGATGAATTCCGTGGGCGTGGCCGTGGGCGTGTGGGTCGGCGTGTGGGTGGGCGTCGCCGTCAGGGTGGCCGTTGGCGTCGAGGTCGGGGTATGCGTCGGGGTGTGGGTGGGGGTTGCCGTTGGCGTCTCTGTGGGCGTGGCCGTGGGCGTGTGGGTGGGGGTTGCCGTCGGCGTGGGCGTGGCGATGTAGGTGTTGGTGAAGGTGCACTGCACCCGCTCGCCCGCCGTCAATTGCAATGTCACCGAGCGGCTGTTGAGGTCGCCGGGGAAGGTCTGGCCGGTGCCGGTGTCGTGGCACTCGACCGCCGTCAACTGAAAATCGGGGCCGGGATCCAGCTCGGTGATGGTGTGGCTCGTCTGCGCTGACACGTTGGCGAAGGTCTTGTGCTGGCCGCCGCTGAGCGTGAAGTCTCCGCTGGCGTCGAGCGTCTGGCTGAATCTGAAGCTGCCGGCGGCGCCGGCCGGCCGCACCACCTTCTTGACTGTGACCGTGTCCTCTTCGCTGTTGGTGAAGGTGCACGTCACCGTCTCGCCGTTCTCCAGCCGGATGGTGGCCGCACGGTTGGCCACGTTCCACGTGGAGTTAGCGTCGTCACAGTCGATGCCGCTCAGTTCGTAGCCGCTTGCCGTCGGGTCTTGCTCGGTCACCGTCCAGGTCCCAGGCTGCACGCCGGCAAAAGTCTTGCTCTGGTTGTTGTCCAGCGTAAAGTTGCCGCTGCCGTCGATGTTCTGCGTGAACACAAAGCCGCTGCCGCTGCCCGGCGCCGTCACTTTGCGGATCACGATGTTTCCCGTCGCCGGCGTCGGCGTCGGCGTCACCGTCGGGGTTGGCGTGCGGGTTGGCGTGCGGGTGGGTGTTTGCGTGGCCGTCGGCGTCGCCGTGGGGGTGTGGGTGGCCGTAGCCGTCGGCGTCCGCGTCGCCGTGGGCGTCGCCGTGGGTGTGGCCGTCGCCGTTGGGGTCGGCGTGGCCGTCGGCGGCTTGCTGTTGGTAAAGGTGCAGATGACGTCGTCGCCGGGGCGCGCGGTGAATCTGACAAGGTTCCTTGTCCACGCCGAGCTGGCAGCGCCCTCGCATCTGGCATCGGTCAGCTTCCAGTCCGAACCGGCAGGGACGTTCTCGCCGATCTCGTAGAACCCGGCCGGCTGGCCGCTGAGCACCTTCTGGGCCGTGCCCCCTTGCGTGGTCAGGTCGAAGACCGGGATCACATGGTCGCTGTTGACCGTGCTGCCAAACCTAAAGGTGTCGTCGCCGTTCACCGTCTTCTTGACAATGGTCAGGTCGAAAACCTGCGCATTGGTAAAGGTGCAGGTGATGTCGTCACCGGGCTGCGCCGTGAATCTGACGCTCGAGTCCTGCCAGGAGCTGTTGGTACCCTCGCAATGGC
>CAYWPZ010000040.1:0-18235 GCA_964460135.1 uncultured Caldilineales bacterium | reverse complement strand
CGAGGATGTTCTTCCAATCCGAACCGGCAGGGACATTCTCGCCGATCTCGTAGAACCCGGCCGTCAGGCCGCTGAACGTCTTCTGCGCCGTGCCCCCTTGCGTGGTCAGGTCGAAGACCGGGATCACGTAGTCGCTGTTGACCGTGCTGCCAAACCTAAAGGTGTCGTCGCCGTTCACGGTCTTCTTGACAATGGTCAGGTTGAAGACCTGCGCATTGGTAAAGGTGCAGGTGATGTCGTCGCCGGGCTGCGCCGTGAATCTGACGCTTGAGTCCTGCCAGGAGCTGCTGGTACCCTCGCAATGGCCGAGGATGTTCTTCCAATCCGAACCGGCAGGGACATTCTCGCCGATCTCGTAGAATCCGGCCGTCAGGCCGGTGAAGGTCTTTCGGGCCGTGCCTCCTTGCGTGGTCAGGCTGAAGACCGGGATCACGTGGTCGCTGTTGACCGTGCTGCCAAACTTGAAGGTGTCGTCGCCGTTGACCGCCTCCTTCACAATCGTCAGGTTGAAGACCTGCGCATTCGTGAACGTGCAGGTGATGTCGTCACCGGGCTTCGCGTCGAATCTGAGGGTCGAGAACTGCCAGGAGCTGCTGGTACCCTCGCAATGGCCGAGGATGTTCTTCCAGTCCGAGCCGGCAGGGACCTCCTCGCCGATCTCATAGAATCCGGCCGTCAGGCCGCTGAAGGTCTTTCGGGCCGTGCCCCCTTGCGTGGTCAGGCTGAAGACCGGGATCACGTGGTCGCTGTTGACCGTGCTGCCAAACTTGAAGGTGTCGTCGCCTCCCACCGTCTCCTTGACAATCGTCAGGTCGAAAACCTGCGCCGGCGTGGGCGTGGCGGTGGGGGTGGCCGTGTTCGTCGGCGTGGGCGTTGGCGTCGGCGCCTGCACGTAGAAGTCGGTGTAGTGCACTTCCGGCCCCGGGTTCAGCAGAATGACCGAGGTGGGCGGCGTCTGCACCGTGCCCGTCTCGGCGATCGCCGCTACGCCTACCATGCCCTGCGGCGGGATCACTTCGATCTCGTAGTGTTCGAAGCCGAAGTTCTCCTGGATGTTGAAGTTGTAGAAACCGCCGACATTGGTCGTCACCGTTTTCAGATGGCTGCCAGGCGGGGTTTCGCCATCGTCCCAGCCGTGCAGGGTCAACACCACGTTCTGCAGCGGCGTCGTCCCCTGGCACTGGCCGTTCCAGCTGATCCCCGCCGGGGGCGTACCCTGGCAGACATAGCCGCGGAAGCGCCAGGTCGTGCAGTTCACGGTAATGCTCTGTGTGGCGATGTTGGAATCAACCTTGCCGTCATTGACCTGAAACTGGAAGCTGTCCGTGCCGCAATAGTCCGTATTGGGGGTGTAAGTGAATGCCCCTGTATTGGCGTTGATGCTGCTCAGCGTACCATGGGCTGGCTGCGCTGTACTCTTGAAGCTCAGTGGATCGTTGTCATCGTCACTGGCTTTCAAATAGGACGACACCGGCGTGTTGGCGTTAGTGGTTGCCACTGGATTGAGGCTCGACACCCAATCGCCGTTCTCCATGCGCTGCAACGTGCCGTCGTGCCCATCGGCCAGATCCGGGAGCGTCGTGCCCTGATCCCGATTGAAAGCCCAATAGGCCGCCAGGCCCGGTTCGGTGGCGGGGTTCTGGATGGTGCGGCTGCGGTACTCGGCGATCTGCGCCTGTGTGCGGGCGCCGTTCCACACCCGCACCTCGTCGATCTGCCCGTCGAAGAACCAGGCAGCGCGGTTGTTGGCGCCGGCGCCGTCGTCGGCAGCGCCGATGCGGAAGGGTTTGCTCGTGTTCTTGGCCAGGTTGACGCCGCTTTTGCTGGCAACCTGCACGCCATTCACGTACATCCTGACCGTGCCGCTGCTGTAGGTGACGGCCAGGTGTGTCCACTGATTGAGCTGGACAGCGGGACCCTGGAGCGTGTTCCAGGCGCCACCGCCTCCAGCCCAGAACTCCCATTTGCCGCCGTCGCTCGCGTACACGTTCCAGCCTTTGGTGCTGCCGGCAGTGGACGCATCGCGCGAGCTGAAGGGTGCCTGGAAGCGGCTGTTGTTGCGCGGGTAGAGCCAGCCCTCGACGGTGAAGCTGTCGGGGTTGAGGGCGGCGGCGTAGGGCGCCTCCACGAATTCGTCCTGTCCGTCGAAGTTCAGGGCCTTGCCGAAACCGGCCACCGGCGCATAGTTGATGGGGATATTGGTGAGATTGAAGGCAGCGGGGCCGCCCAGGTTGCCGCGGGTGTTGGCGTTGACGGTGTAGCTGCCCACCACGCCATTGGCCGTCACCGGCTGGCTGGCGTTGCCGCCGCTGATCGTGGTTGTGTAGGTGGTGGTAGACAGGCTGGCGCCGCTGCCGGGGGCGGTGAAGATCACCTGGCCGCCGTTCACCGGCTCGTTGAAATTGCTGCTGACCGCCACGACCAGCGGATTGGCGAAGTTGGCGTTGATTTCGGCCGTCTGCCCGCTGCCGCTGCTTGCGCCCAGCGTGAAGCCGCGGGACTCGAAGGCGCCGATGTCACAGCCGCCCACCCGGGCCACGCCGCGCTGATCGGCGGCGGGGCAGGCGGGATCGCCGGCGTCGATGGCCGGGGAGCCCGGCAACAGGGCCATGGTCTGCGTGGCGCCGCCGTAGTCGCCGAGGGGGGATAGCAGGGATGTCACGCCAATGATGTCGGTAGGCTGGGGCCTCAGAGGGGTATCAAGTAGAGGGTAGAACGTACCGATCATGTTATAGCCCTGGGAGGTGTGCTTGTCAAGGTTGCCCCGATCGCCCATGAGGTCCGTACCCGAAGGAGTGAAGGTGGAGGAGTTGTCGATCACGATCGTGTTCTTGAGGGTGACCGTGCCGTATATACCGCCTCCCGCACTGTTTGCAAAATTCAGGCGGACAGTGCTGTTGGTGAAAAAAAACGGAGATCCTGAACTGAACACCCCGCCACCAAAACGAAGCGCTTGGTTGCCGGCAACAGTTGAGTTATCGACATCGGCTCTATTGCTGTTGTTAATCCCCCCACCAGCATAGGCGGTATTGCCAGAGATCGTGCTGTTGCGGATGATCAGGGCAGCGCTGCTATCGACTCCGCCCCCGTCAAGGGAGGCTCGATTGCCGCTAATCGTGCTACCTACGATGGTCAGCGGACCATTGCTCGACACCCCGCCACCATAACGATCCGCTTGGTTGCCGCGAATGACGCTGCCTTCGATGGTCAGCGTACCTGAGTTCAGGATGGCGCCGCCGTTCTGATTGCCCGTGGTAGGGGCTTTCGCATTCTGCAAGGTCAGGTTGCTTATGGTCACCGTGGTGTTGGCACGCACCTCGATCGGGCGTGTCCCATTCACGCCCCCGCCGTCCAAGGCAAAGCCGGCGCCATCCAGCACCAGCGCCACGCCGGCGGTGCTGTTGTTGATGGCCGGGGTCACTCCGCTCAGGGCGATGTTACCGGTCAGCGTGATGGTGTAGGTTCCGGCGGCCGTTTTGGCGTTGAAGCAGCCGATGGCGTCCTTGAACTCGGTGTGGGTGGAGACCGACCAGGTGTTTCCACTGCATGTGATTAGGAGCGCGCTGGCATCATCGGCCGCCCTGGCCGGGCGCGCAGTCAGTGCGGTTGCTGCCAGCATCAGCGCCAGGGCGACGATGACCAACCGCAACAGCCGGGATGATAATTTTGAGAATGGGAAAAGGGACATGTTGATTCCTCCGGTTCAGCCAGTGAAAGCGCTGGCAAGCTTTGAGCCAGGAAGGCAGGGGGGATGATTCGGGTTTCAGGTTCTCGCGCACAAACGGCGGGACAGCGTGACTGCCCACAATCGGCTATAATAGAGGATGCCTACGCCTGCTGCTATCGCATTCCGTGTGATATTTTGGCGAAGAACCGTGTGATTTTTCCCTCCACCCCCCATGTTTCTCAACGGCAGGATTGCCAAACCGAAATATCTTGCCACCCTGGTCGATCGGCCGCGGCTCTACCGGCAGCTCGATCGGTGGCAGGAACAACGCGCCATCGTCATCCACGCGCCTACCGGCTATGGCAAATCATCGTTGGTCAGCCGCTGGCTCGACCTCTCCGGCCAGGCGTCTTCTGCCGCCTGGCTGGCGTTGGCTGAGGACGACAACGGCGCGCACGAGTTTAGCCATCACCTGGCCGCGGCCCTGGATCGGGTCGTTCCCGGCGCGCTGGCGCTGATCCAACCGATCCTGGAGGACAGCCAGGGGACGGCGGAGCGGGTGCTGGAGCGACTGTTCTCCACCTATTGGGATGAAGCCGGCGCGGCAGCTTTGCCGAGCGATCGACATATGCTTCTCGTCCTGGACGATCTCCATCGCGTCCAGTCTGCGGCCGTGGACGCCGTGATCCGTACGATCCTGGAACAGGGGCCTCCCAACCTCCATCTTATGCTGCTGGCGCGACGCCAAACGACGCTGCCGTTGGCGCGCCTCTTTGCCCACGGCGAGATCCTGGCGCTGAACGCCGATGATCTGCGTTTCACCGCCGAGGAAGTCAACGACTATCTTCTGCGCCAGGGTTTTCCGCCGCCGACCGAAGCCGAAGTGGCGCAACTGACGGCGCGCAGCGAAGGTTGGGTGACGGCGCTGCACCTGGCGGTTCTCGCCTCCCACGGCCAGGGAAGCGTCGCCGATATGATCCAGGCTCTACACGGCGAGAGTATGTGGCTGGCCAAATACCTGACGGACGAAGTGCTCGACCAACAGAGGCCGGAGCTGCGCCGCTTTCTGCTGTATACGTCGATTCTGGACGAATTCAGTGCGTCGCTTTGCGCGGCCGTGACCGGGGATGGCGACGCCAATACCTGGCTGGACGAGATCGCGCGCGGCGATCTGTTCCTGATACCGCTGGATGAAAGAACCAGGTGGTTCCGCTACCACCATCTCTTCCAGGAAATGCTGCAACAGCGCTTGCAGGCGGGGTCAAGCCCCGACCTTATCGCCGAGTTGCACCGGCGGGCAGCATCCTGGCTGGTTGGGGCAGGCGATTTCGAAACCGCCGTGCAGCATTTCCTGGCCGCCGGCGACAGCGCCGAGGCGGCGGACCTTGTAGAGCGCCAGATTCATACGATGCTCGTGCGTGCGCCCTATCGCGCGCGTGATCTTCTGGCCCTGTTGCCACACGAACTCCTGGTTCAGCGCCCGCAATTGATGTTGGATCGCTGCCGGCTGGCCATGCTGTTCGATGATGAACGCACCCTCCTGTATGCCCAGGAGGCAGGACGCACGCTGCAAGCGCAGCAACCGATGGACAAAGACGCCGGCCGGCACCATGCCGAGTGGCTTGTGTTACAGGAAGGCGGCTCTTTTATCAAGGGGGACCTGGCCGCAGCCGCCAGTTTTGCAGAACAGGCTCGACCTCTGGTCTCATACCTGGATGAACTTCATAGCGGTCTGTTTTATTTCCTGCAGGTGCACCTCTACAACTACAGCGGCAGGTCATTGGAGGCGGAGCGATCGGCCGAGATCGCGCTGGCGGCGTTCGCGCGGGCCGAATTTGCCGCCGGCGCCGTCGCTTTGCGCCGCGAACTGGCGAAGTGGAGCATGCGCAAGGGCAATGCCCGCGAGGCTGGCGTCAGGTTCCAGGAATTGTTCGACAATACCGATCCGGGCTCCCTTTCTTTGCTGCGCGACCTGCTTCCGGCGTACTTCGCTGCGGCCGAGAACAGCTATTGGCAGAATCATAGGGCCCAGGCGCAGACCTACCAGCGATCGGCCCTGGACATGGCCATACAGTTGCAGGATGCGCAGCTCATCCACGCCGCCCACTATCTTGGCGAACTGTTGGACGCCAAGACTGGCGAGACCGACAAGGACTTAGCGGTGTTTGCCGAGCACCTTGCCCAGGCTACAATACCAAGGGTCTATGAGTTGCTGGTCGATTACAAGACGCAGCGCCTCCTATCGGTCGGGCGAAGCGACCAGGCCTGGCAGGTCGTGCAGAGCGTCAGGCCCGACCTTAAGGGCGGGCCGGTCAATCGTGTGAGTCGTGGGGTGATCGCTTATTTGCGGGCGGCGATCTCGGTAAGCGCCGACCCGGCAACCGTCACACAGGCGCTGGCGGAGGCGCTGGCGTTTGCCAGCAGAAACGGAAACCGCCTCGACCAGTTGCAGCTCGTTGCCTTGCTGGCCTGGCAGCAACAGCGACAAAACGACGATCGTTCAGCCGAGACGCTGCTGGAGGCAGTACGGCTCGCGTCAGAAACAGGCTATGTACGCGTGCTGCTGGGTATTCCCGACCTCAGCGCTCGGTTGCAGAAGATGGGCGTTTCGCTGGCGGCGGCTTCCGCGCCCGGCGAAGGCGCAGCCGCGGTTAGCATGGGCGCGGGTCAGTTGACGAACCAGGAGCTTCGTGTCCTGGAACTGCTGGCGGCCGACTACACCTACGATCAGATTGCCGCAGAACTGGTCATTAGCGCCAACACCGTGCGCACGCATGTGCGCCACCTCTACGCCAAGCTATCGGCAAACCGCCGCGATCAAGCGATCCGACAGGCAGTTCGCCGCGGTCTGCTCCCCCCCAGAACGAACTAGCGCCTCATCACTGAGGTTGTGCGGAGATCGTAGCAATGACTTCAGTCGTTTGGCGCCCAACGGGTGTTTCCTGCGCCGGCTTCCAGGACACAGCCCAGGCCAGGCGCCGGGAGCGCCGCACTCGGTCCCGGTAACGCACAGGGGGGCCGCAACTGACGTTGCGGCCCCCCCTGACAATTCCGAATGCGACTACCCGATACGCTGCCGGCTCGTTGCGGTTGCTCAGCCAGCGACCACCGTCAGTTGAACGTCGCGCGTAGAGGAGCCGCCGAACTCGGAGTCCACCTTGAGCTGGTAGTTCATCACCCCCACGGGGGGGCAATCCTGGAAGCTCTGGCTGGCGGTGAAATCGGAAGCGATGATCTCACCGTTACGGAAAAGCGTCGTGGCGGCAAGACTGTCGCCAAAGAAATTCCAGGTGAGGAATACGCACTCGCCAGAATTAATCTGGTTGATCGGGTTGGTGCCATCGCTGGTGACGGCGAAGTACTCGATCGTGGGCGGCCGAACGGCCGGTGTGGCCGTCGGCGCGGCGCCCACCACGCTCACCTGCGCCCCCTGCTGAGCGGTGCCGCCAAACTCGGAGTCCACCTTAAGCAGATAGATGATCTGCCCGGCGCTGGGCGGGCAGTCCACCAAGGATCCTGCCTGGCCGATTTCGGAAGCAATCACGGCGCCATCGCGTGAGATGATCGTCTGGGCCAGGCTCTGACCACTGAAACTCCAGCTGAGGGTGGTGCAGCCGCCCAGGTTGATCTGCTGCGGGCTGGCGCTGAAGCTGGTGATGAGCGGCGCCTGCGGCGGCGGGGTGGGCGTGGGCTGGGCAGCGATCAGGCGCAGGTTCAGGGTAGCGCGCGTGGTCCCGCCCGGCCCACTGGCCTCCAGCACATAGCCGATGTCGCCGCTTCCAGGCGGGCACTCGGCGTAATTGCCGCGGAACGGCGCCCCGTTCCACAGCGGGTTGCCGGCCCGCAGCAATCGCACCTGGTTGACATTGCCCTGAACATCCCAACGTAGATTGGAGCACTGCCCGGCGTTGATCTGCGATGGCTCAGCCAGGAAGCTGACGATGATGGGCAGGGCGCTGTTCGGTTGCACGTTGATGCGAATCTGCCGAATCTCGCTACTGCCGCCGTCCTTGTCCACTCGCAGGTCATAGGTCGTGCTTTGCGCCGGACATTGCTGGCTGCCAGCCTGGCCGGCCACGCCATTTTGGCGGTAGTCTTGGCCGTCGACATAGAAATAAACAGCCCTGACATTGATCACGTTCCAGGCGAAGTTGACGCATTCCCCCTGCCGAATGTCAGTGCGGTCTGCGGTGAAGGTAATGCCCGGCGAGGGCGTTTGGGTGGGGACGGGGGTAGGCGGCGTCGACGGCGGCACGGTGACGCCGACGTAGACGCGCTCACCAAAAGCGACGCCCTGGCCGTCCCTGATCTGCCAGAACCCCTGATACACGGCCGGCGCGGTCGGCGCCACCAGGTTCACATACATGTCGTAAGTCTGCCCGGGCGCCACCACACCCTGCACAGCAGTGGGCCTGCCGGTCATGTCCGCGCCCGGACGGTTGCCCTGCACAAAGCCCAGGCTGTAGCTGCTGTTCCAGGTGCAGGTGCCGGTGTTGCGAATCCGCCAGCCTTTTTGCAGGGCCTGCCCCGCCTGCACAACCGGCGGGTTCTTCATGTTGTTGTCGTCGTAGTTGAGGTCGCTTACCCAGGCCATGCCGTCATGACATCCCGCGGGAGGGGCCGGCGTAGGCGGCACCGGGCCAGGCGTAGGCTCTGGCAGCGGTGTGGGCAGCGGCTCGACATCGGTGGGATTCAGTTCGAGATAGACGGCCGCCGTCTGGGCGATAGCGCCTTCATTCTGCAACTCCGCCAGCACCCTGTTGATCGCCCGCCGCAGATTGTTCTGCCCCAGCGGCACGGCAATGGCAAAGTGCTGGCGGTTGAGCTGCTCGCCCACGATGCGGATGCCCGTGAGCCTGGAAGCGAGCTGCGCCGGCTGCCGATCCATGGCCAGCACATCCACATGTCCGGCCTTGAGGTCGTCGAAGCCATTTTCGATCTGGCGGTAGATGAACAGGTTGTGCAAATCCATCAGTCCGGTTTCTAGCAACTCACGTTCCAACCAGGTCTCGTAGATGGAGCCTGCCTGGACACCGACACGATAAGACGCCAGATCTTTCACGGTCCGGATCGGACCCACGGTCGAGTTTGGCGCGGCCACAAAGGCGTCGGCGCCAACAAAGTAGACATTGCTGAAGTCGACCTCTTTCATGCGTTGCGGTGTGATGGCGATGGCAGCTATGGCCGCGTCCACCTGGCCGATCTGCACGGCCGGCAGCAGCCCGTCGAAGGCGATGTCCACCAGTTCCAACTCGACGCCTAGCCGCGCTGCAATCTGCGACATCAGCGAAATGTCAAAACCGTCCATCTGGAAGCTGTCGTTGTAGAACTCATAGGGCGCGTAGTCTGCCGAAGTGCCGACCACCATCCTCCCCTCGGCCTGGATCTCTTCCCACAGGTCGGGCGGCTCCGGCGTGGGCGAAGGCGGCTGGGACGTGGCGGTGGCAGGAACGGGGGTGGCGATGGGCGCGGGCGAGGGCGTCTCGCGGCTACCGCAGGCTGCCAGCGCCAGGAGAACGAGCGCCAGAGTCAACAAGGAAAGGACTGCTCTGAAGCGAGCGCCCTGAGGATGAGCGAATACAGAATAGGAGGCGCGGGGGACGCCGGATGGGGGGTGGTTTGACATGATCAAATTCTCTGAATGTCGCAACACTTGCCGCTTGGGCAAGCAAAAGGTTAGACGCTGGGCAAAGGCGATTCCAGGCGCGAAAACATAGGAACAGAGCTGCTGTTCCACGGCGCCTATCATAGAGGCCCCTGCTGCCCGATGCTATCGCATGAGAATGTGATATTTTGGCAGAATGAATGTGATATTTTGGGGACGGCGATGGCAGTTGCACCGAGTGAGCGCACAATTGAACACGCTACGGACTACATTTCAGCGTCGCCGTGCCCTGATGTACAATCCCTACGATGCAAAATATCGTCCTCTTCCTGCTCGGCGTCATTGGCATTGGCCTCGGCTTTGAAGCGCTCTTGCGCCGCCGCGCCGCCCAACCGGACGAACCCTGGGACACGCGCACCCTCCCCGCTCCCGACTTCCAGGCCAGCCGCATCGTCGTCCTGGGCGACTCCATCGCCTACGGCCAATACCTGGATGAGACGCAAGCCTGGCCGGCCTTGCTGGCGGCCCGCCTGGCCGAAGATCGCCCGCAGCAGCACTGGCAGGTGGTCAATGCCGGCGTCCCTGGCGACGCCACCGCCGACGCCTACCTGCGCTTTCAGGCCCATGTCGCCGCCTATCGCCCTCGTCTTGTCCTCATTGCCCTGGGCCTGAACGACTGCCATCGCACCGGCGGCAGCGGCCGGGCCGACCGGCGCCTGACCCATTTCCGGCAAGTCGAGATGAGCAGCTGGCGACGCAGCCATCTCGTCCGGGCCATCGCCGCCCGCCTGTCCCCGCCCCAGCACCCGCAGCCCAAGCCTGCCGCACAGCCTCGCCCCATCGTGCCGCTCGCCGACTACGAAGCGATTATGACCTGGCTGGCGCGACGATGCCAACGTTTGGGCAGCCAGCCGATCTTCCTCACCCTCCCCCCCCTGGCTCCCGGCCTGACAGATGGCGAGGAGTGGGGGCTTTGGGCCGATTACAACCAGGCCATCCGCGACCTGGGCCGGGCGTTGGCTTTACCGGTGATCGAGATCAGCCACAAATTCGCCGCCGGGCCAAACTGGCTCGAGGACGGCGTCCATCTCAGCGCCGACGGACAGGCGGCGCTGGCCGAGCGGGTGTGGCAAGGCTTGCAGCGCCCAAACCTGGCCCCGCTCCTCGGCGCCACACCCAGCGCCCGGCATGGGCAGGCTTCCAATGCCGAGATGGCCCCCTCCCTGGACTGAGATCGACGACCCGGATGTGCTGGCCGCCATCGCCCGCGTCCCCCGGCATCGTTTCGTTGCCGCCGACCAGCAAGACTACGCCTACGAAGACCACCCCCTGCCCATCGGCTTCGGCCAGACCATCTCCCAGCCCTTCATCGTCGCCCTGATGACACAACTGCTGGCGCTAACCCCGCAGGCGAAGGTGCTAGAGGTGGGCGCCGGCAGCGGCTACCAAACGGCCATCCTGGCGGAGTTGTGCCAGCAAGTCTATACCATCGAATTGATCCCCGAATTGGCGCAACAGGCCGAGGAACGCCTGCAAAGGCTGGGATACACGAACATCCATTTTCGCCTCGGCGATGGTTGGGAAGGCTGGCCGGAGGCTGCCCCTTTCGACGGCATCATCGTCACCGCCGCCGCCTCGTCCTGGCCGCCGTCGCTGATCGAGCAGTTGGCCGAAGACGGACGCATGGTCATCCCCATCGGCCCGGCCGGGTGGGACCAGGAGCTGTGGCAGGCCACCAAACGGGGGGGCCGGCTGCGCAAACGCACCATCGGGCCGGTTCGCTTCGTTCCCCTCGTCTCCCTGGACCAAAGATGATGGAGGATCGACCCTCAACCCAAGTCTCTGTGAATGCATGAGTTTTGTTTCTGGCGTGACGATGGACGTGCCAATTGGCATTGGCCCGGACGATAGCGAATTCCCCCCATTCAGGCGGGCTGATCGTTCATCGTCCCTTCGCTTCTCTCAGGGCAGGCCATTGGTCTATCGTCATTGCCGAAGCTTCTGAATCTGCTTATGACATCCCACCATGGAGACCCCTCACGCCTCACGCCTCACGCCTCACGCCTCACGTTTCACGCCTCACTTCTCACACCCCCATGTCCCTCCCCACCGGCGTCGTCACCTTCCTCTTCACCGACATCGAAGGCAGCACGCCGCTGTTCCAGCAGCACCCGCAAGCCATGCCTTCGGCCCTGGCGCGCCACCACGCCCTGCTGCACGAAGCCATCGCCGACGACGACGGCCACGTTTTTCAAGTGATCGGCGATGCCTTCTGCGCTGCCTTCGCCCAAGCCGCCAACGCCCTGGCGGCGGCACTGGCGGCGCAGCGGGCATTGCTGGCCGAGCCGTGGGGCGAGACCGGCCCTCTGCGGGTGCGGATGGGGCTGCACACCGGCCCTGCTGAGGCCCAGGGTGACGATTACCAGTCGGGGATGACGCTGATCCGGGCGCAGCGTTTCATGGCGGCCGGGCATGGCGGCCAGATTCTGCTCTCGCCGGCCGTGGTTGAGGGCTTGGATGGCCTTCTGCCGCCGGGCGTGGTCTTGCGCGACCTGGGTGTGCTACGCTTGCGCGGGTTGGTACAGGCCGAACGCATCTACCAGGTGATTGCACCCGGCCTGCCGGCCGAGTTCCCACCCTTGCGCGGGAGCAAAGAGACCGAGGCCGGGGATCTGTTTGGGCAGTTGGTGCAGGGCAGGCTGGTCGGGCGCAGCACCGAACTCGAACAATTGCACAGACACTGGCGCCTGGCCCAACAAGGGCGCGGGCACTTGGCGCTGCTTTCGGGCGAGCCGGGCGTGGGCAAGACCCGCCTGGCGCAAGAACTGATCGCCGTGGCGCAGTCCGAAGGCGCGGCCATCCTGCGCGGGGGGTGCTACGAATACGAGGCTGCTACCCCCTATCTGCCTTTTGTCGAGGCATTTCGCGATTGGGTGCACCTGCAAAGCGCCGAAGGGCTGCGCAGCCGGCTTGGCCTCATCGCCGCCGAGATCGCCAAGCTGGCCCCCGAAGTCGAGACCAAAGTCGGCCCCCTGACCCCCGGCCCCCGCCTTGGCGCCAACGAAGAGCGCCTGCGGCTGTTCGACGCCGTCGCCCGCCTGTTGCAGCAATTGGCCGCTGCCTCCGGCCTGCTCCTCTTCATCGACGACTTGCACTGGGCCGATCAGGGAACCATCAACCTGCTGCATTATCTGCTCCGCCGGCTGCGCCACGAACGCGTTCTGCTGCTGACCTGCTATCGCGAGGTCGAACTCGACCGGGCGAACCCCCTCGCCCCGGCTTTGGTAGAGTGGAACCGCGAGCGCCTGGCCACACGCCTGCCCCTGGGCCGGCTGGGCCGCGCCGCCACGGCCAGCCTGCTGGCCACTCTCTTCCGGCAGGAGACGATCTCGGCCGAGTTTGTCGAGGTCATCCAGCGCGAGACCGAGGGCAACCCCTTCTTCATCGAAGAGGTGATCAAGGCGCTGATCGAACAAGGACAGATCTACTTGCAGGACGGTCGCTGGGAGCGCAAAGCCATCCACGACCTGGCCATCCCACAATCGGTGAAAGAAGCCGTTGGGCGCCGGCTCAGCCGCCTCAGCCAGCCCTGCCTGGAGGTGCTGCACACAGCCGCGGCGATGGGGAAGCAATTTCGCTTCGATGAGTTGGTCGCCGTTGGCGCTCTGAGCGAGGATGCGACCCTGGATGCGTTGGACGAAGCCTGTCTGGCCCAACTGCTGCGGGCCGAGCCTGGCGATGCTTTTCTGTTCACCCACGACAAGATCCGGGAAGTGCTCTACGAGGAGCTGAACCCCATCCGCCGCCGCCGCCTGCACAGGCGGGTGGGCGAGAGCCTGGAGCAGATGTACGCCGCCCAGCTGCCGGAGCACGCCCATGACCTGGCCTACCACTTCAGCCAGAGCGGCGAGATGGAAAAGGCTTTCCGCTACTCGCTGCAGGCGGCGACAAACGCCCGCAGGGTCTTCGCGCATGACGAGGCGCTGGCCTTTTTGCGCCAAGCGCACGAGGCAGCCGAAGAGTCGGGCAACACCGAACGGTTGGCCAGCGTCGATGCCGAGATGGGGCGCCTCTACCAGAGCCGCGGGCTTGTCCAACCGGCGGCCGAGGCCCTGACCAAAGCCCTGGCCGGGACTGCCGATGCGGCGACGCGCACCCGGCTAAAGGTGCTGATCGGTGAGGTTTACGCCACCGTGGGCGACCCGCGCGGCCTGGCCTATCTGCACGAAGCGCGGGCGGAGATCGACGCCGTTACCCAGCCCAACGAGATGGCTCTCACCCTGGCCCACCTGGGGCGCTACCATCATTTTCGAGCCGAACACACCGAATCCATCCGCTATCTGGAACAGGCGCGGCAGCTGGCCGAACCGCTGGACCGCATGCGCACACTGTTCTATGTCTATTTGTTCCTGGCCGGCGCCTACCAGCATCTGACGCGCTTCGAGGAAAGCAATCACTGGGCGCGGGCCACGATCGCTTTGGGCGAACGCAAGCACAACGCCCTGCCGGTGGCAGTGGGGCATGAGTTCCTGGCCGAAAACGCCACTTTGCAGGGCCACTGGGACGCAGCGATAGAACACGCAGCCCAGGATCAGGCCATTGGCGAACGCACCGGCGCCTTCGACCGCACCGCCTGGGCGCTCTTTGTGGCGGCAAATGCCCTTTGGGGGCAAGGGCGCCTCTCGGAGGCGGAAGAGCGGGCGCGCGCCGGCCTGGAGTTGGCCGACCAGATCGGGGAGGGCCGGCTGGCCACCTGGCTGGAGCCGTTGCTGGCCTTGATCCTCGCCGATCGCGGCGACGACGAAGACGCCCGCCGCCACGCCGAAGGCGGCTTGCGCCGGGCCGAAACCCTGGGCCAGATGTTGCTGCTGGTCTGGAGTCGGCACGCCCTCGGCTACGGCTGCATCCAGCGGCGCGCATGGCCAGAAGCCGTCGCCAATTACCAGCAGGCGATCGACCTCTGGCAACCGAGCGAGAACCGGAGCGGCGCCCTTACGGCAGCGCCGGCTGCGGCTGAAGCCTTTTTGGGCGCCGGCCGCCGGGCCGAGGCGCGCGATCTCATCGGCCAGGCGCAGCAAATGGCCGCTTTTGCGCAGGCGCCCTATGCCAACGCCCAGGCGCAACGCGTGCAGGGACAGCTGGCGGCCCAGGAAGCCCGCTGGGAAGAGGCCGAGGCCGCCTTCGCCGCCGCCATCCTTGCCTTTACGCAGTTGCAGAGCCAGCTCGACCTGGGGCGGGCGCTTTTGGGGCGGGCGCAGATGTGGACGGCGCGGGGCGAGGACGAACAGGCTCGCGCCGACGCCGAACGGGCGCGTTCGCTGTTCGCGGCCACGGGCGCCCGGCATGATCTGGAACGATTGGCAGGCAGGCAACCATGAACTGCAACCGCTGCGGCTATGCCAATGACCCCGACGCCGAGTTCTGCGAGAACTGCGGCAGCCCGCTGGCGCTGGAGTGCGATCGCTGCGGCGCCGCCCTGAAACCCAGCGCCCGCTTCTGCAAAAAATGCGGCGCGCCCGTTGCTGCCACACCCCTCGCCGCTTTCCTGGCCGCGCCGCCTGTCTCCGGTCGGCTCACGGCCCTCCGCCAGGCCGCCCCACTCGACCTGCGGCAAAAACTGGTGGCGGTCTCGGCCCAAAGCGAGGGCGAACGCAAACCCGTTACCATTCTCTTTGCCGACATCGTCGATTCGGTGGCGCTGACAGCGCGGCTCGACCCTGAAGTCTGGCGGGCAATCGTCAATGATATCCATCAGCGCATCAGCCATGCCGTCTATCGCTACGAAGGCGTCGTCGCCCAATTGTTGGGGGATGGCGTCCTGGCCTTTTTCGGCGCGCCCATCACCCACGAAGACGACCCGGTGCGGGCGGTGCGGGCCGCGCTCGCTATTCAGGCGGCAATCAGCGACTACACCCACGCCCAACAAGGCGCGGCCCGGGCTTTGCAGCTGCGGCTGGGGCTGAGCACAGGCACCGTGGTGGTGGGGGCGGTGGGCAGCGACCTGCACATGGAATATCTGGCCGTAGGCGATGCCGTCAATCTGGCGGCCCGGCTGCAAAGCGCGGCCCAGCCCGGCCAGATTCTGGTGGCCGAGACCACCGCCCGGCTGCTGCGCTCGATCTTCGATCTGACCCCCCAGCCCCCACTGGCTCTGAAGGGCCTGTCGGACCCGGTGCAAGCCTTTGCCGTTGCCGGCCCCAAATCCGATGCCGGTCGCGGGCGGGGCAGCGAGGGGCTGTCGTCGCCGCTGGTGGGTCGCGAGTCCGAGTTGGCAAGTCTGCGCCAGGCCGTGGCGATGGCGGTGGAGGGGCGCGGTCAGGTTGTGTTCGTGCTGGGCGAAGCCGGGATCGGCAAGAGCCGGCTGGTGGAGGAGATCAGGCGACAGCAGCCTGCAGCTGGGCGGCAGCCCGTGCGCTGGCTGGAGGGCCGGGCCTTGTCCTACGGCCAGACGCTTTCCTTCTGGACGATCAGCCAACTGATCAAGCATGATCTGGGCGTATCCGACGCCGACCCCGAAGCGGTCGTCGTGGAGGCGCTGCACCGGCGCCTGCACACCGTTCTGGGCCAGCGGTCGCCCGGCGCCCTTCCTTTTCTGCTGCACCTGCTGGGGTTGAAGGGGGAGGGCCGCGGCGCCGAGCGGGCGGCAGAGATGGATGGCGAGACGCTCAAACGACAGGCATTGTTGGCGATGTCGGATTATTTTGCCGCCGTGGCCGCGGCGCAGCCGACCGTGTTGGTGTGCGAGGACGCCCACTGGGCCGACGCCTCGACCCTGGAGGCGATGGCCCAACTGCTGGCGCTAACCAATCGCGCCCCGCTCATGCTGCTCATTCTGGCTCGCCCCGAACGCGACCACGGCATCTGGCAGCTCAAGCTCAGGGCCGAGACCGAGTTCAGCCATCGCACCACCGAACTCCATCTCAGGCCGCTTTCAGCGCCAGAGGGCAACCAATTGGTGGACAATCTGCTAGCGGCGGCCGACCTGGGTGAGAATGTTCGCCGGCTGGTGCTCGACCATGCCGAAGGCAATCCGCTCTATCTAGAAGAACTGATCCGCAGCCTGATCGAGCAGGGGGTGCTGGTGCGCGAGAACCATCACTGGCGAACGGCGCGACGGATCAGCGATGTCGAAATCCCCAGCACGCTCGAGGGCGTGCTTCTGGCTCGCATCGATCGCCTGCCCGACCGCCCGCGGCGGACGCTGCAGATCGCCTCGGTGGTGGGGCGCAGCTTCCTCTACCGGCTGCTGGCGGCCATCGCCGAGGCCAATGGCGACCTGGATGACCATCTGGCCCGGCTGCAGAACGCCGACCTGGTGCGCGAGCAGGCGCGGCGCCCTGAACTGGAATACAGCTTCAAGCACGCCCTGACGCAAGAGGCCGCCTACAATTCGCTCTTGATCGAACGGCGGCGGGAGTTCCACCGCCGCGTGGGTCTGGCGCTGGAAGAGCTTTTCGATGGCCGGCGAGAGGAGTATTTGGGTCTGCTGGCGCGGCATTTCGACCTGGCCGGCGAGCGCGACAAAGCCGTGGCCTATCTCTTGCAGGCCGGGGACAAAGCCCGCCTGAGCGATGCCCATGTCGAGGCGGTCAAGCATTATCAGCGCGCCATCGAACTTCTGGCAGAAGACCAGGACGAGGAAGCAGCGCGGCGGGCGGCGGCAACCTGGCTGAAGTTGGGCATGGTCTACCACACCAATTTCGAGTTCGAGCTGGCCCATCAGGCCAATGAGTCGGCGTTTGCTGTGCAGCAGAAAGCCCGCGCCAGGGTTCCATCAGCGGCGCAACCGCCAGGCCCGGCGCCAGTCATCCTGCGCGGCGGCGTGGCCGAGATAGGCGTGGTCACGCTCGACCCCGGCCGTCTGACCCTCAGCTCCGAAGCGCAGGTCGTCTTTCAGCTCTTTGCTGGCCTGGCCGAGTTCGACCCCGAGCTCAACCTGCTCCCTCATCTGGCGCGCTCGTGGCAGGTGCTGGATGGCGGCGTCCGTTATCTCATTCACCTGCGCCATGACCTGCGTTGGTCTGATGGGACGTCGTTGACGGCGTCTGATTTCGAGTGGGCCTGGAAACGCAATCTGCGAGCCGGCCAGGACGAGTATCCGGCCAAGGCGTTGGATGACATTGTCGGCGCGCGCGATTATCGCGAGGGTCGGAGCAATGACCTGGCAAGTGTGGGCGTGAGCGCCCTGGACGAGACCACGCTTCAGGTGCAGTTGGTCTCGCCGGTCGCCTATTTCCCCTATCTGCTGGCCCTGCCGATCACCTTTCCCCTGCCGCGGGCCGCGGTCGAACGCTGGGGCGACGATTGGTGGCGGGCCGAGACCTTCGTGGGCAACGGCCCCTTTGTGCTGCGCGCGTTCGACCCCAAGCAGTGGGTCGTGGTCGAGCGCAATCCCCTCTACGCCGGCGAGTTCGCCGGCAATGTCGACCGGATGGAATGGCTGCTGCGGTATGAGGCCGAAGAGCGGCTGCAACGCTTCCTGGCCGACGAGTTGGATTTCGCCGAGTTGAAGCCAGAACAGATGACGCCCGACTTGGCCGCCAGGGTCGTCTCGACGCCGATCTCCTTGCGTTGCAGCTATCTTACTCTGATGCCGCGGCCGCCTTTGGATGATGTACGGGTGCGTCGGGCGCTGATCCATGCCCTGGATCGCCAGGCGATAGCCGCCCTGTGGGACACCGAGCCGGCCTGGGGCGGGTTGATACCGGTGGGGATGCCGGGCCACTCGCCCGAAATAGGGCTGCCCTACGCGCCCGACCTGGCCCGGCAGCTGCTGGCCGAGGCCGGTTACCCGGATGGACGCGGCTTTCCCGAACTTTGTGGCGTCTGTTTCTTCCCCAAGTTGGTACACGAAGCGCCGCGCCAATGGCGCCAGGTGTTGGGCATCGATGTCGACCTCGAAGATGGCACGACCGAAAACTGGCGTCATCGCAATTGTCTCGTCTATCTGCATGGCTGGGTTG
>CAYWPZ010000039.1:15931-23872 GCA_964460135.1 uncultured Caldilineales bacterium | reverse complement strand
CGGCGGATACCAGCTTTCGCTGTCGCGGATGAAGGCCCAGGTCTCGGCGTCGATGCCCAGGTAGGTGCCAGGGGCCAGGCTGCGTGAGACGGCCGTCCCGCCGGGGGTGGTGTAGGTGCGCGCCCAGGCCCAAAGCGGATAGGCGTAGCGGTAGGGTAGCCACGGATCGGCGGCCGCTGCCGCCACTTCGGGCAACGAGGGGACGTCCGCCGCGGCCAGCGCCTGGGACAGGGTGGTGGGGCCGGCGATTGGCTCGGCGATCTCGACCGTCGTCTGGGCCAGGTCGGCCAACCAGAAGCCTTCGCTGTCGAGCAGGGCCAACCTCAGGGTATAGTGGGATGGCTTGGGGTAGCCCAGCGTCCAGGTCGCTTCCTGCTCAGGGCCGTTGGCGCCTGCCAGCTCGAAAATCTGTCCCGCCCCGCCATCCAGCCGCAACCGCTGGTTGGCGCCGAGGTTGACCACCTTCACCTGCACAACTGCCACCAGTGGTTCGGTCACACTCGCTGCGAACACCGGCAGATCGGGTTGGGGATGGTCGCTGAGCCTGAGTTCGTGGGCGTCGGTGCCGGTCGTGGCCGTGGCCTCGCCCCATTGCACGCCGGCGCTGTGAGGGCCGGGGGTGGTGTAGGTGTGCTCGGTCAGGGCGATCTGGTGTTCGGCGGCCCAGGTGAAGGCCGTGGGCGCGCAGATCAGGCCGAGATCGGTCCGGCTGCCATCGCCGAAGTCCAGGGCGAGGGGCGAGCAGGTGGCCGCTTCTTCGTCATGAGGGGCGGAGAAGGCCAGATGGAAGCCGAAGGTGGCGTGGTCAGCGATGGGGGTGGCAAGCAGGCGAATGGCGGGCATGGCAGAAACCTCGGCAGAGTTGGGGGATGAGGCGGGTGCAATGGTAGGGAGTTTACATCGATCAGCCCCGTGGGGCCAACGCCGCGCGTCCGCAGGAAGGGAAGGCGCCAACAACACCATCGCCCCCGGATTGTGCTAAGATAGAGACGCCATGCGACCCTGCCCCGCGCTCCTGTCCGACCGTTTCAACACCATGCGCTACGACCGCAGCCAGGATGCCGTGCTCTTGCTCGACCGGCGCAAGTACCCGTTCGCCGCCGAGTATGTGGCCTGCCGTTCGGTCGAGGAGACGGCGCGGGCGGTGGAGGAGATGGTGGTGCAGGGCGGGCCGCCGCTGGCCTATGCCGCCGGGCTGGGCCTGGCCCTGGCCGAGCCGAGCGCCGCCGGCTACACCGCCGCCGCCGCCCGCCTGCTTTCCACCCGTCCCACCGCCGATGATCTCCATCATCTCGTCCCCGCCGCCCTTGCTGCCGCCCTGGCCGCCCTCGAAAGCGGCCGTGACCCCAAAGAAGAAGTCCTGACCTTGCTCCAGACCGAGATCGCGCGCGGCAACACGGTCAGCCGGCTGTGCGGCCAGCACGCCGCCGACCTGCTGGCCGATGGCGATCGCATCCTCACCCATTGCTTCGCCGGCGCGGCTCTGTGCTGGATGCTGTGGATCGCCAAAGAGCAGGGCAAGCAGGTTCACCTCTACCCTACCGAGACGCGACCCTATCTGCAAGGGGCGCGGCTGACAGCCCAAAGCGCGGTCGAGATGGACATCCCCTGCACGCTGATCACCGACGGCATGCCCGCCCACCTGATGAGCCAGGGCATGATCGACAAATTCATCTGCGCCGCCGACCGCATCACCCTGGACGGTCACATCAGCAACAAAGTGGGGACGTTTCAGATTGCTCTGGCCGCGCACTATCACCGGCTGCCGTTTTTCGTCCTCGGCTACGACGGCCCCGACCCGGCCACCGCCACGGGCGCGGCCATCCCCATCGAGTGGCGGAATGGTCGGGAGGTGCTGTATCTGGCCGGGCAGAGGACGGCGGTGGAGGGGGTGGAGGCGCTGTATCCGGCCTTCGACATCACCCCGCCGCATCTGATCTCCGGCATCGTCACCGACCGGGGGGTGTTTCCGGCCCATCTCGTCCACCACTATTGGAGGGAACAGGAGGTTTCTCATGACAAATAAGATTCGAACGCGCGGCGATTGCGTCTTCTGCGGGAAAGAGCTGACCCGCGGGGGCCTTGCCCACCATCTGGCCGCCTGCGACAAACGCCAGGCAGCTATCGAGGCGGCCAACCAGGAAAAGGTGGGCGTCAATCAGCAGTTGTTCCGCCTGCAAGTGCAGGATGCCTGGGGCGGCGACTACTGGCTGCACCTGGAAATAAACGGCGAAACCACGCTCAAGCAACTGGATCGCTATCTGCGCGCCATTTGGCTGGAATGCTGCGGGCATCTCAGCCGGTTCTCGGTGGGCGGCGGCTGGCATGGCAAAGAAGTGGGGATGGGCGCCATCGCCAAGCGTACGCTGCGCCCTGGCCTGGAACTCACCCACATCTATGATTTCGGCACCTCATCCGAGACGCTGGTGAAGGTGGTGGATATGCGCACCGGCTATCCGCTCAGCCAGCATCCGATCTATCTCATGGCCCGCAATAACCCGATAGCGTCTGCCTGCCAGGAGTGCGGCCAGCCCGCGCAGTGGCTGTGCATCGAGTGCATCAGCGAGACCGACGCCACGGGCCTCCTTTGCGACGAACATATCAAGGAGCACCCACACGAGAACTACGATCGTCCACGGGCGGTGGTCAATTCCCCGCGCATGGGCATGTGCGGCTATACCGGCCCGGCGAAGCCGCCGTATTGAGGTAATTGGTGATTGGTAATTGGTAACGACTCAGGTATGCCCAGCGGCCTGAGACAGAAGAAAAGGAGGAACGAATTGACAACCGTCCCGGCAATCGAAAAAATGTACGTGCACTAATCTTATGGCGTACGTACTTAACGGAGTTTCGCCATGAAAATCGTCACTGCCACCGAACTGCGCGGCAACATCTATAGCCTGCTGGAAGAAGTCCTTGCCACCGGCGTGCCCATCGAGGTGAAAAAGGGCGGGCGCAAGCTGCGCATCGTGCCTGCCGACAGCGTGGACAAGCTGCAAAACCTTGTCTATCGGCCTGAGGTCATTCTGGGGGATGCCAACGATCTGGCCGATCTCGAATGGGAGTTCGGCCTTGATCTACCTTGACACCCATGCGGTCGTGTGGCTGTATGCCGGGCTGGTCGATCAGTTCCGCAACCGCGCCAAGACCCTCCTGAACGAACAGGATCTGCTCATTTCGCCGATGGTGCGGTTGGAACTTCGCTACATGTACGAAATCGGTCGCGTCGCTGCCGACGATGTCGCCATCACCGCAGACCTGGCGCAGCGAATCGGTCTGCGGGTGTGCGGCAAGCCTTTCGAGGCCATCGTCACGCGCGCGACCACGTTGACATGGACGCGTGACCCCTTCGCCCGCATCATCGTGGCGCACGCGGCGTTGGGCAATCATTATCTGCTCTCCAAAGATCGGATGATTCTTCAGCACTACCCACATGCAATCTGGTGATCACGATTGACAGGTTGTATGAAACTCCGTTTCGCCAAAACCTGCCGGCTGTTCACCCTTCTCCTGGAGGAAAACCATGTCTGAACGCAAACAGTCCCACGGCGTCTGCGCCTATTGCGGGCGCGAACTCAGCAAGGGCGGCATCTCCAACCACCTGCGCACCTGCCCCCAGCGCCAGGCCGCCATCGCCGCCGCCAACGCCAAACCCGGCCGCAACGGAACCCTCTACCATCTGCAAATCTTGGACAACACGCCCGACTTCTACTCCATCGCCGAACTCTTCGCCAACGACTACTGGCTCCACCTGGAAATCAAGGGCGGCGCCGCCCTCGATGAACTGGACGCCTACCTGCGCGAGATCTGGTTGGAGTGCTGCGGCCACCTCAGCGCCTTCACCATAAACGGGGAGTTCTATGTCTCCGAGGTCTTCGAGTATGGCGACAAGCCCATGACCGCGCCGGTGCGCCGGGTCTTCAGGCCGGGGATGACCATCGCCTACGAATACGACTTCGGCACCACCTCCGAGCTGCTGATCAAGGTAGTGGGCGAGCGCGAGGGCAAGGCCACCACCGAGCATCCCATCGCGCTGATGGCCCGCAACACCTTCACCCCCCCGGCCTGCTCGGCCTGCGGCCAACCGGCGACGGCCATTTGCCTCGAATGCGTCTCTGAAACCCAGGACGGGTCGCCGGTCTTCTGCGACGAGCACGCCGATGTACACGAACATGATGAGATGCTGCTGCCCATCCTCAACTCCCCCCGCACCGGACTCTGCGCCTATTCCGGCCCGGCGGAACCGCCGTATTGAGGAGATTGGTAATCGGTGATTTGCGAGCAGTAACCACCAATAACCAATTACCAGTTACCGCCCCCCCGCCCCCCCGTGACCCCTCCCCACGCCCTTATCATCGGCGGCACTGCGGCCTATGGCCTCGACCTGGCGCCCTACAACCCTTTGGGCCCGCCGGAAACCATCGAGACCCCCTACGGCCCCTCCCCGCCCATCACCCTCCTGCAGCCCGGCCCCGGTTCTCAGCCCGTCGCCTTCTGTTCCCGGCACGGCCACGACCGCCTGCAGCGCTCCGCTGCCTTTCTGAATCACCGCGCCGTCATCTGGGCGGCGAAAGTGCTGGGGGCGCAGGCCATCTTCTCTTGGAACGGGACTGGGGCTATCGCCCACCATCTCGAAGTCGGCGACCTCGTCATCCCCCACGATTTTCTTGATTTCAGCCGCACCCGCCTCGCCACCTTTGGCGAGGCCGACCTGCCCCCGGCCTCCGGCCCCGCTTTTCATCCCGCTGCCCGCGCCGCCCTCCTCGCCGCCGCCCAAAGCCTGGCCCCGGCCGGCCTCCATAGCGCCGGCATCTACGTCTGCAGCGAAGGCCCCCGCCTGGAGACCGCCAGCGAGATCGCCCTCTTCCAGCGCTGCGGCGCCGACCTGGTGGGCATGACCCTCTCGCCCGAGGTCTTCCTGGCCCAAGAAGCCGGCCTTGCCTACGGCAGCCTCTGCTACATCACCAACTACGCCTCCGGCCGCGCCTCTGGCCGCCCCCCCCGCCGCCAATTCGGCCCCGAAGTCGCCTATGCCTGCCTGCCTATCCTGTTGGCTGCCGCGATTGGGGGGCTGGCAGACAAGTAGACAGGTAGACCGAACCACCTGCCACCTGCGACTTGTCTACCTGTTTCCCTGTTTCCTCCTCTCCCTCCATGCGCCTCCTCCTCCTCTCCCAGCCCTTGCCCCCGCGCTCGCTCGAACACCTGGGCGTCTTCGTCAGCGAACGCCTGGTGACAACGCCCTACGGCCCTGCCGGCCCCTTCGCCTTGCGCCAACCGGTTGGCGGCAAAGGCGTCTGGATCCTGCCCTATTTTGGCAGCCCCACGCGCACCGACCCGCGCGCCACCCTCTGGGCAGCCAAAGAACTGGGCGTGCAACGCATCCTGGCCTGGGAGAGCGTCATCGGCCTTGACCACAGCCTGGAGCGCGGCGACATCGTCCTCCCCACCGACTACATCGACTGGACCCGTCGCCAACCCACCACCATCTTCGAGACCACCGGCGCCGGCTACATCCAACAGATCCCCGCCTTCTGCGCCGACATCAGCGCCGTCCTCGGCCAGCACCTGCCCGACGCCCGCCCCGTCATCTACCTGGGCGACGAAGGCCCCCGCCGCGAGACCGCCGCCGAAGCGCGCATGTTCCAGCACTGGGGCGCCCACGTCCGCGGCCTCAACCTCGTCCCCGAGACCTACCTGGCCAAGGAACTGGAACTCTGCTTTGGCGCCATCGGCGTCGTCACCTGGTTGGGCGCCGACCGGGCCGAGGCCGCGCCCGAAGGCGAAGTGCGCGAAGCCGACCGCCTCATCCTCGCCGCCCTGCCCGCCATCTTCGACACCTTGCCCACCCCGCCCACCTGCGGCTGCGACCACCTCCAGGCCGGCCCCCGCCAGCGCGGCCTCCTTCCCAACGACTGGCGGCAATGGGGCTGAAACACGCCCGCTCTTTTTCCGACTATCTCATGAAGAACCTTCTTGTGAGCTTCGCCCCCCTCAGCGCCGAACAAATCCGCGCCATGCGGCTCGACCAATACGATGACTACGACCTGCTCGGCATCTACGATCACTTTACAAAGAGCGACGATGACGAGCGCGCCGCCGCCGTGCTGGCCCTGATCCTCCACTCCCACGACCAAAGCGAGATGGTCAACTATGACGACCTCTACGCCGAGATCACACAGATCGCACACCGCGCTGCGGACTGGACGAGCCTTCTGAGCTGGGCCTATGCACGATTGGCCTTCGACGAGCACCACAACCAGGGCGAGAACCGCAGCTTGATCTGGAGCCAACTGGCCGACGCCTATGGCGACGCTGGCGACCACACCACCTTTCTGACCCTCTACGCCCGCTGCCTGGAAACCAACCCAGACGACCTCGACACCTTTGCCCTGGCCGCCGATGCCCTGGCCACCCGGGGCTATCGCGACTTGGCGCTGGCGGTGGCGGCGAGCGCGGTTCAGCGGGCCGGAACCCTGGACGACGAAAAGACCGTTGCCCACTTTCAAGCGGTCTACAACGAATTGGCCGCCGCAGAGGAGGACGCGAAAAAGCAAGCGGCCCCGGTTGGCGAGAGTGTTTCTGCTGCTTTCCGGCGCGCCCTTGCTGTCGAAGGCGCGGCCGGCGAAACAACGGCCTATGCTCCGCCTCTCGACCGCCTGCTCGCACCCACCGGCCCCAACGACGCCCTCCTCCACGCCGAAATCCTCGCCCAGGGCAAAATTCTGGCCGGAGACCTGATCCGGCTGGCCTTCGACCCTGGTTTCGACCAAACTCCCGCCTCCGGCGCCGCCATCGACCTCCTGCGCCAACTCCACCGCCGCCGGGCCGTCGCTTTGGGCGAATTGGAGCACTTCCTGGAACACGCCAACGGCGACTGGCGACCCCTCCTTTGCGACAGCTTTGGCAAATTCGGCCCTTTCAACACCGACGAGATCGAGGCCGTGGCCATGGATGTGACGGCGGCGCCATTCGTCCGCGCCGGCGCCCTGGTGTCATTGCGCAAGCGGGCCGAGAAAGTCCCCGCCGAACGCCAGCGCGTGGTCGCTATTTTCCGCACGATCCTCACTCGCCCCGAAGCCAGCGACCTGCCCGGCGAAGAAACGATGGTCGCCGACGTAATCAGCGAAGCCATCGCTCTCGGAGCCGTCGAACTTTATCCCGAAATCGAACAAGCGTATCGGGAAGATCGCGTGGACTTGCAGGTCATTGGCGTTAGCTCTGTCCAGGAGAACTGGGGCTTGCCGTTTTCGCCCGAACCACCGAGACGGGGGGATGGCCTCTATCTGCCTTTGCAGTGCCAGAAGTGTAGCCGCACGCGCGAGCATTTTGTTCAACACGTCTTTCTCGATCTGGGGACAGCGGACAGGGAAAAACAGGGCGAGAGCAGCAAGTACGCTCCCTATGTCATGGATCGCGAGATCATCTGCCCCAAATGCGGCGCCCGCGACCGATATCGCCTTGTCCCTATGGCCACAATGCGGCTATTCATGCCCGAAAGCAATGAGGACTTTGCCAAGGTGTTGCCGGGCAATCCCCATGAGGCTAATATCCGCCCCCATCCTCGTTTGAGACCTGCCCGAGCCACTGCCTTTGGCCAACCGATGCATCCACTCGAGGCCCTGACCCGTTACAAGATGCTCATCCTCACCCACCCCAAACGGGCCGAAAACTACATCCGCATGGGCAAAATCCTGCGCGCCCTTTTTCGCACGACCCCAGCCCTGGAAGCCATCCGCAAAGGCCACGAACTCGAACTGGACAACCTCGACTGGATCATCGAGCGCGCCCTTGCCGAACACGACCTGGGCGACAAAGCCCTGGCCAAAAAGCTGTATGAGCAAATCATCGGCCTTGCTTCCCGATCGGTCATCAACGATGACTTGCTATTGGAGGCGGCCTCTGTGGCCCGGCGAGGCGCCGAAGCCCTGCGCCACGGCC
>CAYWPZ010000039.1:2058-15921 GCA_964460135.1 uncultured Caldilineales bacterium | reverse complement strand
CCCTGGCACGAACTCACCTTTGGCTATCCCGAACCACGCTCATGATCAGCCTCCACGCCACCCACCTCTATCGCGAAATCCACGAACAACCCGATGTCCTGGCCCGCCTGTTCGCCAGCCAGCGCCCGGCAGCCGCATCCCTGGCCGCGGCAATCAAACGCCGCGATATCAGCCACGTCGTCATCGCCGCCCGCGGCACCAGCGACAACGCCGCCCGCTATGCCCAGTATCTGCTGGGCGGGCACAATGCCCTTCCGGTGGCGCTGGCCACCCCCAGCCTTCACACCATCTACAAGACGCCCCCCCGCTTCGGCAACGCCCTCGTCCTCGGCATCAGCCAGAGTGGCAAAAGCCCGGACATCGTCGCCGTCCTGGCCGAGGCCCGGCGCCAGGGCGTGCTCACCGCTGCCATCACCAACATCCCGGCTTCGGACCTGGCCGAGACGGCTGATTTCGTGCTCGACCTGGATGCGGGCGCGGAGCGATCGGTGGCGGCCACCAAGACCTACACCAGCGAACTGGCCGCTATCGCCTTGCTCAGCGCCTGCCTGAGCGGGGCCAGCGAGTATTTCCAGGCCCTCGACCGCGTCCCCCAGCAGGCCGCCGCGGCGCTGGTCGGGGAAGACCACGTCCGCCAGGTGGCCGAGCGCTACCGCTATATGCAATCGTGCGTGACCATCGGCCGCGGCTACAACTACTGCACGGCCTTCGAGCTGGCGCTGAAGCTGAAGGAACTGACCTACACCGTGGTCGAGCCCTACAGCAGCGCCGACTTCTTGCACGGCCCCCTGGCCCTGGTTGCCGCCGGTTTCCCGGTCATCGCCATCGCCCCCACCGGCAAGATGCTGGCGGAGATGAAGTCGTTCATGGTCACAGCCAAAGAGCGCGAGGCCGAGTTGGTGGTGATCAGCGACGACGCCGAGGCGCTGGAGATGGGCCGGGCGGCCCTGCCCCTGCCTGCGGGCGCGCCCGAATGGCTTTCACCCCTCACCGCCATTCTCCCCGGCCAATTGCTGGCGATGTCATTGGCCCATGCCCGCGATTACGACCCCGACCGGCCGCGCGGGTTGCGCAAAGTCACTGAGACACTTTGAAGCAGTCGCGCCGATCCCCCAAGATAGGTCGATTGCCGTCTACGCTCACTTGTGATACAGTCATTCCCAGAGGTGGAACAGCCTATGGAAACCCAAGTAGTAATGACAGACCTTGCCTTCCCAACCGGCAGCCGGGTGGTGATGAATGTGCAGGTTAGCGCCGACTTCAACATTTCGGCCCAGGTGGCCCGTCAAAAGGCCAACCGTTGGCTGATCATGAATCTGGGCGATCAACTGTGGGCGGGTGAACCGGAATTGCTCATTGGTTCCCGCTTGGTCTGGCGACTGCCCGTGCACTTGAGTCTTTCAAGCGCTGGTTACTTGGGACAAATCGGCGAATTGTGTGTAGATGCCCAAACGGGCGACATCAGTGTTGGCGCGCCGCAGACAATTGAACAGATGGCCGAGCAAGCAGAAGCCCTGTATGAACGCGCCGTACTACCAACAAGAGCAAGGTAATAGCTGTCTGGCTGCTTGTGTTCGCATTGTGCTGGCTTTTTATGGCGCTCGGCACAGCGAAGCCGCGCTCAGGCAACTTCTGCGAACACGGGGCATGGGTACAAGCCCGGCACGCGTTATGATCGAGTTACCCAGGCTTGGTTTTCCGGCATCGGTCCTCGATGGTAGCCTCCAGCTACTCACAGAACACCTTGAGACAGGCCAACCTTGCATTGTTCATGTGTGGACCGAGCACCTGGGCTATTGGCACGATGCTGCGGTTCATGCATTGGTGGTGACTGCCCTGACGGATACTGGGGTTATCGTGAACGATCCCATTCTCGATCATGGGCAGCATATCATTCCGCTGGATGAATTTATGCGGGCGTGGCGAGCGGTGGATCGCCTCATGCTACTCATCCAACCAATCTGAAAGAGACTTCGAACTCAACGGCGGCTGTGGAGACGAAGTGATTGCTCATCCAGCGCCGCCACCTCGGCCTCGCTCAGCCGCCAGCCCAGCGCCCCGGCATTGTCCTGCACCTGGGCGGCGGTCTTGGCCCCGGCGATGGGGACAGCGCCTTTGCACATGACCCAATTCAGGGCCACTTCGGCCGGCGTTCTGCCGCCGTGCGTCTCGCCGATCGCGCGCATGAGCTTGATCAGGGGCTGGATGCGGTTCAGGTAGTCGCGGCGGTACACGGCCCGGCGCAGGCCAGAGGGCGGGGTGGCGGGGGAGTATTTGCCGGTCAACATCCCCATCGCCAGTGGGCTGTAGGCGATCACGACGATACCATTGGCCCGGCAATACTCCAGCAGCCCGCTGTGTTCGGGCGCGCGTTGCAGCAGGCTGAACGAGACCTGGTTCGAGGCCAGCCGTAGCCCGCGACGGGCGAGGGCCTCGGCCGCTCGTTCCGTCTGCTCCAAGCTGTAGTTTGATACCCCCACCGCCTTCACTTGGCCGGCTGCCACCGCATCGGCCATGGCATTCATCCAGGCTGCAATGGACACCGGTGGGAAGGGCCAGTGCATCTGGTAGAGGTCGATCTGCGCCGTTCCCAACCGTTTCAGGCTGGCGGCCAGCGCCCGGCCCAGACTGCGGCTGCTGAGGCGATAGGGGTAGGGGAAGCACTTACTGGCGATCAGCACCGGGCGGGAAGCGGCGCCGGCGAACTCGCCCAGCAGCTTCTCTGATTTGCCCATGCCATAACTCTCGGCGGTGTCGAAGAAGTCGATTCCATTCTGAACGGCGGTCATGAAGGCGGCCTGGACATCGGCTTTGTCGTAGCCGCGCTGGTAGCCCCAGAAAAAGCGGTCGCCCCACGACCAGGCGCCAACACCCAGCGGGCCGATGCTCCGGCCGGTGTCGGCCAACGGCAGACGGGGGAAGGGTTGGGTTTCATTCACGGGTTGGCTTTCTCCAGGTCGGCGATGGCGCCGCGGATGATGGCGGCGCTGCGGCGCAGATCAGCTTCTTCCTGGTCGCTGAGCGGCAACGAGAGCGTCGCCATCACCCCACCGCCGCCCACCAAACGCGGCAGGGCCAGGGTGACATCGGCCACGCCGGCCGCCTGGGCCAAGGGGGCGCACACGGTCAGCACGGCCCGTTCGTCCCCCAAGACCACTTCGACGATGCGGGCCAGGGCGCTGCCGATGCCGTAGTAGGTAGCGCCTTTGCCTTCGATGATGCGATAGGCGGCGCGACGCACGCGTTGGTCGATGTCGGCGCGGGTTTCTGGATCGAGATCGATGCCCCGCAGGGCGCAGAAGTCATCCAGCGACATCCCACCCACGCGCACCGACGACCAGGCCAGCACTTCCGAGTCGCCATGCTCACCGACGACATAGGCATGGGCATACTGCGGATCGACGCCGAGACGTTGCCCCAGCAGCGCCCGGAAGCGAGCCGTATCGAGCGTGGTGCCAGAGCCAAAGACGCGGCCGGGAGCAACGCCCATCGCGGCGGCTAGGCCGGCCGCAACATGGGTCATGATGTCCACCGGGTTGGTGGCGATGATGAGAACGGCGTCGGGGGCGTTGTCGAGGATGGAAGGGATGACTTCGTGGAAGACGGCGGCGTTGCGGCCCAGCAACTCCAGCCGCGACTCGCCCGGCCGTTGGGCCACGCCCGCCGCCACCACCACCGCCCTGCACCCCCTTAGGGCTGAGTAGTCGCCGGTCGTGATCTGTAGGGGGTGGGCAAAGGGGACGGCATGAAGGATGTCATCAGCTTCAGCCAGCGCCCGTTTGGCAGATTTGTCGACCAACACGACCTCGCGGCCGACGCCGCGCATGACCAGGGCATAGGCGGCAGTGGCGCCGACCATGCCGGCGCCTACGACTCCGGTTTTCATTTGATTCATCTCCTTTTGTGCAGGTTTTTGGAGCGAGTGAACTAACGTTGCGCAATCTCAGCCAGAAACTGGCGGATGACTTCCAGGGTTGGTTGAGGGCATTCTTCTTGGGGAACATGGCCACACTGGGGAATGACGGCCAGGGTGGCGTTGGGCAGTTCGCCGGCCAGGCGGACGCTTTGATCGGTAGGGACCACCCGATCATCATCCCCCGTGATCACCAGCACCGGCAGTCGCAGTTCCTGAAGACGGCCAGCCAGATTCAGTTCGCCGCTGGCCAGGGTAAACTCCCACAAGGCCTTGTCCCAGTCGGGCAGGCGCAGGTAGCGGCCGTAACCCTCCTCAATCTCTGGGGTGACCTTGCTCGGGTCATGCCAGGCGACGGTCGTGAGCGATGTGTTGTTGGACAGGAAGTTGCGCACCAGGTAGGGGCCAAGCCGCCGCGCCTGGGGTGTTTGCAGAAGGGGTTTGATCCAGCCCGGCGCGCCGCCGCCGCTGTAGATGGCGGGATCGAGGAGCACCAATGCTTCCACCCGCTCTGGGTGACGCAAGGCGGCAAGGGTTGCAACTGTGCCGCCGGCTGAATTGCCCACAAGGATGGCTTTGTCGATGGCCAACGCATCCAGCAAGTCCATCAGCAAATCGGTCTGGGCTTTAGGACTGTACGGATTGGGGCCTGACCAATCGCCCGGCAGCGGACGCTCGGTCAGGCCGAAGGCGGGGCGATCGAAGGCTACGACAGTAGCATCTGCTGCCAGTGGCGGCATGATCTCGCGCCAGGTGAAGGTGCTGGCCAGGAAGCCGTGCAACAGGACCAGCGCCGGTTTGCCTTCGCCTGCCTTCTTGTAGTGTACGGCCAGACCGTTGATGTCGACGAATTGGCTGTCAGCGTCCGCTAGCTCACTGACCGGCGCCGCATTGGCAATCGGCGGGATGGGCGCGACAAGAGGGCCAACCAACGCCGCCAGCGCGAGCAGGCCCACCACGATCAGCAATGCCGTGACAACCTTGCTTCTCGTCATCATTCGGTCGTGTCTGCGGCAAGTCCGGCTTTGCCGCTTCTGGCAAGACGGGCCATGATCGGGTCGGCAACCATGCCGCCGCCGCGTACAGTGGCGCCGATGACGATGCCGGCGCTGATCAGGACGAGGTTCTTGATGATGTACTGACCTTCCAGCGTGGGCGCGATGGGAAAGACGGCGAAGACTTCGTCCGGGAAGAAGAGCATGGGCGTCATCGTGCCCAGCATCTGCCCAAAAAGCAGCAGCAGCGTGAAGCGCATGAAAAGACCGCTGATCAGCCCCAGCCCGATCAGCGCCTCCCACGCCGCCAGCAGAAAGAGCGCCGTGGCGGGAGGGATCAAACCCAGGCTGAGGATGGAAATGGTGCGGCCGGCCAGGTCCTGCGCCGGGCTTAGTCCGGGGATGAATTTGAGTACGCCAAACCACAGAAAGACGACGCCGAGGCTGATACGCAGGAGGAGCACGCCCCAACGCGCCATCCAGCCGGTGATGCGGCGGTCCAGACGGTCGAAGGCTTGGAAATAGTGTTGAGGACGGGTTTTCATAGGAGTTCTTGGGAGACAAAGCGATCAAAGTTCGACAAAATATTTACACACAAATGACAAAATCGCAGTATGCTGACTCTCATATCGGGGCCGCCGGAACGGGTGCTCTGTCAATGGTCGCGCACGGTCACTGTTTGTCTGGCTGACGGGGGATCATTCGGCGCTTGAGAGAGGCTGCTCGCCACTGGGCAATCCGTCCCCTCAGATCCCTGGCGCCATCTTCGCTGCTCGCGAACTACAGGCTGTGGACGCGAACGGCAATCTCACCACGGCAAGCAACAAAGGCAGGCGGCTCTTAGTTTCAGGGCGGAGAGAGTAATGCGGTCAGTCGGAGACGGCGGAACGGAGATCACCGAGCCGCTCGAGTAGGCGCTGAATATGACCCTGTCCGATCATCGCCGCCCAATGCCCATCGTTGAACCGTTCCCCACGCACGCAGTAGGTCAGCATCGCCCTGATCTCGTCCAGCGATGCAGTTCCGACCGCATTGGCATCCTGGAGCATCCGCGCCGCCTGCCGGGGATCGTAATCATCGTCGCGCCAGGCTTCCTGCCCCGCCGCCTGCATGAAGGCTTCAACCGCAGGATGGTACTGCGGCCACGGCAGCGTCATCGCCCCGTCCTTCGTTTCTCCCCCGCCCCATCGCGCTACCGGCTCGAACCCTTCCGCTCCCAGCACGGGCAAAAAGGCGAGCAATTGATCGATTTCCTGAAGGGTAGGCGGGCGTGATCTCATGGCGATCGACAAGGTTTGAGCAAGTATAGCGGCTTGGCCGAGAGGCAACAAGACCGGCATTCGAGAGGGCATTCGAAGCGGCTTTGACAGCACCATCCGATGACAGTTACAATTCCCGGCAATGGTTCGATGCCGGTTGCACTTGCGAATGAGACATCGAACCCTGGAGTTTTGGCTTGAACGAAGGCGTTCCCACACACCAAAGTCTGTCATGTGGCCTATCGATGCTGGTCTGGTCTTGCAGCAAACCGGTCTCATCTTCCCGCGCTTACTCATCCTGCATTTCGCTCATCTGACTTGGCTTTACAGCCCCGAAGGATGAGCTTTTTTATTTCTTGACAAGGAGCCAACCCTATCGCTCGACGCAACATCGTTTTCATATAGGCGTACTCGCTTCGCATCGACTTGCGCAATACGCCTCACTTTTCACTTTTCACTTCTCACCTTTCATCTCCAACCGACTCAAGGAGGAGTCCCATGTCTCGCAACTTTCTCGTTTTGACGCTGGTCTTCGTCCTGGCTGCCCTGCTGGCTGCCTGCGGCGGCGCCCAGCCCACTCAGGCCCCGGCCGCCGCGACCACCCAGGCCCCGGCGACCGAGGCCCCCGCCGAGGAGCCAACCGCCGCCCCTGCCAGCGAAAAAGTCACCCTCACCATCGAAAGCTGGCGCAACGACGACCTGACCATCTGGCAGGATAGCATCATCCCTGCTTTCAACAAGCACTACCCCGACATCGAGGTCATCTTTGCGCCCACCGCCCCGGCGGAGTACAACGGCGTGCTGAACACCAAACTGGAGGGCGGCACAGCGGGCGATCTGATCACCTGCCGGCCGTTCGACGCCTCGCTGGCCCTGTTCCAGAAGGGCTACCTGGCCTCGCTCAACGACCTGGCCGGGATGGAGAACTTCTCGGACGTAGCCAAGAGCGCCTGGATCACCGACGACGGCAGCGATGTCTTCTGCGTGCCGATGGCGTCGGTCATCCACGGCTTCTTCTACAACGCCGACGCCTTCGCCGCCCTCGGCGTGGAGGAGCCGACGACCGAGGCCGAGTTCTTCGCCCTGCTGGATGCGATCAAGACCGATGGCAACTATGCGCCGTTGGTGATGGGCACCGCCGACCAGTGGGAGGCGGCGACGATGGGCTTCCAGAACATCGGCCCGAACTACTGGAAGGGCGAGGAAGGGCGCCTGGGCTTGATCAAGGGGACGGAGAAGTTCACCGACCCGCAATATGTGGCGGTGTGGGACAGCCTGGCGAAGTGGAAGGACTATCTGCCCGACGGCTTCCAGGCGCAGACCTACCCCGATTCGCAGAACTACTTCACGCTCGGCCAGGGGGCCATCTACCCGACCGGCTCGTGGGAGATCAGCGTGTTCCGGGAGCAGGCCGATTTCGAGATGGGCATCTTCGCGCCGCCGCTGCCCGAGGGCGCCGACACCTGCTACATCTCCGACCACACCGACATCGCCCTGGGCATGAACGCCAACACCGCCCACCCCGATGAGGCGAAGAAGTTCCTGGAATGGATGACGACAGCGGAGTTTGCCGAGTTGTACAGCAACGCCCTGCCCGGCTTCTTCACCCTGGCGAACCATGAGATCAGTCTGAGCGACCCCATCGCCCAGGAGTTCCTGAGTTGGCGCGGCCAGTGCGAGAGCACGATCCGCAACTCGTATCAGATTCTCTCGCGCGGCGAGCCGAACCTGGAGAACGAGCTGTGGCGGGTGAGCGCCCAAGTGATCAACGGCGACATCACGCCCGAAGAAGGCGCCAAGCAGATCCAGGACGGCCTGGATGCGTGGTACAAGCCCACCGGCGCCGGGGCGGCCCAACCTGCCACCGAAGCCGCCGCCGGCTCGACCGACTTGACCGGCGACCTGATCATCGAAAGCTGGCGCAACGACGACCTGACCATCTGGCAGGATAGCATCATCCCGGCTTTCAACAAGCACTATCCCAATGTCAAGGTCACGTTTGCGCCCACCGCCCCGGCGGAGTACAACGGCGTGCTGAACACCAAACTGGAGGGCGGCACAGCGGGCGATCTGATCACCTGCCGGCCGTTCGACGCCTCGCTGGCCCTGTTCCAGAAGGGCTACCTGGCCTCGCTCAACGACCTGGCCGGGATGGAGAACTTCTCGGACGTAGCCAAGAGCGCCTGGATCACCGACGACGGCAGCGATGTCTTCTGCGTGCCGATGGCGTCGGTCATCCACGGCTTCTTCTACAACGCCGACGCCTTCGCCGCCCTCGGCGTGGAGGAGCCGACGACCGAGGCCGAGTTCTTCGCCCTGCTGGATGCGATCAAGACCGATGGCAACTATGCGCCGTTGGTGATGGGCACCGCCGACCAGTGGGAGGCGGCGACGATGGGCTTCCAGAACATCGGCCCGAACTACTGGAAGGGCGAGGAAGGGCGCCTGGGCTTGATCAAGGGGACGGAGAAGTTCACCGACCCGCAATATGTGGCGGTGTGGGACAGCCTGGCGAAGTGGAAGGACTATCTGCCCGACGGCTTCCAGGCGCAGACCTACCCCGATTCGCAGAACTACTTCACGCTCGGCCAGGGGGCCATCTACCCGACCGGCTCGTGGGAGATCAGCGTGTTCCGGGAGCAGGCCGATTTCGAGATGGGCATCTTCGCGCCGCCGCTGCCCGAGGGCGCCGACACCTGCTACATCTCCGACCACACCGACATCGCCCTGGGCATGAACGCCAACACCGCCCACCCCGATGAGGCGAAGAAGTTCCTGGAATGGATGACGACAGCGGAGTTTGCCGAGTTGTACAGCAACGCCCTGCCCGGCTTCTTCACCCTGGCGAACCATGAGATCAGTCTGAGCGACCCCATCGCCCAGGAGTTCCTGAGTTGGCGCGGCCAGTGCGAGAGCACGATCCGCAACTCGTATCAGATTCTCTCGCGCGGCGAGCCGAACCTGGAGAACGAACTGTGGCGGGTGAGCGCCCAGGTGATCAACGGCGACATCACGCCTGCCGACGGCGCCAAGCAGATCCAGGACGGCCTGGATGCGTGGTATACGCCGCAATAAGTTGGCGAATGGTCTCGTAGTAGCGACTTCAGTCGCTTCTCTCCAAGAAGAACGACTGAAGTCGTTACTACGGGTGATCGCCACTGCGCGCTGCAACCCTGATACGATTCAAGTGTGCTGAAGCACACTCTGCCACCGCAGATAACCTGCTTCAGCAGGTTTGCATCGTATCAGCCTGCGGGTTTCAACCCCAGGCGGGGTTGCGGCAAAGCAAAACATAGGGGGTTTTATGGCACAGATGCGCAGCAAACCACCGGGGCGCAGGTTTCCCTTCTATCTTTTCGTCTTTCTTGCGCCTGCCACCATCATCTATACGCTGTTCATGATTTACCCACTGTTCGACTCGTTGCGCCTCAGCTTTTTCGGCGCCGACCAGTCGGGCAAGGAACTCTTCGTGGGGACGGCCAACTATGTGCGCTTGCTGACCGACGAACTGTGGCGGCCGCGCTTGTGGGGCGCTTTTCGCAACAATATCGTCTTCTTCATCATCCACATGCTGGTGCAGAACTCCATCGGGCTGCTGCTGGCGGCTTTGCTGACCACGCGCGGGATTCGGGGTCGGGGCTTCTTCCGCACCGTCTTTTTTCTCCCCACCATGCTCTCGGTCGTGATCATCGGCTTCATCTGGCAACTCATCCTCAGCCCGCTTTGGGGCATCGCCAAGGGCATTTTGGGATTGGTGGGATTGGAGCGACTCTTCCAGCCCTGGCTGGGGCTGGAAGGCCCGGCCCTGATCGCCCTCTCCTTCATCTCCGTCTGGCAGTTCATCGGCATCCCGATGATGCTATTCTACGCCGCCCTCATCGGCATCCCCGACGAACTGGTGGAGGCGGGCACGGTGGATGGAGCCACCGGCTGGCAGGTTTTCTGGCGAATCAAATTCCCGCTCATCCTGCCCACGGTGGGCATCGTTGCCATTTTGACCTATGTCGGCAATTTCAACGCCTTCGACCTCATCTACACCACGCAAGGCGCCCTGGCTGCTCCCAATTTCTCGACCGACATCATGGGTACCTTTTTCTATCGCACCTTCTTCGGCCAGCAGTTGCAGCTCGGCAACCCGACCATGGGGGCGACGGTGGCGGCGGTGATGTTCGTCATCATTCTCATCGGCGTGCTGCTGTACATGTTTGGCTACCAACGCCGCGTGCAAAGCTACGAGCTTTGAGGAGACATCGGCAATGGCATCTCGCTCCCTCTTTCGGCAAGGGGCCGGTAAAGCAGCCGGCTACGCCATCTTGGTTGGCGCCGCCCTCGTGGCCCTTTTTCCCATCGTCCTCATCCTCATGAACTCGTTCAAAGAGCGCAAAGCGATCTTCCGCGCCCCCTGGCTGCCGCCTCTGCAAGACACTTTCAGTCTGATCGGCTACGAGAAGGTGCTGGCGCGCTCGAATTTCGACCTCTACTTCGCCAACAGCATCCTCGTCACCCTCGGCGCCATGTTCCTGATCCTCTTCACCGGCGCGATGGCGGCCTACGCTCTCTCGGAGTACGATTTCCGCGGCAACGCCTTCCTCGGCCTCTACCTGGCCGTGGGCATCATGATCCCCATCCGCCTGGGCACGGTCAGCATTCTGCGCCTGGTGGTGGCGATGGGTTTGGTCAACACCCGCACCGCCCTGATCCTGGTCTACACCGCCATGGGCCTGCCGCTGGCCATCTTCATCCTCAATCAATTCATGCGCCAGGTGCCGCGCGAACTCAAGGAGGCGGCGCGCATCGACGGCGCCAGCGAATACCGCATCTTCTGGCTGATCCTGCCGCTGGTGCGCCCGGCCATCGCCACCGTCGCCGTCTTCACCATGATCCCGATCTGGAACGACCTCTGGTTCCCCCTCATCCTGGCCCCCGGCGAAAAAACCAAGACCGTCACCCTGGGCGCACAACAGTTCTTGGGCCAGTTCGTCAGCGACTGGAACGCCGTGCTTTCGTCGCTCACCCTGGCCATGGTGCCGGTGCTGATCATCTACATCATCTTCTCGCGGCAGCTCATTCGCGGCATCACGGCGGGGGCGGTGAAATAAAAGGCCGATCCGGTTTGACAAATCAGGCCAAGTAGACTAGGCTCACCTGGCCTAGTTCTGTCTATCCAGGCGCCAATGTTTGGTACGATGCGCCGATCATTCAAAGTCTGGTAGCATACGGAGGACGAATCATGCGCATAGGCATCATCGGCGTCGGCGCCATGGGCAGGACACACGCCGCCGCCTGGGCCGAGATCGGCGCCCCACTGGCCGGTTTCGTCGCCGCCAGTCTGGAGCACGCCCAAGCCCTGGCCGAGCGATACGGGACGGCGGCCTACCCCGACCTGGCGGCCCTGCTCCCCCACATCGACGCCCTCGACATTTGCACGCCCACGCACCTGCACCACGACATGGTGATGCAGGCGGCGGCGGCGGGCAAACACATCCTCTGCGAGAAGCCGCTGGCGCGCACCATCGCCGAGGGCCAGGACATGATCCTGGCCTGCCGCCGGGCACGGGTGAAGCTGTTGGTGGGGCATGTCGTCCGTTTTTTCCCCGAATACGTGCGGGCGAAAGAAGCGGTGGCGGCGGGGCAAGTGGGGCAGGCGGCGGTGGTGCGGCTGCGGCGCAATGTCTTCCGCCCGCGCAAAGCCCGCGACAACTGGTTCATCGACTTCGAGAAATCGGGCGGGATGATCCTCGACCTCATGATCCACGATTTCGACTACGCCCGCTGGCTGGCCGGCGAAGTGACGACCGTCTACTGCAAACACATCGGCGACCCCGCCCGCTCGCCCGGCGACCACGGCCTGGCCATCCTCACCCATGCCAGCGGCGCCCTCACGCACGTCGAAGGCTCCTGGGCCTACCCCCCGCCCACCTTCCGCACCCAATTCGAGATCGCCGGCTCCGACGGCCTGCTGCTGCACGACTCCGCCGCCGCCGCGCCTATCGCCCTGTTCCGCCACCAGACGGCCGGCGATGAGGCCGGCGATGTGCCCGTCCCCGCCAGCCCCCTGCTCGAAAGCCCCTACACAACCCAGCTCCGGGCCTTCTACGACCACCTGCGCCACGACGCCCCCGTGCCCGTCACCGCCGAAGACGGCCTTGCCGCCCTGCAGATCGCCCTGGCTGCCATCGCATCGACGCAGACCGGCCAGCCGGTTCACCTGCAACCACTCTACTCCCTACTCCCATGAAGATAGGTCTCCTCAGCTTCGCCCACATCCACGCCGAAGCCTACGCCCACCACCTGCGCGACCTGCCCGGCGTCGAGTTCCTCGGCATCGCCGATGAGGATGCGGCGCGGGGCCAGGACGCCGCCCATCGCTACGGCGCCCGTTTCTTCGCCAGCTATGCCGAATTGTTGGCCGAACGGCCCGATGGTGTGGTGGTGTGTTCGGAGAATACCCGGCACAGGCCGCTGGTCGAGATGGCGGCGGGGGCCGGGGCGCACATCCTCTGCGAGAAGCCGCTGGCCACCACTTTGGCCGACGCCCAGGCCATGGTCGCAGCCTGCGAGCGCGCCGGCGTCCTCCTCATGACCGCCTTCCCCATGCGCTTCAGCGCCCCGCTGCTGGAGATCAAAGCCCTGATTGACCGCGGCGGCCTCGGCGTCATCCATGCCTGCACCACCACCAACCAGGGCCAGTTGCCTCGCCGCTATCGCCAGTGGTTCGTGGACAAAGAACTGGCGGGCGGCGGCTCGGCCACCGACCATGTCGTCCACCTGGCCGACGCCCTGCGCTGGCTGCTGGGCCAGGAAGTGGTCGAGGTCTACGCCCAACTCAACCGCATCATCCACAGCGAGGTCGAAGTCGAGACCGGCGGGCTGGTCATGCTCACCTTTGGCGATGGCGCCTTCGCCAGCATCGATTGCAGTTGGAGCCGGCCCGCCAACTGGCCAACCTGGGGTGGATTGACCATGAACCTCATCGGCGACAAAGCCGTGGTCGATGTCGACGCCTTTCGCCAGAACCTGGCCGCCTATTCCAACCGGCCGCAGCACCCGGCATGGCTGGCCTGGGCTTCCGACGCCGACCGGGCCATGCTGCTCGACTTCGTCGCCGCCATCGGCCAGCAACGCTCCCCGCGCGTCACCGGTTGGGACGGCCTGCGGGCGGTGGAGATCGTCCAGGCCGTCTACCGTTCGGCGGCTTCGGGCCGCCCCGTCCCCCTACCGCTGATCTGACCGCCAATGCCTCTGCAACTCGAACTCATCGGCCCTCGCCAGATCCGCTTGGCCGCATACACCGAAGCGCCGTTGCGAAGCCATGAAGTGCGGGCCGAAGCCGTGATCAGCGGCATCAGCCACGGCACCGAGCTCAATCTTTACCGGGGCACATCGCCCTTTGCCGACAAGGAGTTCGATCCCGAACTGCGGCTGTTTCGATCGCGCAGCGATCCGATTTCGCAGCCGCTGCTGGGGTATGAGTGGGTGGGGCGGGTGACTGAGGTGGGCACACAGGTCGAGCATTTGCGGCCAGGCGATCTCGTGCATCTGCTCTCGCCCCACCGCCAGACTCACACCTTCGACCCGGACCACGTCCCCCACCGGGATCGACTCAACGCCCTGCCGCCGGAGATGTCGCCCGACCAGGCCATCTTCCTCGCCCTGGCCGGCGTCGCCTTGCAAGCTGTGCACGACGCCCAGATCA
>CAYWPZ010000039.1:0-2048 GCA_964460135.1 uncultured Caldilineales bacterium | reverse complement strand
CGCGTCGCCATCTTCGGGCTGGGCGCGATTGGCCTCTTGGCTGTGCAATTGGCCCGGCTCGACGGCGCCGCCTGGATCGACGCCATCGACCCCATCGCTGCCCGCCGCGACCTGGCCCAGCGCTTCGGCGTCGACCAGGCGCTCGACCCCGAAAGCGATGATGCCGGCCTGGCCATCAAGTCGGCGAGCAAACATCGCGGCGCGGATGTCGCCATCGAGTGTTCGGGCCACGACGCCGCCCTGCACGAAGCCATCCGTAGCGTGCGCAAGGCGGGACGAGTCGTGGCGGCGGGCTTCTATCAGGGCGGGGCGCAGTCCCTGCGCCTGGGTGAAGAATGGCATCACAATCGAATTACAATGGTTTCCAGTATGGCGGTCTGGGATTGCCCGCATCGCCACTACCCGCTTTGGGATCGCCCGCGCGTCGAAGAGGTCGTCATCGGCCTGCTGGCGTCGGGCCGGCTGCGCACCGATGGCCTCATCACGCATCGATTGCCTTTCACGCGCGCTGCCGAGGCCTACGCACTGATCGACCAGCGCCCGTCCGACGTGATCAAAGTGGCGTTTACGTATTGAGAACATTTCACGCAGAGCGCGGGAGATGCTTCACTGGCTGATCGCGGCAACATTTCGCAATTTCTCCTATGGCCACAATCTACTACATCGGCGACTGGGCCGTCTCCATTGGCCCCATCTTTGGTGAGACGCCCTTCAACTACGCCTACAAGGGCATCGACCTCTACTACTACGGCCGCTGGCTGAAGAACGCGCTCGAAAGCAGCGGCGAACACCAGGTCGAGGACGTGCCCGCCTGGGATTTCTACAAGCTGGGGCCGGGCGAGTACGAACGCATCCTCGACAGCTACGACGTCATCATCTTCAGCGATGTCGAGGCCAAGAACTTCCAGCTTGCGCCTAGCTTCTTCGACCGCACGAAATTCGGCAACCAGCCGCTCACCTTCCCCGACCGGGTGCGGCTCACGGTCGAGGCCGTGCTGGCGGGCAAACGGATGATGTTTCTGGGCGGCTGGCTCTCCTTCACCGGCGAGATGGGCAAGGGTGGCTGGAACCGCATGCGGCTGCGCGAGGTGCTGCCCGTCAGCTGTCTGGATTACGAAGATTTGGTCGAGAGCACCGAAGGCTTTACGGCCAGCCCCACTGCCGCCGGCGCCGCCGCTTTCGCCGGCCTCGATTTCAGTACTTTCCCGCCCATCCTCGGCTACAACAAGGTGCTGCCGCGCCCCGGCTGCGACGTGCTGCTGACCGCGCCCGAAACCGGCGACCCGCTGGTGGCGGCCGGGCAGTTCGGTCAGGGCAAGACCCTGGCCTACATGTCCGATCCGGCCCCGCATTGGGGCTGCAATTTCATCTTTTGGGAACACTATCAGGAATTCTGGCTCAGGTGTCTGCAATTTCTCCTGGCTTGAGAGGGGTTGCGACACACCTTCAGCGAGCGTTGCAGCTTGGGTTTTCGTGGGGCGGCAAGCAACGGCGAACAGGTGCAATACGAAGTGGATAGGCAGGCAAGCGACCTTCGACAAGGCATAGACGGTCGTCGGTGTGCTGCTGGCGGCTGTGTTGGCGATGCTGGTCAGGCTTTGATAGGTGGGCAGGCTGCGAGTACGCCAGGCCCAGTCGCTTCGAAACCATCGGTTCTGCTCTTGGTTTGACGCTGGATCCAGGACGATGGCGCTTCCTTCACCCAGGCGGGCTGATGCGTTTCCGGTCTGGCGAATTTCGACAATCATTTGACGCGCCCCTTCCTTCCCCCTATAATGCCCATCCGCTTTCGAGTTCACACCACCCACTACCCACCCTCTGGACCATGCCCATCCGAAAAATCTATCTCATCCAGCCCGGCCGCGACGGCGCTTTTCTGCGCAAGGCGACGATGGCGCCCTACACACTCATGCGGCTGGCCTCGCTGGCGCCGGATGAGGTGGAGGTCGAGATCATCGATGAAGACCTGCGCCCGGTCCCGTTCGACCGCCTGGGGCCAGGCGACCTGGTGGGGATCACGGCCAAGACTCTGCAGATCGACCGGGCAA
>CAYWPZ010000038.1:0-24007 GCA_964460135.1 uncultured Caldilineales bacterium | reverse complement strand
GTCGGCTCACTGCCGGCGCTGGTTGCGGCCGGCAATAGCAGCGCCTTTGTCAGCCATCTCAACGGCATGGTGACGGCCCTCAGCTACCCGATCGGTGCCACCGAGGCGCTCACGGCCACCTTTGGCCCCATCGCTGGCGGCGATGCCTTCGGCATCGCCATCGACCAGGCCGGCGATCGTCTCTTCGTCGGCAGCCGCAATGGCCACAGCCTGAGCATCCTCGACCCGGCTAGCGGCCAGGAAAACGCCCGCTTTGCCCTGCCGGCCGCACCCTATGCCCTGGCCTACAACCCCGCCACCGGCCAGGTGTTGGCTGTAGATGCGGCCGGCGACCGCCTCATGGTCATCGATGCTACCAGCGGCGAGAGCGTGGGCGCTCTGCCGTTGGCCGCACAGGGAGCCGACCACGGCGGCCAGGGCATCGCCGTCTGGGACAACCGCATCTATGTGGCAGCCAACGAGGCAGGCATGATCGACATCTTCGATGGCGGCCCCTGCCTTCTGGCGACCCCCACGGCCACCCTCACGCCTGCGCCCACGGCTACCGCCACACCCACCCGCACCCCGCGCCCCACCCGCACCCGCCTCCCTTCGCCCACCCCCTCGCCGACGCCCACCCCGGCCGGCCCCATCATCGCCAAAATCGAGATCGTCTGGCCGCACGACAACGTCGGCGTCACCGAGGCGCGGCTGGCCAACATCACTGCCCATCTCTACGAAGACGAGGCCCTCGACCCCGTCGCCTGCGCGTTCGACCGCACCGTGCGGCTATGGCAGGCCCTGAACAACGAGCCGGCGCGACCGGTCGCCATCGGCACGCCCCGCCCCACCCAAGAGAAAGGCCGCACCTTCACCGTCTGGGACTTCAACAACATCGACGTGGCCGCCGCCCGCGACCCCAAGAACAAATTCAACTTCTTCGTCACCGTCGATGGCCTGGAGACGCGACCCACGATCTGGACGCACGGCGCCGACGCCCGCACCCTGGCCCCCAACAAAGACCTCCCCACCGCCGTGCTGACGCAACTGCCCGATAACTTGGATGCCAAAGTAGAAATCGTCTGGCCATTGGACGGCGCGCCCGTCACCACGGCGCAACGGGCCAACATCAGCGCCTATCTCTTCGCCGAAGCCACCCTGAAGGCAGTGGGGCCGGCCGTCTCGCAACCGATCACGGCCCGGCTGCGGTGGGCGCTGAACAACGACCCCGCCCGACCGCGCTCTCAGGCCCCCATCGCCGTTGCCCGCCCCATCACCGAGGCCGGTCGTACCTGGATTCGCTACGACTTCGACGGCGTCGACATCAGCTTTGCCAACAACCCCGACAACCGCATCTATTTCTGGGTCGAGACCGACGAGGTCGCTTCCTTCCCCAATATCTGGACGCACGGCGCCAACGGCCTGACCCTGGCCCCGGTGCAGGATGTGCCCGCGCGTAGCTGCCGCTGATCGCTGCCGCCAGCCACGCCGCACAGCCCCCGCTTTTGATCACGAATGACACGAACGGACGGATAGCACGAAGCGGCCTTTTGCAGACACTATCAGATTTTGCCACGCCGTCGGGTTGCCGCTCCTGCAATCCGGCGCTTTGCGTTACAATGGCACGATGCACACGACCCGAACGCCCATCGATCTCCTCGTCACCCACATCGGCGAACTGGCAACGCCGGCCGGCGGCGAGGCGGCGCGCGGGCCGGCGATGCGGCAGGTGCAGCGGATCAAACGGGCGGCGCTGGCCATTGCCGGCGGGAGAGTGCTGGCGGTCGGGCCCCAGGCTGAGATCGAGCATCACTATGAACCCGCGCAAACCTTCGACGCCGGCGGCCGCTGCCTGACGCCGGGCTTTGTCGATCCCCATACCCATGCCGTCTGGGCCGGCAACCGCCGCCACGAATTCGAGCAGCGGCTGGCGGGGACGACCTACATGGAGATCCTGGCCGCGGGCGGGGGCATCCTCGCCACCGTCAGCACCACACGCGCCGCCTCGCTCCAGCAGCTTGTAGACGAAACCCTGCCCCGCCTCGACCGCATGTTGGCCCACGGCACGACCACAGCCGAGATCAAGACTGGCTACGGCCTCAGCCTGGAGGACGAGCGCAAGCAGTTGGATGCCATCGCCATCCTTGAGCAGCAGCACCCGCTCGACCTGGTCCCCACCCTGTTGGCGGCGCACGCCGTCCCGCCCGAATTTGGCGGGGCAGGCGATGCCTATGTCGCCTATCTGGTCGCGGAAGTGCTACCCGAACTGGCCTACACGGCCTACACGATCTCGGCGGAAGATGGCCGCAGCCACCGGCAGCGGGGCGTGCACTTCTGCGATGTTTTCTGCGAGCGCGGGGTCTTCGATCTGGCCCAGACGCGACGCCTCCTCGAGGCGGCCAAACAGCACGGCCTGGCGCTCAAATTGCACGTTGATGAGTTCGAGCCGATGGGCGGGGTCAGTCTGGCAGTGGAACTGGGCGCAACCTCGGTCGATCATCTGGTGCGCACCGGCGACGATGAGCTACGCCTCCTGGCCGCCTCGCCTGTGATCGGCGTCGTCCTCCCCGGCACACCGTTCGGTCTCGGTCAGACGCACTTCGCCCCGGCACGCCAGCTGATCGATTACGGCGGCGCCGTAGCCCTGGCCACCGACCTCAACCCCGGCACCACCTGGTGCGAATCGATGCCGCTGATGATGGCTCTGGCCACCCGATTTATGCGCCTGACCCCAGCCGAAGCCCTGACCGCAGCCACGCTCAACGGCGCCCATGCCATCGGCCTGGGCCAATACATCGGCGCACTCGCCCCCGGCTACCAAGCCGACTTCCTTCTCCTCGACAGCGACGACTACCGCGACCTCAGCTATCGCTACGGCCCCAACCTGGTGGCTGCCGTCTTCAAACGCGGGCAGCAAGTCGCGCCCCCTTCTCACCCCCAGCCCACAGCCCAGCGGCCGGGCGGCTCTTTGGCGCCCCAAGCATCCCGACCATGAAACACCGCATCCTCACCACCCAAGTTAGCGCCCACATCGGCCAGCGCGTCCGTCTGGCGGGCTGGGTTCAGGCTCTGCGTCGCCTGGGCGGCGTCGATTTCCTCATCCTGCGCGATGGTTGGGGCGCGGTGCAGGCCGTGACCGAGAACGAGGCCGACCTCGCCCCGCTGTTGGCGGCCGGCCTCGGCCCCGAAACCGTCATCCTGCTCGAGGGCGAAGTAGTGAGCGAAGCCCAGGCCCCCGGCGGCTACGAGCTGCACGACATCGGCATCGAAGTCATCTCGCCGGTGGCCGAAGACCTGCCCGTGCCGATCAACAAACGAGCCATCAAGGCCGTGCTCCCCACCCTTCTGGATCACGCCGTCACGGCCAACCGCCACCCCACCCGTCGCGCCATCTTCCGGCTGGCGGCGGGGGCGATGGCGGGCTTTCGGGCCACGCTCTCGTTGCGTGGTTTCACCGAGATCCAAACGCCCAAGATCGTCGCCTCGGCCACCGAAAGCGGGGCCAATGTCTTCAAACTCGACTATTTCGGTCGTCCGGCCTATCTGGCCCAAAGCCCGCAGTTCTACAAGCAGATCATGGTCGGCGTCTTCGAGCGCGTGTTCGAAGTCGGCCCCGTCTTCCGGGCCGAGCCGCACGACACCGCCCGCCATGTCAACGAATACGTCAGCCTCGATGTCGAGTTCGGCTTCATCGAGAACCATTTCACGGTCATGGCCATGGCTCGCGATGTCGTGGCGGGCATCCTCGAACACCTGCGCACCGGCTATGCCGCCGAGCTGGCCCTGCTGGAAGCCGACCTGCCCCCTGTGCCCGCGGCCATCCCCCACATCCACTTCGCCGATGCCCAACAACTCATCTTCGACCGACATGACGTGGATGTGCGAGGAGAACCTGATCTCTCGCCGCAGGACGAGCGCTGGTTGGGCGCCTGGGCGCAGGAGACGCACGGCAGCGATTTCCTGTTCGTCACCGGCTATCCCATGGTCAAGCGGCCGTTCTACACCCATCCCGACCCTACCCGGCCCGCCTACTCGAACTCCTTCGACCTGATCTTCCGCGGCACCGAGTTGATCACCGGCGGCCAGCGGCTCCATCGCTACGACGACTATCTGGCGGCGTTGGCGCGGGCGGGCTACCCGCCGGAACCGTTCGCCACCTATCTGGAAGCGTTTCGCTACGGCATGCCCCCGCATGGCGGCTTTGCCATCGGGCTGGAGCGGCTGTTGATGCAGATGTTGGGGGTCAACAACCTGCGCCTGGTGACGTTGTTCCCGCGCGACCTGGGGCGGACAACACCGTAACGGCGCGAAGGCGGGGCAAGACGTGAGACGCCTGTCGGGTGGGCAAGGGCTCCGGCGGGCGGTTTTCAGCGCGTCTTCTTTACAATTCCTGAACCCTTTGCCTCGCATCTTTGCCTATACTCCGATTCAGCTTCTTCTTCGCGTCGCCGCTGGTCGATGGCGTTTGATCCCAAATTCACCTCTGTCCAAACATCACCACACCTATCCATGAACCACAAAAACCTTACTCTGGCTATCCTGATTCTGGTCTGGGCGGCGCTTCTGACGGCCTGTGGCAGCGCTGCGATGCCGTCCGCTACGTCCGCGCCGGCGGCCTCCACGCCGGTTGCCACAACTGCGCCGGCCCCGACCGGCAACGAAACCGACACGACCGAACCACTCGCTGCCCCCGAAAGCAGCGCCCCGGCCAAACTGAACCTCAACCAGGTGACGGCCGATGAACTGCTGGCTGCCATCCCCGGCTTCAGCAATCGCATGGTGCGCGAATTCCAGGAGTACCGGCCCTACACCAGCATCCAGCAGTATCGCCGCGAGATCGGCAAATATGTGAGCGACGCCCAGGTGAGCGAGTGGGAGCAGTATGTCTATGTGCCGGTGGCGGTCGATGAGGCCGATGCCGAGACGCTAAAGCAACTGCCGGGCGTCGATGACACGATCGCCCAGGCGCTCATCGCCGGCCGGCCCTATGGCTCGAATGAAGCCTTCCTGACGGCGCTGGCGAGCCACGTGGGCGCAGAACAGGTCGCCGCCGCCGCCGCCTATCTGGCCGCCAACTGAACCCCAGCCTTCCCCGCCGCCCTGGCCTGTGGGGGCAGATCGCTCCAGCAGGCCATTCTTCAGGCCACGCCGATGAGTTCGGACCGCATTCTCCAGCGCCTGCGCACCTTCCTCCTCGCCCTCTCCGGCTTGATCTGCCTCGCGACGCCGGTCGAATTGGCAGCAAGCGAGCATTATCAAGAGCCGGTGCAGCTCATTCCCTTTGTGCTCTGCGTCTTCGGTTTCATCGCCATCCTTGTTGCCCTGCTACGCCCGCAAAGGCGAGGCTTGCTGTGGTTGCGCGGTGTGATGGCAGCGCTGGTGGTGGGCAGCCTGGTCGGCGTCGTCCTCCACATCAGCGGCAATCTCGGCTTTGCCAAAGAGGTAGACGCCGGCGCAACCACGGCGCAAATCTGGCTGGCGACGTTCGAGGGTGCCGCCCCCATGCTGGCGCCGGGCATCCTGGCGTTGGCAGGCGCTCTGGCCATGGCCGCCACCTATCATCATCCCCTCCTTCGGGCCGCCCACCAAGAGCCGGGAAGCTAAAACAGGCCGGAGAGCAGATTCTTAACAATTTCTCAACCAAGCCAAACCCTGAGTGTCCTACACTGAGAGCGCCATGAACACAGCGCCGCCCGTCATAGAAATCGCCGATGTCACCAAGACCTACATCATGGGAGAAGTGCAGGTTCATGCCTTGCGCGGCGTCACGCTCAGCGTCCGGCCGGGCGAGATGATGGCGATCATGGGGCCTTCAGGCTCCGGCAAATCGACCCTGATGAACATCTTGGGCGCGTTGGACACACCAAGCGGCGGCTCCTACCGCCTGGATGGACAAGATGTCGGCAAGCTGCGCGATGACCAGCTGGCCGAGATCCGCAACCGCAAGATCGGTTTCGTTTTCCAGAATTTCAACCTTTTGTCTCGCACCACGGCCCTGGCCAATGTCGAGTTGCCGCTGATCTACTCGGGCCATAGCAACGGTCGCCAACGCTGCCTGGAGGCTCTGGAGATGGTGGGGCTGGGCGACCGGATTCATCACAAGCCCAACGAGTTATCGGGCGGCCAGCAACAGCGAGTAGCTATCGCCCGCGCGTTGGTAAATCACCCCAGCATCATCCTGGCCGACGAACCCACCGGCAACCTCGATTCGAGATCCGGGGCCGAGGTGATGCGCATCTTCCAGGAACTGAACGAAAAACAAGGCATTACCATCATCTTCGTCACCCACGAGCCTGAGATCGCCGAGCACACCCGGCGCGTCATCCGTATCCAGGATGGCCTCATTGTCTCCGACAGTCCGGTGCGCAGCCAGCGCCGGGCCGGCGAACGCGCCTACAGCCGCAGCAATGACGATCTGACATCGCCAGACGGCTCCGGCCTGACGGCGACCACACAGGAGTGATCACCCTATGAACAAGACACTCAAGATCGTTCTTCTTGTTGCCCTCGTTCTCACCATCGCCGCCGGCAGTTTCTATGGCGGCATGGTTTATGGCAAGCAACAGGCGGCGTCGGTCTTTACCGCCGGCTTCCCGCCCAATGGCGCGGGGCTGGCCATTGCCGGGCAAGATGGCGTTTTCCAAACGCCGCGGGGCCAGGGGGCAGGCAGCCGCTTCCAGGAGGCCGCCGGGCTGCCGGGCATGACTTTCGGCCAAATCGAGGGCATCGAAGGCAATCTGCTGACGATCACCGATCGCAACGGCAACACGGTCAGGGTACAGGTGGCGGAAACGACTCTGATCGAGAAGAACGCCTCTGTTTCCGTCGCCGATCTCGCCGTCGGCGATGCCGTCATCATCTCTGGCAACCCCAACGATGACGGCAGCATCACCGCCCGCTCGGTGCAGGTGGCGCCGGCGGGGCGCTTTTTGGGCGGCGGCCCCGACCTGGCGCCCAACAACGTCCAGGACGAACAAGGTCAGTAAGATCGGAGCAAGCCCATGAAGAAGATCACGCGCGCCCTCGCGGTTGTCCTGGTTCTGACAGTCTTGGCAGTCGCAGGTCAGCGTCTGTGGCAACTGCGGTCTGGCGCCACCGCCGCCACCCAAACCGAGACCTTCACCCAGGTTGTGGCAGTGCAAGAAGGCGATCTCCAGGCGTCGATTGACGTCGTCGGTGAACTATACGCGCCGCAGAACCAGCAAATGCGCTTCGAGCGACTGAGCGGGGCCGCTTACCTGTCGGCGATTGAGGTGGCAGCCGGGAATGTCGTCCGGGCCGGGCAGAGATTGGCCGCCATCGACGCCACTGCCTACCAACAGGCGCTGGATCAGGCGCGCAGCGAACTGCAAGAAGCAGAGCAAACACTGGTCGAGCTGCAAACGCCAGCCACCGATCTGGAGAAAGCGCAGGCGGATCTGAAGATCGCTCAGGCCGAGTACGCCCTGCAAAAGACCCGGCAAGACCTGGACGATCTGCGCAACCCCGACCTTGCCAAACTGAGCGCCAAAGTCAGCGAGGCGCAACTCAAACTCGTTCAGGCGCAAGAAAGCCTGGCCGCGGCCCAACCTGACCAAAGCGCCCAAGACCGGCTGGCCGACCTGCAAGACAAAGAGACGGAACGATACACCGTCTACAGCCGCTTGGCCGCCGAAACCTACTCGGACTCGTACTATCAGGATCGCTTACGACTGGCCCACAATGCCTTCCTGACCGCCCAGGACAACCGCATCACGTCCGAGCTTCAGCAGCAAATCAGCCTCCTGCGCGCCCAAATGCAGGGCCGCCAGGCCGAGGCAGCGCTGGCCGAAGCCCAGGAAGCGTTGGCCGAGGCCCAAGCCGGCCCCGACGCCCTGGCCTTGACGCAGGCCGAACACGCCGTCGCCCAAGCGCACGCCGATCTCGCTGCCGCCCAAGAGGCGCGGGCCGAGTTGGAAGCCGGGGCCGAAGCGAGCAAACTGGCCGCCGCCCAGGCCAATGTGGACAAGAAACGCCTCGCCGTCAGCGAAGCCGAGGCCGACCTGGCCGCCGCCACCCTCCTCGCACCCTTCGACGGCACCGTGCTCGAAGTCAACGCCGATGTCGGCGACCGCATCTCCGCCGCCAACGCCATCCTCACCCTCGCCAACCTCGACCATCTCCAGGTCGTCGCCTCTGTCGATGAAACCACCATCCGCCAGGTGCAACAGGGCCAACAGGCCGCCATCACCTTCGACGCCTTCCCCAACCGCACCTTTCACGGCCAGATCCTCTCCGTCCCCTTGCAGGGCAGTCTGCAAGGCGGCGTCATGGTCTACGAAGTCCCCCTCTCGCTCACCGACGCCGACAACCTCCCCCTCCTGGTGGGCATGACCGCCAATGTCACCATCGAGACCGGCCGCGTTCAGAACGCCCTCCTCGTCCCCACCCTGGCCTTGCAGACCGTGAACGGCATGGTCCAGGTGTTGGTTCCCAACCCGACCGACCCAGACGGCCAGCCGGTGGCGACGCCGGTGGAGGTGGGCCTGAGCAACGGCACCTACACCCAGATCGTCAAGGGCCTCGTCGCCGGCGACCAGATCGTTTATCAACTCTCCAACAACCAGTCGAATCAATTTGGCTTCGGCGCCATCCGGGCTTTGGGGGCCGGCGGCCCGCCCGCCGGCGGCGCTCGACCACCTGACTGAGATGCAGGAAGCACTGCGATGAAATCCCATTCCCTTCGCTCTCTCATAGCCGGCGTCCTGGTTCTCGCTGTTGCCGGCGGGGGTGTCTGGCTCTACCGCTCGCAGACGGCCACCACCACCGAGGCCGCCGACACCTTCACCCAAACGGTGGCCGTACAGCAAGGCGACCTCAAGGCCAGCATCGAGGTGGTGGGGCAGCTCGAGGCCGTGCAGCAGCAGGGGCTATTTTTCGAGCGCCTGAAAAGCGCGGCCACACTGCTCAGTCTGGATGTGCAGGCCGGGAACACCGTGCGCGCCGGCCAGGCGTTGGCTTCCATCGAAGCGTCATCTTTTGCACTGGCGCTGGATCAGGCCCGGAGCGCCTTGCAGGAAGCCGAAGAGGCGCTGGCCGGCCTGCAGGCGGCGGCGACGGCCACAGAACTCGCCCAGGCCGAGTTGGCGGTCGCCCAGGCCGAGCTGGATGTGCAAGAGGCTGAGTCGGTGCTGACAGAATTGGAGGCAGGCCATGACCTGACCGAACTGCAATTGGCCGTGCAAACTGCACAAGACAATTTGGAACTGGCCATCTTGCAGCGAGCGCTGGCCGAACACGACAGCCTGGCCGCCAGCGAACGCGACCTGCAATACACGGTCGATTATCATCAGCGCCTGATCGCCGGCTTGCAGGCGCTGGCATCGGCGGGCAAGGCCAATGCCGAGCAAACGGCCAAGATTGACACCGAGCAAGAGGCGCTGGCCGAGGCCCAGTCGCAACTGGCGCAGGTGCGCGCCGAACGGCAATTGACCCTGCAGGCGGCCGAAGCGCAAGTGAAGACCGCCGAAGCCGAGGTAGCCGAGGCGCAGCAGGCATTGGCCGAGGCACGCGGGGGCGCGAGCGATCTCGATCGGGCCAAGGCAAAGCTGGCCGTGCAACAGGCCAAGGTCGCGTTACAGGCAGCGGAAGAGGCGTGGGCCGAGTTGGAAGCCGGGGCCGAAGCGAGCAAACTGGCCGCCGCCCAGGCCAATGTGGACAAGAAACGCCTCGCCGTCAGCGAAGCCGAGGCCGACCTGGCCGCCGCCACCCTCCTCGCACCCTTCGACGGCACCGTGCTCGAAGTCAACGCCGATGTCGGCGACCGCATCTCCGCCGCCAACGCCATCCTCACCCTCGCCAACCTCGACCATCTCCAGGTCGTCGCCTCTGTCGATGAAACCACCATCCGCCAGGTGCAACAGGGCCAACAGGCCGCCATCACCTTCGACGCCTTCCCCAACCGCACCTTTCACGGCCAGATCCTCTCCGTCCCCTTGCAGGGCAGTCTGCAAGGCGGCGTCATGGTCTACGAAGTCCCCCTCTCGCTCACCGACGCCGACAACCTCCCCCTCCTGGTGGGCATGACCGCCAATGTCACCATCGAGACCGGCCGCGTTCAGAACGCCCTCCTCGTCCCCACCCTGGCCTTGCAGACCGTGAACGGCATGGTCCAGGTGTTGGTTCCCAACCCGACCGACCCAGACGGCCAGCCGGTGGCGACGCCGGTGGAGGTGGGCCTGAGCAACGGCACCTACACCCAGATCGTCAAGGGCCTCGTCGCCGGCGACCAGATCGTTTATCAACTCTCCAACAACCAGTCTGGCTCCTTCTTCCGCAACTTCGGCGGCGCCGGCGCGGTCAGGTTGCTGGCCGGGCCGCGCTAGAGGGCAGGAGGCAAAAACCCGTGCGAAAACTGATCATGGTCTTGCGGGTGGCGCTGCGTGCGGTCGCCGCTCACAAAATGCGTTCGTTTCTGACCATGTTGGGTGTGGTCATCGGCGTCGCCGCCGTGATCGCCCTCGTGGCCGTGGGCAGGGGGGCGCAGGCACAAGTCGTCAGCCAGTTCGAATCCCTCGGTTCGAACCTGCTGGTGGTCACAGCCGGCGCCAGTTTTGGCTTTGGCCCTGGCGGCCTGCGCGAGACGACGAAGAGCTTGACGAATGCAGAAGTAGACGCCATCCGCGCCCTGGCTACGGCCGTCAAGTTGGCGGCGCCCCAATACGATGCCAATGCCACGGCCACCCACGGCGGCAAGACAACCACCCTTAGCGTGAGCGGTGTCACCTCCGACTACGCAGAGGTGCGCAACCATGAGGTTACCCAGGGCCGCTTCATCAGCGAACAGGACGACGACACGCTGGCGCCGGTCGTCATTCTGGGCCAAACAGTGGTCGAAGACCTCTTCGGCAGCAGCTTGATCAATCCTGTCGGGCAGACGATCCGCATCAACCGCCAGAACTATGAGGTCATCGGCGTCCTGGAAAGCAAGGGCCAGAGCGGCTTTGGCAATCAGGACAACGTCATCCTGATGCCGCTGCGCACGGCGCAGCTCAAATTGGGCGGCGCCGGCAATCAGGACATCAGCCAGATCAGTTTGCAGGTGCGTTTGGCCGCAGAGATGGACCTGGCGCAGGCGCAGGTGACGGCCATCGTGCGCAGCTTGCATGGGCTGACCGGCAGCCAGGAAGATGACTTCACGGTGCAGAATCAGGCCGACATTCTCAGCACGGTTGAAGAAACCACCGGCACTTTCACCACCCTGCTCGGCAGCATCGCCGCCATTTCGCTCCTCGTGGGTGGGATCGGGATCATGAATATCATGCTGGTGAGCGTCACCGAACGCACGCGCGAGATCGGCCTGCGCAAGGCTGTGGGCGCCAAACAGCGCGACATCCTCATCCAATTCCTGACCGAGGCTGTGCTGCTGAGCGTGGTGGGCGGGGCGCTGGGCGTGGCCCTGGGCGTTGGCGGCGCTCAGATCATCACGCCGTTGTTGGGCAGCAGCCAGGCGCTAGTGACCGCCGACAGTGTGCTGCTGGCGCTGGCAGTGTCGCTGGGCATCGGTATCTTCTTCGGTCTCTATCCTGCCAACCGCGCCGCCGGCCTGAATCCGATCGACGCCTTGCGCTACGAATAGCTGCATGGTACAGAGGTGCGTCGCAGCTTCGCATTCCGAGTTTGCGGTCATTTGACGGCTTCTGAGAGAGGGCCTACAATGGGCGGCGGTGCTGGACGATAAACGATTGACGATGGCGATTCCTTCCTTCAGGCGGGCTTATTCGGCCATCGTCCATCCCTGCCTTGCCTACCTTTCCCATGCGCTCACCCGCCGTCGAAGACTATCTGAAAACCATTTTCGAGATCGAACGCGAACAGGGCAAGGTCGCCACGACCGTGCTCTCTGAGCGGCTGGGCGTGGCCCCGGCCTCGGCCACCGGCATGGTCAAGAAACTGGCCGAGATGAACCTGGTCGAACATGAACGCTATCAGGGTGTGACCCTCACCCTGGCCGGTCGCAGGATCGCCCTCGAGGTCATCCGCCATCACCGCCTGGTCGAGTTGTATCTGGCCGAGGCGTTGAGTGTGCCCTGGGACAGGGTGCACGACGAGGCCGAGAAGTGGGAGCACATTCTCTCTGAAGACCTGGAAGACCGCATCGACGCCCTGCTCGGTCACCCCACCACCGACCCGCATGGCGCCCCCATCCCCACCCGCGACGGCCACATCGCCCGCACCTCCCCCAATCGGCTGATCGATCTGCTCCCCGGCCAGACGGCCATCATCGACGAAGTCAGCGACCACGACCCCGACCTGCTGCGACGGCTGGGCGAGTTGGGCCTGTTTCCGGCCACGCCCATCACCATCACCGGACGCGACGCCGCCGGCCTGAGCGTGCTGGCCGGAGCAAGCGAGCACCGCGTGAGCAACGAGGCGGCCGAGTACATCTTCGTGCGTCTGCGATAGGGACTCAGTTCAGGTGCGACGCACTCCGCGCTTGACGCGACCTTCTCCCGCGCGCGAAGTGCATCGCACCAAAGAACAAAATCCGGGCCAATCTGTGTTCATCCGCGTCCAACCTCACGCCGCCAGAGGGGTGCTCTGGCGGCGTGAGGGGTGAGACGAAAACTGGGGTTCAGGCGATGGTGATGCTGGCATCCAGATAGACATCCTGGACGGCATTCAGCAGCGCCGCGCCCTCGGCCATCGGTCGCTGGAAAGCCTTGCGGCCCGAGATCAGCCCCATGCCGCCGGCCCGCTTGTTGATCACGGCCGTGCGCACAGCCTCGCCGAAATCGTTCTGGCCCGAAGCGCCGCCGGAATTGATCAAACCGATGCGGCCCATGTAGCAATTCGCCAACTGATAGCGCACCAGGTCGATGGGGTGCTCGGTTGTCAGCTGCTCATAAACCTTCTTATTGGTGTGACCGAAACCGATCTTGCGATAGCCGTCATTGTTCTCAGCCATCTTCTGCTTGATGATGTCGGCCCCGATCGTCACGCCCAAATGGTTGGCCTGGCCCGTCAAGTCGGCCGAAAGGTGGTAATCGACGCCATCTTTCTTGAAGGCCGAATTGCGCAGATAGGCCCACAGGATCGTCACCAAACCCAGCTCATGGGCGCGGGCAAAGGCTTCGCTGATCTCCTGGATCTGGCGCCGTGATTCGGGCGAGCCGAAGTAGATCGTCGCCCCAACCGCCACCGCGCCCAAATCGAAGGCCTGATCGACGCTGGCGAATAGATTCTGGTCGTATTGCAGGGGATAGCTCAGGGTCTCGTTGTGGTTGAGCTTGACGATGAAGGGGATCTTATGCGCATACAGCCGCGAGACCGAGGCCAGCACACCCAGCGTCGAGGCCACGGCATTGCAGCCGCCTTCGAGCGCCAGCTTGACGATGTTCGCCGGTTCGAAGTAAGCCGGGTTGGGCGAGAACGACGCCCCGGCCGAGTGCTCGATGCCCTGATCGACCGGCAGGATCGAAAGATAGCCGCTCCCGGCCAGGCGGCCGTGATCGAACATCAGTTGCAGGTTGCGCAACACCACCGGCGAGCGATCGTTGAGCGAGAATACCCGATCGACATAATCCGGACCGGGCAGGTGCAGGGTGGACTGCGGGATACCGGTGCAGGTATAGCTCAGCAAGCTCTCGGCGTCGGCGCCAAGAAGCTCAGTGATAGAAGTTGACATTGGAATCTCCTCGGAAAAGGGATGAATTTTGTGGTAAGACCGGGCGGCATTGTAACACTTTGCACGATGTCTGGCAATGACGGAAATCATATCTCTTTGGCCCAACCGCTTCCCCTCATTGCGCCCCAACTCCCGGCTGTGGTACGATGCTTCCCAATTCCGACTCAACGTCGTCACCCGTCCCCACCCGCCTTCCTCATGCCTCGCCGTCACAGCCTGATCCTCGGGCTGCTCCTCGTCCTTGCCCTGGCCGCCGTCTGGCCGTTGTTCGATCCCCTGCACCCCGCGGCCAGCGCCGCCCTCGTCCCCGGCTCCGACACCTGGGCCTACGACGAATACACCTTCATCTGGTCGCAGTGGTGGTTCAAGCACAGCCTGCTCGATGGCCGCGGCTCGGTCTTTTTCAGCCCCGACATCTTCTATCCCCTGGGGATGGAGATGATCCTCTACACCTACAACCTGATGGCCGCCATCCTGGCCTTGCCGCTGGGTCTGGCCGCCACTTGGTCGCTGGCCTCGAACCTGGGGCTGCTCTTTAGCATCGTCATTTCGGGCTTCGGGGCCTATCTGCTGGCCCGGTGGACGCTGACCACGGGCGGGATAGCAGAGGGCAGGCGGAGCCAGGCGGCTGCGCTTGTGGCTGCGGTCATCTTTGCCTTCAGCAGCAATCGCGCCATCTACCTGGCGTTGGGCCACTACAACATCCACAGCGTTCATTGGCTGCCCTTCTTCGTCCTCTATCTGTTGCGCACGCTCGAGCAGCCCAACCGCCACAACGCCCTCCTGCTGGGCCTGTTCGGCGCCTTCAACCTGCTGGTGGACATGCAGTACGGCGTCTTCATGGCGTTCCTGGCCGCCTGTCTGCTTCTGGCCCAGCCACTGCGGGGGCTGCTGTTTGGGCGCTCGGCAGGATGGCCGCGGCGCTGGCTGGCCCTGGCCGCCGGCCTGACCCTGGCCGTCGTCTTCACCCTCCCCTCTCTCTGGCCGACGGTGAAAGCCCTGACCCATGCCAACTTCCTCCTGGCCGGCTGGGGCGACGCCCTCAAGCTCTCGGCCGACCTGGTGGGCTGGTTCACACCCACGGCCCTGCACCCGCTCTGGGGCAGCGACTGGCCCGCCTCTCTGCGAGCGGTGCAAGAGGGGACGGGGCCGTTCAACGATATCAACACCGTCTTCCTAGGCTACGTCACCCTCGCCCTCGCCCTGGTGGGGGTCGCGTCCGCCTGGCAGCGCGCCCGCGGCTGGGTGATCGCCGCCGTTGTTTCAGCCATCTTCACCCTGGGGCCGCTGCTGCAAATCCGCGGCAACTATCGCCTCGATTTCGACGGCCTCGAGACTTCGATCCCGTTGCCGTTCCTGCTCCTACACTACCTGCCTTTCGTCCAGGGCAACCGCGCCGCCAACCGCTGGAGCATCGTGCTGATGCTGTCGCTGGCAGTGTTGGCGGCGGGGGGCGTGGCCTGGCTGGGCGAGAGGGTGATGGGGAGACGCAGAGAAGGGGGAACGCAGGGAGGGGGAGACGCAGGGAGGATGGGCGGCGTGATTGCCGTGGTTTGTGCTGGCCTGATCCTGTTCGAGCACGCGGCCATGCCATTGCCCACCACCAGCGCCCGCATCCCCGCCGCCGTCCGCGGCCTGGCCGGCCTGCCCGAGGGAGCGGCGCTGCAAATCCCCATGGGCTGGCGCAACAGTTTCGGCGTCCTGGGGGCCGAAGACACCCGCGCCCAATACTACATGACCGCCCACGGCAAGCCCATCCTCTCCGGCAACACCTCGCGCAACCCGCCGATCAAGTTCGACTACTTCGCCCGTCTGCCGCTGGTGCAGGCCCTGACCCAACAAGAAACCGGGCAAACGCCCGACGCCGAAACCCTGGCCGCGGCCCGCGACCAGGTGGACGACCTGCTGGCGCTGTGGGGTGTGCGCTACCTGCTGCTGCTGCCGCCCGTACCCGGCCGCCTGCCCTATGCTGACACCTGGCAGCCCAGCCAGCAACTGGCCCTCGACCTGATCCCGCACACCTCTGCCCCGCTGCTGGATGATGGCGCTGTACGCGTCTACGGCGTCGAGCCAGGCCCGCCCCTGCCGCTGGCCCTGGATTTCGGCGGCCAGCCGACCGACGCCTGGCGGGGCGAGGGCTGGAGCAGGGATGAGGCCGATGTGGGCGGGGCGTCGGGCATTTGGGCCAGCGAGCGCCGCAGCCACCTTCTGTTTCGCAGCGAGGATGCCCGACCGCGGCGGCTCTCGTTCCGGGCCACACCCTTCGTCTGGCCGGGCGCTGCGCCCCAACGCCTGAGCATCACCCTCAACGGCCGGCAGGTGGGCGAGGTCGAGATGGCCGAAGGCTGGCGCGACTACAGCTTCGACCTGGCCCCGCAACCCGGCATCAACCATCTGTGGTTGGAATTCAGCCGCGCCGCCAGCCCGCGCGCCGTCCTGAGCCAGGCCATGATCGGCGCCACCGGCGTTCAGGCCCCGGTCGATATCGAAGTACATAGCTTCGACCAGGCCTACATCACTCTCAGCGACAGCGCCGGGGACGAGACGCCCGCCTCAGCCGGACGGCGGGGATACAACGTGACGGTCATCGACCAGAAAAACGGTCGCATCTTGGATCGGCGCGGCTTCGACACCGTGGCGAACACTTATGAGGTGGAACGATTGGCCGGCTTTCTGGCGGGCCTGCCCCGCGGCCTCATCGTCATCCTGGCCACGCGCGAGGGGGCGGGCGCCTTTTTGACCCCTGAAGTCATCGAGGCCTTTCGCCGCCTGGGCTCCGGCGCAGATGCCGCGACAGGGCTGGCCGGGCAGGCGCACGCCCTGGTTGGCGTCGTTGGGGCTGCGCCTGGGACCGCCGCCGAAGTCATCGACCCAATCGACGCCTTCCTGCCCATCGACGGCGATTTCCGCACCCTGGCCGCAGCCTTCGACTGGCTGCGAGTCGATTGAGCCGCCCTTTCATGCGTCCGCGCTCTTTGCTCCCTGCCCTCGCCCTCGGTCTGGCCGCCTTCCTCGCCTACCGGCTGACGGCTGCGCCGGCCGTACTGCCCGGCGATGCCGGCGAATTCCAATTCACCCTGCCGGTGGCGGGCCTTTCACATCCCACCGGCTACCCACTCTACCATCTCCTGGGCTGGTTCTGGAGCAAGCTCTATCAGGCCAATCCCGCTCAGGGCGCCAACCACTTCAGCGCCTTGTGGGGCGGCGCGGCCGTGGGCTTGTTCTATCTGCTGGCCTACGAAGCCCTGAAGCAACTGACAGCGCATTTGCAGTGGCAGCGCGGGGCCGGCTGGCTGGCCGGGCTATCGGCGGTCGTCTTCGCCGCCAATCCCACCCTGTGGGCGCAGGCCACGCAAGCCGAGGTCTACACCCTGCAGGCGGCGTTCACGGCGGCGCTGCTGGGCGCCACCCTGGCGGTGGGGGGTAGCCGACTGCGCCAGGGGCGCGGGCCATCGGCCCGGTTGATCGGCCTCACCCTGGCCGCGATCTTCGGCCTGGCCCTGACCCATCACCTGACGGTCGTCCTCCTGCTCCCCGGCATCATTCTCTACCTCCTCCTTGTCCGCCCGGATGTTTTCGGCCTCCGCCGCTTGCTCAGGCTGGCGCCCTGGCTGCTGATTCCGTTGCTTCTCTACCTCTATGCGCCCTTGCGGGCCTCATCCAGCCCCTGGCTACACCAGGTCCTGGCCCCCGGCCTGACGCTGGATCTCTTCGACGAGAGCGCGGCCGGGGTGCTGCGCTTTGTCCTCGGCCTGGGCTTTGCCCCCAGCTTCCACGGCCCGGCGGCGGCTTTGGCGCAGATTCCGGCGGCAGCGCAGGCATTCCTGGCCCACTTCGGCTGGGTGGGGCTGGCGCTCATCGTCCTCGGCCTCGTCGCCCTGGCGCTCGAAGACCAACTGCCGGCCCTGATCCTCACCGGCGTCAGTTTCTTCTGCGGCCTGGTCTTCAACCTTTTCTACGGCATCAAGGACATCGCCGCCTTCTACATCCCCTCCTACCTCATCGCCACCCTCTGGCTGGGGCTGGGGTTGGCCTATGTGGTCGAGCTGGCAACGCGGGCGCTCAGCACCCGGCTGCGAAACTTCCTGCTGCCGCTCACCTCCCTGATCCTCATCCTGCCTTACCTGCTTTTCGTCGCCTATCGCCCTCAGTTCGACCGCTCACGGGCCTACGAAACCACCCTGCGCTGGCTCGACATCCTGGCCCTGCCCCTGCCCGCCGACGCCATCCTCGTCAGCAATGACCGCGACGAGATGACGCCGATGCTCTATTTTCAATACGTCGAAGGTCGGGCGCCGGCGAGGTCGGCCCTCTTCCCGCTCATCGGCCCTGACCCCGCCTGGGCCGACCTCAACACCACCCTCGCCACGGCCCTCGCGACCGGCCGGCCCGTCTACGCCATCAAGCCCATGCCCGGCCTGGAGGCGCTCTACCGGGTGGATGCCAGCCTGGAAGCAAGCGGCGCCGGCGTCATAGCTATCGAAGGCCCCCACCACACGCCCGAACACAGCTTCGAAAGCCCCTACAGCCCCTACCTGCGCTGGCTGAGCATCGATTGGTCGGGCGACGGCGCCCCCGGCGGCGAGATGGCCGTGACCCTGATCTGGCGGGTCACACAAACCCCCACCACCACCTGGCACAGCTTCCTCCACCTGCTGGACGCCGGCGGCAACAAAGTCGCCCAGGCCGACGACCATCGCCCCGGCGGCTTCTACCTCCCGGCCCCCCTCTGGCGGCCGGGCGATGTCGTCCACGACGCCTTCCGGCTGCCCATCCCGTCCGACCTGCCCCCCGGCGACTACACCCTGGTGGCCGGCTTCTACGACCCCGCCACCGGCGCAGGCATGGCCGCCCCGCTGACCGTGGCCGCGGTGCGCTCGCCGTAAGATGCGCCCCTCTGGCTTACACTAACGTTTGCCAGACCATCGATGACGCGCCAACGAACGCATTGCGAATCCCGCCGACGCAACACGCAACAAACCCCATTCCCCCGCCATGAAGCCCCTGCTCCCTCTCTTCACCTCGCTCCTGCTCCTGCTCTTCCCATCCCTGGCCCTGGCCGAGAAAACGCCCCCCGACCCCCTGCGCCAGCCGGAGTCGCAGTCGCCCTACGGCATGGACATCATGGGGCCGGCCTGGCAATGGACCTTCCCCCGCGAAGAAGCCTGGCCGCGCATGTCCGGCGAGATCCGCATCGACCAGCTCGATGAGATCATGCGCAAGAGCGCCGCTGCCGGGGTGCGCGCCGCTCGCATTTCCACCTGGTGGTGCATGATCGAGCCGCGTCGCGACCAGTACTTCTGGGATGATATGGACTATGCTTTCCAACTGGCCAAAAACTACGGCATCGTCCCCGTGCCCGAAGTCTTCTTCACCCCCGCCTGGGCCACCCTGGCCGGGCCAAACGACGCCGAATGCATCAACAGTACGGTCAAGAACTATCCTCCCACCGACATGAACGAATGGTCGCAGTTCATGGCCGATCTGGTGGCCCGCTATGGCCGGCAGGGCAAAGATCAGGTTCACGACTGGGAGATCTGGAACGAACCCGACCTGTGGGAGTTCCTCTATGTGCCGCACGACCCCGACAACGGCAGCGTCCCGGTCTATGCCGACTTGGTCAAACGCTCGCGCCAGGCTATCGATGCCCACGACCCCGGCGGGCGACTGCTCTTGGGCGGGCTGTCCGACATCTATGGCCCGGCCTTTTTGCAGCGACTGATGAATTTGCGCGGGCCGCTAGACATCCGCGAGGACGTAGATGTGGTCACGTTCCACGCTTTCAGCGCCCACGAGGAGAAGATCAGCAAGCTGAAAGCCCCCCTGGCCGGGATGAACTACGAACTCTGGATCACGGAACTGAACCACTGGGGCTGGGGCGAAGACACGTCGAGCGCCGCCCTGGTCGAGCTTTACCAACGACTCCGCAATCATGGCATCACCCGTTCGTTCTGGTTCAAGTCGTGGACAACCGATTGGGGGCCTGGCATTTTCCTCAATCGCGACCCCCTGTGGGTGCCGGGGCCGTTCGCGCCCAGCGCCTTCTACCCCACCTTCGAGCAGCAAGCCTTCGGCCACACCCTGCCCGGCGCTCCCATCCCCGAATGGCCGCCCGCCCACGCCCTTGTTGGCGCCCGACCTTTCCTTGCCTGGCACGCCCCCCCGGCCGGCGACTTCCCCATAAGCGGCTACAAGCTGCAGATCGACGACACCCTGTTCCGCGGCCAGCCCACCTTCCACACACCAGAGGTGGATGCCTGGATTCCGGCCACACTCATCCACTTCTTCCCCCTCCAACTCGCCAATGGCCAGCCTGTCGCCGGCCCCCGGCTTGCGTCGGATGCCGGTTCTCCGGGCATGGTTCCCGCCCTCGAACGCACCAACTTCGTCCCCGACCGCGAACTGCCGCCCGGTCGCTACTTCTGGCGTCTTGCCGCCGTCGATAGCGAAGGCAATGTCGGCCCCTACAGCCCTGTCCAGACCATCCTCGTCGCAGCCGGCGGCCAGCATACCTTCTTGCCCATGCTCAAAGTTGCCCCCTGAACTCAGCCCACACCCTTCCCGTCCTATGTTAGCCACACCCACCCTCTCTGCTCCGCCCCTGCCGCCCTTCACCTCTGCTGCCTCTGCGCCATCTACCGAGTCACTAGCCGATCTCATGGCCAAGATCGAGGCCGGGCAGCGACTTGGTTTCGACGACGGTGTGCGCCTCTTCCGCAGCCACGACCTGCTGACCATCGGCCAGATGGCCGAGCTGGTGAGCCGGCGGCTGAACGGCGGCCAGTACGTCTACTTCAACCAGAACCGCCACATCAACCCCACCAACGTCTGCGCCTTCCACTGCAACTTCTGCTCGTTTGCCCGCCCGCGCGAAGATAGCCCCGGCGCCTACACCTGGACGCCGGCCGAGATCGTCGAACATATCCGGCCGGATGTGCACCCGCGCATCGCCGAGTTCCACATCGTCGGTGGTCTGCACACACGGCTCGGCTTCGACTACTACGAAGACATCCTGCGCGCCCTCAAACAGGCCTATCCCTGGGTGCACCTCAAGGCCTTCACCGCCGTCGAGATCGATTTCTTTGCCCAACTGACCGGCCTCGGCCACGAAACGGTGCTGCGGCGTCTGATGGCGGCCGGGTTGGATTCGATGCCGGGGGGCGGAGCCGAGATCTTCCACCCTGACATCCGGCGGCAGATCTGCCCCGAAAAAGCCGACGCCGACACCTGGCTTGCTATCCATCGCACCGCCCATCGGCTGGGGCTGCACACCAACGCCACCATGCTCTACGGCCATATCGAGCAGTACGAGCACCGGGTGGATCACCTGCTGCGGCTGCGAGAATTACAGGACGACACCGGCGGCTTCCAGACCTTCATCCCCCTGCGCTACCACCCCGACAATAACAACCTGGGCCGGCGGCTGGACTGGACGACCGCCCACGACACCCTCAAGACGATGGCCGTCAGTCGCATCCTGCTCGACAACTTCCCCCACATCAAAGCCTATTGGGTGATGCTCACCCCCCCCATCGCCCAGTTGGCCCTGCATTTTGGCGCCGACGACATCGACGGCACCGTGGTCGAAGAAAAAATCTACCACGACGCCGGCGCCACCACCGAAGAACACCTGGACAAATTCGACCTGCTGCGCTACATCAAAGCCGTGGGCAAGACGCCGGTCGAGCGCGACACCCTCTACAACATCATCGAAGTCTACGACCAACCCATCGAGCACTATGCGCCCGACAGTCGCAAGACCCGCCGCGGCGATGTCAAAATCACCCACATCGAGTTGAATTGACCGCTTCAGGCGCGGATTGCTAGGATGGCCGGATCGAGGGCGATGTCAAGATCACCCACATCGAATTGAAATGACGCTTCACCTCATCGGCTGGCCTGCTCCATCGCCTCGATAGCCCAGGTGTTTAGACTTTTGCCTTCAGTTGCGGCTCGATGGGTGTAGCGCCGGTGCTGGTCAGGCGTCATGCGGATGTTGAAGCGGCCAGAGAAAGGCTTTTCGGGCTGCAGGTTGCGCTCTCTGCAGATCTCGAGATAGGTCTGGACCGATTTCTCGAACTCGCGCTTCAATTCCTCTGTGGATTTGCCATAGAAAGTAAGCGGGCTGCTGAGATTGATTACGCTACCGAAAAATAGATCGATATCCGGATCGTATTCGATAGCAGCAATATACTTGTCGTATTGAATGATAGTTGCCATAGATTGTCTGCTAGGGTTTGTATCCCAGGAACTCTAGCCATTTCTGCATCACTGCCACAGCGCCTTTGTCTGTCATCGGTGATGGGTGCGGACGATGGAAGATGGCTGGTGGTTGGTCGGCAAAAATGATCGCCACTCTTGAACCTTCGCGTTCTTCGATTTCTGCACCCAGGGCAATGAGAAGGGATTCGATATCATCCCACCGAATGTTGCCGCTGGTTGGGCGGGCGAAAATCGCTTCCAATGTTCTTTGGTGGCTCCGTTTCACGACTTGAATGGTGCCATGAAACGGCAGCACTGTCAAGTCACTGTGTTCATCCTGACATCATCTTATGACCCCAGAAAGTGACTTTTCCGGCCATCGCCCCCTTACCCTTGGCATCATCGACTACCTCAACGTCGAGCCGCTCTACTACCGCTTGCAAGAGCGGTTGGCCGGGCGGGGCGTCGAGTTCCGCCGCGGGGTGCCCACCGAACTGAACCGGGCCTTGGCCGCCGGCGAGATCGACCTCGCCCCCATCAGCGCCATCGCCGCCGCCCAAATAGACGACCGCGTCGCCATCCTGCCCGACCTCTCCATCGCCACCCTGGGCGCGGTCAAAACCGTTCTGCTGTTCAGTTGGATGGCCGACCCGCGCGAACTGGACGACTGCCGCATCGCCCTCTCCAACGAATCGGCGACGTCGGCCGAGTTGGTGCGCATCTTGGCCGAGCATTTTTGGCGGGTACGGCCGCGCTACGGCGCCGAAGCCCAAGACCTGGCGCAGATGTTGCGCCGCGCCTCCGCCGCCCTCCTCATCGGCGATGGCGCCCTGGTCGAGTCCGCTCATCGCCGCGAAATCCCCGGCCGCGGCCAGCCCTTTGTCTTCGACCTGGGCGACGAATGGCTGAAATGGACCGGGCTGCCGTTCGTCTTTGCGCTTTGGGCGGCCCGCCGCGAAGCCTTGCCGCTCATCCACCGCCAGGGAGTGGTCGAGGCCTTGTACGCCAGCAAGACCGAGGGTCTGGCCCACATCCCTGAGATCGCCCGCGCCTATGCCCCGCGCCTGGGGCTGCCCGCCGGCGTGCTGACCAAATACCTGCATGACCTGCGCTACGACCTCACCCCCGCCGACCGGGCGGGCCTGCTGACGTACTTCTCCCTGGTCTTGCCCGACTTCCGGCCCGATCGCCTGCAAACCTGGCTTCCCGACGCCGGTCTGCGCCCACTCTTCGACGGCATCGAACCGGCCGCCATTGACTCGTAGGGACGACTGAAGTCGTTCCCCGCCTACCAAAAACTCTCACCGCCCACAGTTGGCGGTGATTGGCAGCGAAAGGAGTGCATACTGAGCTGACTGTTATTCTGGGTAGTCCGTTCAGTCGCAACAAGGAGACGCCGCTATGTCGTATCTTGCTTCCATCCGCGCCTTGAGCGCCGACGCCGAGCCGCTCGAACGCCTGTATCACCAGGCCGTCCAGGCGGGCGAGGCCGGAGCCTTCGCCGAGGCCGTGAACATCCTTCAAGCCGAGACGCCCGACAACCTGCTATTCGCCGCCTGGCGTTATCGCCTGGCCTATGCCGCCGAGCAGGTCAAAGAGCGGGCGGTTGCCTGGGCCTGGGTCATCCCCCTGGCCGTGCTCAACGGCCTGCTACTCTGGCTGCTGTCGGGCGACCGCTTCTACGTGCAGGTGGACGGGGCCAACACCATGCCGGGCGTTTTCCTGGCGGCGGGGCCGGTCAGCGCCATCTTCATCATGGTCTATCTGGCGTTGGCCGGGGCGGGGCGCTGGCCGCGACTGGCTGTGCCGGCAACGGGCATCGTCGCTCTCTCCATCTATGCCTACCTGCTCTATCCGGGCATGATCCCCTTTGCCTTCCAGACACAGTACGTCACCCTGTCCTCTATCCACCTCCCCCTGGCTGCGATCACGGCCATCGGCCTCTACCTGCTCTGGCGCCAGCGCACGGCCGACGACCGCTTCGCTTTCCTGATCAAGTGTCTGGAAGTGATCATCCTCGGCGGGCTGTTCGGCATCGCTCTGGGCATCTTCACCGCCATCACCTTCGCCCTCTTCGAGGCCCTGCGCATCTCGCCGCCCGACCTCATTGCCCGGCTGTTCGTGGCCGGAGGCGGCGGCCTCATCCCCGTGCTGGTCGTCGCCATCCTCTACGACCCACAG
>CAYWPZ010000037.1:0-24203 GCA_964460135.1 uncultured Caldilineales bacterium | reverse complement strand
CGGCTGGACGGATACGGTGCTGAGCCGGGGCGAGGTGATCGTCGCAGGGGGAGCGTTCAGAGGCGCGGCAGGGCGCGGGCGGTTCATCGAGCGCCAAAGCGCAGGCAGGCAGGTGTGATCGACGCTGCATCAGGCGACGCACTTGCGCCAAGTTGCAAGATAGGGATTGCTCCATATAATTGACCAATGACAGCGGTGTACATGTAGGCAAGATTGTGGCATCACTGCCGCTCGTCCATCGTTCTTTTTCAACCAACTGATTCTCTCAAGGAGGAGAACCCATGTCTCGCAGTAAGTTGTGGGGCTTGTTAGCCCTTCTGGTTGTGGTAGCCATGCTGCTCAGCGCCTGTCAGTCGGCTGCGCCGGCGGCGACAACAGCGCCCGCCGAAGCGCCGACCGCCGCAGCCGAGCAGGGCGGCCTGCAGATCCCGGATGTGATGAGCGGTATGACCAATGTGGCCATGGTGTTGATTGGGCCGCACGATGACGGCGGTTGGAGTCAGGCGCATTACGAGGGGTTGGAGTATATCGAGAAGAATGTGCCCAACACACATATCGCCTACATCGAGAATGTGCCCGAGGGCGCCGACTCTGAGCAGGTGTTCCGCAGTCTGGCCCGCAAGGGCTTCAAGCTGATCTTCGGCACCTCGTTCGGTTTCATGGACCCGATGGAGACGGTGGCGAGTGAGTTCCCCACTACCACCTTTGTCCACATCAGCGGCTTCAAGTCGAATGAGTCGAACTTCGGCAATCTTTTTGGGGCGATGGAAAACATGAAGTACCTGGGCGGGATGGTCGCCGGGGCGCGCGCCAAGGCCGATGGCAACCCCAAGCTGGGTTACATGGCCACCTTCCCCATCCCCGAAGAACTGCGCCTGGGCAATGCCATCGCCCTGGGCATGAAGAAGACCTGCCCCGAATGCACGATGGATGTGCGCTGGATCAATACCTGGCATGACCCCGTGATCGAAAAAGAGGCCGCTGCTTCGCTGTTCGACGCCGGCGCTCAGGTCGTCTTCACCGGCGCCGATACGCCGGCCGTGGCCGATGTGGCGCAATCCAAAGGCAAGTGGGGCATCACCTATGACTGGTACGGCTCCTGCAAGGTCGAACGCTGCCTGACCGCCCCCTATTGGAACTGGGGGCCAGTGTACGCCGACATCACCAAGAAGGTGATCGACGGCAGCTACAAGCCCGGCTGGGAATACTTCGACGCCGATACCGGCGCCCTCGGCTTGTTCGGCCTGATGGAAGGCCAGGAACTAACCGCCGGGATGAAGGATCTGCCGCCCGAAGTCATCGCCGAAGTCAAAGACATCCTGGCGAAGATGCAGAAGGGCGAGTTCACGCGTTTCGATGTCTTTGCCGGGCCGCTCAAAGACAACAAGGGCAACGAGGTGCTGCCGGCCGGCGCCAAGATGGAACAGGTGGACATCGACTGTTTTGCCGTGGGCAACGAACCCCGCTGCAAGACCGGCATGTATTGGTGGGCCGATGGCATCACCGCCGAACTGCCGGCTCTGAGCGAGTAGTCAGTGATCCGCGAAGGATGCGAATGAGGCGAATGGGTCTGAACCAGTAAGTCATCATCAACCAGACGACGCCGCGCCAGTTGCGCAAGGCGCGGCGTCGCTGCTTTTCCCTTCGTTCCGTTTCCCGACGAGGAAGTCATGCCCGATAGCGAGCGCAGTCCGGCGACCAACGCCGTCGAGATGGTCAACATCACCAAGCGATTTCCGGGTGTGCTGGCCAATGATCGTGTCGATTTCGACCTACGCGAGGGCGAGGTGCATGCCCTCTTGGGCGAAAATGGGGCGGGGAAGAGCACGTTGATGAATATCCTGGCCGGACTGTACCGGCAGGATGCGGGTGAGATTTTTGTCAGGGGACAGAGGAAAGATTTTCATTCCCCGCGCGATGCCATCGCCGCCGGACTGGGGATGGTGCATCAGCATTTCATGTTGGTGCCCTCGCAGACCGTGACCGAGAATATCCTGCTGGGCTTGAACCATCCGCGCTTCTATATGAATATGGCCAGGCTGGACGACGAGATCCTGGCCCTGCAAGACAAGTACGGGCTGAAGGTGGACGCCAAGGCCAAAATCTGGCAGCTTTCGGTGGGCGAGCAGCAGCGGGTGGAGATTCTGAAGATGCTCTTCCGCGGCGCCCGCGTGCTGATCATGGATGAGCCGACAGCGGTGCTCATCCCGCAAGAGGTGGAGGAGTTGTTCGTGACCCTGCGCGGGATGGTGGCACGCGGGCATTCGATCGTGTTCATCAGCCACAAGCTGGATGAGGTGCGGGCCATCGCCAACCGGGTGACGGTGCTGCGACAGGGCAAAGTCACGGCGGCGGGGGTTTCGACCGAGGGTGTGAGCAAGCGCGACCTGGCGCAGCTGATGGTGGGCCGCGAGGTGGTGTTCACCCTCCAGAAGCCGCCCTCTACCCTGGGCCAGGTGGTGTTGGATGTGCAGCATGTGAGCGCGCAAAATGACCGCGGGCTGCCGGCCCTGAAGGAGGTGTCGTTGCAGGTGCATGCCGGCGAGATCGTCGGCATCGCAGCCGTGGCGGGCAACGGCCAGAGCGAGTTGGCGCAGGTGATCACCGGGCTGCGCAAATGCACCGGCGGCAGGGTGTTGATCAACGGCGAGGAGATCAGCAATCATTCTCCTCGCACGGCCATTGCCCATGACATCTCGCATGTGCCCGAAGACCGCAACCATGTCGGCAGTTCGCCGGGCCTGAGTCTGGCCGAGAATTTGATCATGAAGAGCTATCGTCATCCGCCCATCGCCCGCGGGTGGGTGCTCAACCGGCCCGCCATCCGCCAGCAGGCGCAAGAACTGAAAACGGCCTACGACATTGCCGCGCCGACGGTGGATGTGCAGGCGCGCTTGCTTTCGGGCGGCAACCTGCAAAAGGCGATCCTGGCCCGGGAGATGACCGCTCATCCCAAGATGATCGTGGCGGTGCAGCCAACGCGCGGGCTGGATGTAGGCGCCATCGAATCGGTGCACCGCGTTTTGCTCAATGAGCGGGCGCAGGGCACGGCCATCCTGCTCATTTCCGAGGAATTGGAGGAGTTGCTTTCTCTCTCCGACCGTGTTCTGGGCATGTACGAGGGCCAGATCATGGGCGTTGTCAAGCCCGAAGACACATCGCTGGCCGAGATCGGGCTGATGATGTGCGGGATGAAGGTTGGCGACAAAGTTTCTGCCTGACAAGGAGATGATAATGACGGCAAGCAGCAGCGTTCGCAAAAGTCGCTTCCCGATTGCCATCCGCGTCGAGCCGCGGATGCAAACCCCCGCCTGGCTGCCGGCGGCGCTCTCCATTGGCGCCGTTGGCCTCGCCTTGTTGATCGGCGGCGTCATTCTCTGGCTGGCTGGCGGTGAGCCGCTGCGTTCGTATCAGCACATCCTCAAGGCGGCCTTCGGCAGTCTGGGGGTCATCAACGATACGCTGGTCAAGGCGACGCCGCTGATCCTGGTCGGCGTGGCCTGTGCGTTGGCCTTTCGTATGCGGCTGTGGAACATTGGCGCCGAAGGTCAGTTCTACATGGGGGCCTGGGGGGCGAGCGCCGTTGTCCTTCTCCCCATCCTGCCGCCCGAAACCCCGCGCCTCTTGATGTTGCCGGCGATGATGCTGGCCGGCTTTCTCTGCGGCGCCCTCTGGGGCTTCATCCCCGGCCTCCTCAAGGCCCGGCTGAATGTGAACGAGATCATCACCACGCTGATGCTCAACTACATCGCCTTGTCGTGGGTGTTGTATTGGGTGTTCGGGGCCTGGAGCGAGGGCGGGTTCCAGATGTCGCCGATGTTTCCCAAGACGGCCTGGATGCCCCGGCTGACCGACTACGCCGCCCGCTTTCCCACCCTGGGCGGGTTGACCTTGCACCTGGGTTTCATCCTGGCGGTGGTTGCGGCCATCCTGACCTGGTTCATCCTTAACCGCAGTCGTTGGGGCTATGAGATCCGGCTGATCGGCGACAATCCCCGCGCCGCCCATTACGCCGGCGTCGATCTCGTCCGCAACACGGTGTTGGTGATGATGCTTTCGGGCGGGCTGGCCGGGCTGGCGGGGATGTCCGAGATCGCCGGCGTCGTTCACCGGCTGCAAGGGGCGATCTCGCCGGGCTATGGCTTCACCGGCATCATCATCGCCTGGCTGGCCAATCTCAATCCCCTGGCTGTGATCCCCGTTTCCGTCCTTTTCGGCGGTCTCATCCTTGCCGGTCGCGAGATTCAGCCGTCTGGCATCCCGCGTATGTTGCAGGGCATCATTCTCTTTTGTGTCATTGCCAGCAGCATTCTCTGGCGCTATCGCTTGCGGATTGTGTTCCGCGGGCGCGAGTAGGTCTTGATCCGCGAAAGACGCGAAGGAACGCGAAGAGGATTTGATCGGCGAAGGACGCGAAGATGCTGGAAATGAGGCCAGGCATCATCAGTTATGGTTCACGCAGTAGCATAAGGAGGTGCGACGTTGGAACTGCTGGCAAAGGATGAGGTCGATGCCATTGTAGGCGCGGCGATGGAGGTGCATACTGAGCTTGGCTCAGGCTTTCTGGAGGCGGTCTACCAGGAGGCGCTTGCGCTGGAGTTGGTCGATCGGGGTATTCCTTTCGAGGCGCAGAAAGAGTTGCGGATCACGTAGAAGGGACGACCGCTCAAGAAGACCTATGTCGCCGACTTTTTTGTTTATGGCTCGGTGATGGTCGAGATCAAGGCCATGGATCGATTGACAGCGAAGGAGGAGGCGCAAATTCTCAATTATTTGAAGGCCGCCAAGATTGAAGTCGGCGTCCTGATCAATCTTGGCGCTTCGCCCAGGCTGGAATGGAGCCGCCATATCTGGAGCGAGGAACTGCACAGCCCTCAGCGCCGCGCCAAAGCCCGCTCAGTGGCCCCCTGATATCGCTCCTTCCCCCGCCCTCCTTACGCGTCCTTCGCCGCTCACCATTTCTTCGCGTCCTTCGCGGATCACAATCCTCTTCGCGTTTCTTCGCGTCCTTCGCGGATCACCATTTCTTCGCGTCCCTCGCGGATCACAATCCTCTTCGCGTTTCTTCGCGTCCTTCGCGGATCAATGAGGCCCCCATGCTCGATTGGATCGTCATCCTCCAGGCTGGAATCGCAACCGGCACCGTGTTGCTCTTCGCCTCCATCGGCGAGATTTTCGCTGAACGGGCAGGCGTGCTCAATCTGGGCGTCGAAGGCATGATGCTCATCGGCGCCATGACCGCCTATCGCACTGCCGTGCAGGTGGGCGAGCCGTGGCTGGGCGTGGCCCTGGCCATGCTTTTTGCCGGATTACTGAGCCTGTTGCACGCCTTCGTTGTCATCAACTTGCAGGCCGATCAGGTGGTGAGCGGGCTGGCCATCAACTTCGTTGGCATTGGCTTGAGTATGGTGCTGGGCGAGGGGCTGAGCAAAGCCGGCGCCATCTCGTTGCTCCCCTCCTACACCCTCCCCGGCCTGTCGGCCATCCCTCTCTTGGGGCCGATCCTGTTCACCAATCACAGTGTGCTCGTCTATGCAGGCTATTTGCTGACGCCGGCAGCCTGGTTCTACATCAGCCGCACGCGGCCAGGGCTGCACCTGCGGGCGGTGGGCGAGTACCCGGCGGCGGCGGACACGCTGGGCATCAATGTCTATCGCCTGCGCTATTTCTACGTCTTCGTGGGTGGGCTGCTGGCCGGGCTGGGCGGGGCCGCCATCAGTCTGGCCGTGTCGCCGGGCTGGTTTAGCGAATTGACCACGGCCGGGCAGGGCTGGATCGCTATCGGCATCGTCATCTTTGCGCAGTGGAACCCGTGGCGAGCGGCGGCGGGGAGTTACATGTTTGGGGCTTTGCGGCGCCTGATTTTGGATTTGCAGGGGCCGCAAGTGCTGCTGGGCCTGGCCAACCCCTTTTTCTACAACCCCCGCCTGGGTTTCTTTCTGCAAATGTTGCCCTATGCCCTGACCATTTTCATCCTTGTGCTCGGCTCGCGCGAGGCGCTGAAGAAACGCTTGGGCGCGCCAGCTGCCCTGGGTACGCCCTACGTGCGCGGGGAGCGCGGGCGCTAGACCGACCGCGCCGCCAGCCAGGCGACGGCAAAGTCCACCGCCGGCCGCTGGCGGAACAACCGCGCTTCGGCGCTGCCAACCTGCGCGACCCGCACATGACCGGTGCGGTCGAACACGGCCCCCAGGTCGGGAAACGGCTCGTCGTTCAGGTCGATGTCTGCATAGGTGCGCCAGACCCGCCGTCCGTCTTCAAGAATGGCGCTGCTGTTTTCCACCCGCTTGGGCGGCGCCGGCTGCCGATATTCGGCCAGGTGGAGCGAAGTGTTGTTGCCGTGCCCCACGCCCAACAGCAACACCCAGCCATCCAGGTTATAGATGCGGGCCAGCGGCGAATCTTCGCCCAGGCTGTCTTCCAGCGTATGGTTGGCGGTGATGAATTTGGCCTGGGGGCCGAGGGCAGCGAAGGAGACCTGGGGATGATAGCTGCGCACAGCGCCCGGCCAGCGGCGGAAAAGTTCGGCAATGCGACCCATTTGGCGGGTGGGGGTCAGGTGAGGGTCGAAGGCGGGCGTATGCTCTCGCACCACCGGCCACCAGGCTTCGGGCACGGGCGGGCGGCTCCATTGGGCCGGGTCCGAGTTGGCGCCAGAATGGGCGGGCATGACCAGGGTGCCGTCCGGGCCGAGCACATCGAGCAGGGCCTGGACGACGGTCGCTTCACCCCCCACCACCCAGCCCAGACTGCTGAGCGAGGAATGGACAAGCAGGGTCATGCCGGGCGCGACGCCGAGTTGGCGCAGGTCGGCAGCCAATGACTCGCGCGTGCGCGGCCAGGGGGTGCGGGCGATGAGGTCGGTGGTTTCGGGCATAGGTTCGTGGTTAGGGTGATCTCAGTAGAGGAAGGGGATCAGTTTGCGCACGCGCTGTTGGTAGGCGGCATAGGCGGCGAACTTGGCCCGCAGCCAGGTTTCTTCCCGGCGCGATTTGAGGTCGAAGAGCACAAAAAGCAAGAGGGCGTAGAGGATGCTCAGCCCGCCGTGCACCAGCAGCCCCCAGCCCAGGGCGGCAAAGATGAGGCCGCTGTAGATGGGGTGGCGCACCAGGCCATAGACGCCGGTGGCGATGAAAACGGCCTCGTCTTTAGGGTAGGGCAGCGGGGTCAGATTCGGTCCCAGGCGCAGCAACCCTGCCAGGGCCAGGGCGCCGCCGCCAATGATGAGAATCCCGCCCAGGAGGGCGGCCAGGGTCGACCACGGTTGCGACCAGGCCGGCCATCCTGGCAACGACCGCGGGCCAAAACCCACCAACAAAAGGATCAAGCCCTGCGCAACCACATACCACTCGCCGCGCGAGCCTTTCCACCAGGGAGTTTGTTTCATCGCATGATCCTCGGCATGGCTTTGACGCCGGCAGGTTGACAAGCCATCGGCGCAGGCATGATACTCAGGCCCGCCGCTGCTGCCAAACGGAAGAGGAATGATCAACGGTCAACAATCGACAGTCAACATTCAACGCTCAAACAGCCACCTGCCACCTGCCACTTGCGTCTCGTCACCCCATGCCCCGTCTCCTCACCTACAACATCCACTATTGGGAAGGCGTCGATGGCGTCACCGACCTGGAACGCACGATTGCGGTCCTCCGCGCCAGCGACGCCGACATCATCGGCCTGAACGAAGTCTATCATCCGGCCCGGCTGAAGGGCTGGGATCGACCGGCGCTTGAGATCATGGCCGAACGGCTGGGGATGGGTTTTGTCTTCGGCCAGGCGCAGACCTTCCCCCTGGCTTTCAACCGGCCCGGCCGCAGTTTTGGCAACGCCCTCCTCTCGCGCTGGCCCATCCTTGCCTCTGCCGCCCACCACCTGACGCCCAGCAACGGCCATGCCCCGCGCGGCCTGCTGGAAACGCGCATCCTCCTGCCCGACGGCACACGCACCCTCACCGTCTATGTCACTCACCTGGACGCTGAATCCGAAGAGGTGCGCCTGACCCAAACCCAGGCCCTGCTGAGCTGGACGATCCGGGATCGGACGCGGCCGCATGTGCTCATGGGCGATTTCAACGCTTTCAACCCGGCGGACTATGCCGACGCCGCCAGCCTGGACGGGCTACGCCGCACGGTCGAGGGTCTGGGCCTGAGCCTGTACGAGCCAAAGGTCATCAACCGGGTGCTGAAGGCGGGCTATGTCGATGCCTGGACTCAGGTGGGCGAGGGGGCCGGCCCCACCTGTTGTAATCGGCCCGACCCCCTGTTCCGCATCGATTACATCTTCGTCTCCGAACCGCTGGCCCCCGACTTGCGCTCGTGCCGGCGCTGGCAGGGCGACCCCGCCGGCGTTGCTTCCGACCATCTGCCGGTGCTGGCCGAACTGGCCTGACCACCCCACCCTCTCCATCCGCGCCTCGCTTCAAAGCCCTTCTGCCGAGGGGCAGAGGTCGTTCAGCGGGCAGTTGGCGCAGTCGGGTTTGCGGGCGCTGCACACCCGGCGGCCATGAAAAATCAGCAAATGGGCCAGGTCGATCCACTCCGCCCGCGGGGTGATGGCCATCAAATCTTGCTCGATCTTGTTGGGGTCGTTCTGTGTCGTCAGCCCCAGGCGGTGGGAAAGGCGATCGACGTGCGTATCGACGACGATGCCATCGGCGATGCCGTAGGCCACCCCCAGGACGACGTTGGCCGTCTTGCGGGCCACGCCGGGCAGGGTGATCAGGTCGGCCATGCGCGGCGGAACCTCGCCATCGAAGTCGTGGGCCAGCCGCAGCGAGGCTTCCTGGATGTGCTTGGCCTTGTTGCGATAGAAGCCCGTGGAGCGAATGGCCTCTTCCAGATCGCCGCGGTCGGCGGCGGCCATGGCCCGCGGGGTGGGATAGCTGGCGAAGAGGGCGGGTGTGACCATGTTCACGCGCTCATCGGTGCACTGGGCTGAGAGGATGGTGGCGACGAGCAGCTCGAAGGCGTTGCCATGATCGAGCGCGCATTTGGCGTCGGGATGGGCCAGGCGCAGGCGGCGGATGATTTCGGGCAGGCGTTCGGCGGCTGGGGCGGTTGGGGTGAGCATGGGCGTTTTCTGGGTTCTGTGTACTGCGTTCCGTGTTCCGTGCCGGTTCCGTCGTTCGGCAGGAGATGGCGAATTGCGCTGATAGCCTTGCCCCGACTTGGGCTTAGGGCCGCGGGCGCGTGTTGGCCAGGCGGATGGCTTCGTCGGGGCTGAGGCCCATACGCCCGCGCCAGAGGTCGGCGAGGATGTGGCTGCCGAGGAGCGCGCCCTGAACGAGGCGGGGAGCATCGGCGGCAGTGACATAGCCGTACCAGTCGCCCGGCGGATAGATGAGCACGTTGCCGGCGTATTTGTGGCCGCCGACATGGCTGCTGCGGTGCAAATGAACCGCAGCCTCCAACCCGCGCCCGCTCAGTTCCTCGGCCAGACTCTGCAACAAGGGCGGGCCGCACTCGCCGCAGCGAGCGTCGCGGGCGGCGTGCGTGCAGACGAAGATGAACAAGCCGGGCGCCGGTTCCCAGCGCAGGCGGCGGCTGATGCGATTCGCCAGCAGATGGTCGTCGATCAGGGCCGGGAAATCGGCCTCGCTCAGGCCCAGGTAACGGATGCCGTCGGGGAAGACGAGCAGGTCGACGCCGGGGCCGAGGCTGGGGGCGTCGCAGGCCGTCAATTTGACCGGGACGGCCAGGGTCTGCGTCTGGATGGCTTGATTCAGCGCCTGGGAAAAACCGCCGTCTTCCTCGATGTGCGCGGGCCAGTCGGCGGCGCCGGTGCATACGAAGAGATGCCGTCCGTAGAGTTTGACGGTTCCGGGCAAAGGCTCGCGGGAGGGTGAGGGATCAGACATGATTGCTGTCGGCATTGGCCCATTCTACCACAGCCAGGCTCCGTCAGCCGGCGAGCCGGCGATAGACGGCCAGAGTCAAGTTCAGGGCCAGTTGCGCCGCCCTGCCATAGTGTTTGCGATAGAAATAGCGCAGACTCTGCTGATACGCGGTCCGAGCGGCCGGATTCTGCTTCAGGCTCTGCCCGCCCAGGTGTGTGATCCCCACCGCCGGGTGATGCCACACCTCCCAACCGGCCTGCCGCAGCCGCCGGCAGAGATCGACATCCTCGAAGTACATGAACATGGCCTCGTCGAAGCCGCCCACCTGGGCCAGCGCCTGGCGGCGGAGTACCAGGCAGGCGCCGGAGACCCAATCCACGGGCCGCGAGGCGGACGTGGCCCAGTCGTGCAGGGGCCGCCTGCAGAGCAGCCGGTTGATCCCCCGCCGCAGGAGATAGCCCAGGCTGGGGTCCTGACCAAAGGCGTAGGGCTGGGCCGCGCCGTCGGCCAAGAGCAGAGCCGGGGAGCAGGCGCCGGCGTGGGGGTGTGCATCCATGAAATCCACCAGCCCGGCCAGGACTCCGGCGGCAACAACGGTGTCGCAGTTGAGGAGGAGGAGATAGCGGCCCTGGGCGAGGGCGATGCCCTGGTTGTTGGCGGCCCCGAAGCCTCGGTTTTCCTGATTGCGTAGCAGCCGCACGGCCGGGAACTCCCTGGCCACGGCGTCGGCGCTGCCATCGTGTGAGGCGTTGTCGATGACGATGGCCTCCCACCGCCGCGGGGCCGCGGCCACGGGCAGCGAGGCCAGCGCCGCCAGCAGCAGGTCGCGCACGTCGTAGCTGACCAGGATGATGGAAAGGTCGGGCCGGGTCATGGCTGTTTTGGGGTCAAGCTTCCGGGTTCCGAGTTCCGTGAGAATCGAAGATCTGAGCCAACTGCGCAGTCAGTTGGCGGCGCTCGTAGCGCGAGCGGAGGCGCTCGAAATCCGGTCCGGCGGCGTCGTTGCGGGGGCGCTGCATCAGGGCGGGGAGGGCGGCAGCGATGGCGGCTGGGTCGTTGGGGGGGACGGTGATCCCCAGGTCGTCGGCCTGGACGATGGCGGCGGCGGCGTTGTCAGCGGCCAGGGCCAGGATGGGGGCGCCGGCGCGAATATACTCGAACAATTTGAGGGTGGCGACGCTACGCTGGCCGGGCGCGGTGATGAGCAGGAGGGCGTCGGCGTCGAGTTGGTGCTGGTGGGCCTGGCGGCGCGAGACGGCCGGCACAAACTCGACCAGATCGCCCAGGGCCGGCGCCGCGGCTTGCTCGGCGGCGGAGATGTTGCCAACCATGCGGACACGCAGCTTTGTGGCCGGGTGCTGTTGGCGGTGGAGGGCAAGGGCCTGGAAGAAGGCTTCGGCGCTGGTGCCGGCGCGGCTGGCCGCAAGCGAGCCGGTGTAGGTGAGCAGGAAGCGGTCGTCGGGCCGGGGGTGTCGCTCCAGGCCGGCGAATTCGGCCTCGTCGTAGCCGTTGCTCAGGGTTGTGATCTTGGCCGCGGCCTGGGGATGGCGTTGGCGCAGGTCATCGCCGATCGGGTCGGTGGCCGCGACGATGGCGGATGCCTGCCCGACGACATCGCGCTCCATCCGGGCTTCCCATCCTTGCCGCCAGGCCGGTTGCCGCAGGCTCGGATTCGGCGGCTCGAACAGCCAGCCGTCGCGCAGGTCGGCCACCCAGGGCAGGCCACTGCTTTGCTGCAAGCGGCGGGCGATGAGGTGGGCGGTTTCGGGCGGGGAGCTAGAAAAGAGGAGGGCGGGCCGGTGCCGGGCGATCAACTGGCGGCCCAGGCGGACGGCCGGGCGCAGCCAGCCCAGCTTGGTATCGGGCGTCAGCAACTGATCGCGCAGCCGACCGAGCCGGCTGTGGCCGGAGAGGGTGGCGATCTGGACTTGAGTTTCAGCAGGAAGGTCGCGGGAGCGACGGCGCCAAGGCGAGAACAGTGTGTGGATGAGGTCGCCGGCGCGATAGACGCCGTGCAAGGGGTCATCCGGCAGGCCGCCATAGCGGGCGGTGGTGAGGATGAGTGGGCGGTAGCCGAAATCGGGCAGGTGGTGGGCGAATTTGAGCACGCGTTCGGTTCCGGCCGTGTGAATGGGCGGGTAGTCGTGGACGATGAAGAGGACGGTTTTCATCCGGCGGGGCGGGGCAGGTCGGGCGCGGGGACGACGGCGACGATGATTAGCCCATCGCCGAAGAAGGGCGACCGTTGATAGAGCCAGGAGATCAGCAGGCGCTTGGGCAGCGAGCGGGCGTAGCCGGCAATGCGGGCCAGGCGCAGGCCGCGCGCCGGCGCCGGGACGGCCATCCCCCCGCCAGCAGGTGCGGCGGCCTGGCCCTGGCCGCGCCAGCCCCAGCGCTGGAGCGAGTAGGGATAGACCTCGCGCACATGCAGCCCGCATTTGCCGATCAGGGTGGTGGCGGTGTGGTGCGAGAACCAATAGTTGTGGTCGGGGTGTACCAGCTCGACCCCACGCATCATCCAGAGCAGGGTGTCGACTTTGAAGGCGTTGGGGACGGTGATGATCAGTTCGGTGTGGCCGGGATGCATGATCTGCCGGGCCGATGCCAGGAAGGCGCCGGGGTTGGCGAGATGCTCGACCACTTCGCTGGCGATGATGAGGTCGAAGGGGCGGTGGCGCAGTTGGCGCAGTGTCTCTGGCTCGCAGATGTCGCCTGCCAACAGGTTGCCAAAGCCCTGCGCCTGCAAGAAGGCGATCCCGGTCGCGTCCACATCCACGCCCCACAGTTCGCCTGCGACCGCGGCCAGTTTCTGGTGCATGAGTTCGCCGCGGGCAAAGCGCTCGTGCAGCAGGCCGGCGTCCACACAGCCCACATGCAAGACGCGCTTGCCGGCGCTGCGCTCGAGCACCAGCGCCTGACGCCCGCGCTGCATGGCCGGGCGGGGGAGGGGGTGATAAGGGTTCAAGGATTCAGACATCGCCGGTAGAGTTCGTGCAGATGCTGGCCAACTTCGGCCAGGTGATAGCGCCGGGCGTAGGCCAGGATCGAGGCCGGAACGAAGGTGGGGAGGATGTCCAACAGGCCGGCGATGGCGTCAGCCAGGGCGTCGGCGTCGCCGGCTGGGGCCAGTCGTCCGGTCTCGGCTGTGATCATTTCGACCAGGCCGCCGGTTTCGCTGGCCAGCACCGGCAAGCCCGTGGCCTGCGCCTCGCCGATCACACAGGGGGCATTCTCCCACAGGCTGGGCAAGATGAACAGGTCGGCCTGGCGCATCCACGCCGCCACCTGGGGCTTGCTCTGGCGGCCATGAAAGCGGACCTGGTCGCTCAGTCCCATCTTGGCGGCCATCTGTTCGTATTCGGCCCGGCAGACGCCGTCGCCGATGAGGTCGAGCTGCCAATCCTGCCGCTGGCGCTGGAGGCGGGCCAGCGCCTCCAGCAGGATGGGCGCGCCCTTGACCGGGATCAGCGAGCCGACGAAGAGCAGCCTGGCCGGGCCGTGGTGGGCGCGGGGGCGCTGGGGCGGGTGGAACAGGGCCGGATCGACGGCATTGGGTACGATCTCGAACTTGGCCCGGATGCCGTACTGCTCGATGCCGTTCTGCAGGGCCTGGCTGACCGGCAGCACCCTGGCCGCGCGGCCAAAGGCGAAGCGAGCCTTCGCTACCTGCCAGAGCGGCAGCCGGCGCCGCGGGAAATCGGAGGAGTGCTCGCTGATCACGACCGGCAGCCGCCACCACCACCCCAGGAGCGCGGCTGCCACGCCTGCCTCGTAGATGTGGGCGTGTAGGATGTCCGGGCGGAAGCCAGAGCGACGTAGCCGGGAGGCCGCCCGCAGCATCGCCCACAGGTAGAGGAAGCTGGTGAGGCCGGGCAGGGGTTTGGGCCGGTGCCAGGCGCGGTAAGTGGGGATGCCCTCGGTCAGGGCCGGGTCGCGCTCCTCCTCCATCTGCCAGAGGCCGGTCACACCCTGCTTTGGCCCGGCCCCGTGCAGAACCAGGATTTCATCGCCCAGGGCGGCGGCTTTGGCGTGTTCGCGCACGAAGATGCCGGCGATGGGGTTCTCGGCGGTGGGGTACCAGTGGCTGAGGAAGAGGACGCGCAGGCGCTTCACGGCGCCGATCCTCTGCTGCCGTCAAGCACGATCCCATTTTGTTCCCAGCGCGCCGTCTCGGAGCCATCGTGCGGCCGGTAGAGGATGACTTGCACCGTCACCGGGCCATTGGGCGGCGCAAGCAAGGGCAGGTCGTGGCTGTCGAGGATCGTCTCGCCAGCGCGCCAGCGGGTGGTGGGGTAGGCATTGTGGACGGGGATGGCATCGCTCTGAGCGAGGAGGATGCCGTCGGGGGTGAGCAGACGGGCCGAGATTTTGAGATCGTCGGGCGGTGGGGCCTCCACCTGCCAGGCCAGCCGCAGCCGGACGGCCGGACCGCTGGCCGGCTGGCGGAGGGCGATGTCCCAGCCGGCCAGCGTGATCTCTGGCGTCAGTTGCGCCCCGACAGGCTGCAACTCAGCTCTGGCCTGGTCCTGCCCCGCCGGCCAGACGCGGATCAGTGGCCCTGCGGCGTCCAGGCTGAAGGTTTCGGCCAGGCCGGCGAGGGGGCGGGTGGTGAAGGTGGGTTGGCCGGCCGCAATGCTGGCGGCAATGGCGGCCAGGCGCTCGGGTTCGGGGTCGGCGGCCTGAGTGTGCACATCTGGGCGCAGGCGCTGGGTACGCTGGAAGTATCTGACCAGAGTCATCTCGCCCAACAGTCCCACCAGCCGGGCGTCTGCAGGCAGATGATCCAGCATGTCCAGGCCGTAATCGTGTACGCCCCAGGCCGGGCCGGGCGGTTGGCTGCGGTTCTGCTCGGGCAGGCGCTGCCAGGCGAGGGTCAGGGGCCAGATCAGGAGCAGGAGCGAGAAGGCGGCGACGAGGCGGCGGGGGAAGGCGGGGGAGAGCAGACGCCGGGCGAAGCCGCTCAGGTAGATGGCGACGGCGTCCCACACAACGGTGAGACCGACGGCGAGGAAGAGGCAGAGGGTGAGGACGGCGGGCAGGAGGAAGACTTCGATGTCGGCCACCAGGTAGCGAGCGGCGAAGGCGAGGTCGGTCAGGATGACCAGGCCCAGGAGGGCGAAGCGCCGCGGCTGCATCTGCCAGGTGGGCCAGCCCAGAAGGGCGATGACGGCGCCGGGCAGCCCGAACTGGGCCAAGACGATGGCGATGAGGTCGGCAAAGCTGCGGTCGATGCCGAAGGGGTTGCCGGCGAGGAAGGCGCTGTAGCCGCCGCCTGTTACCCAGCCCCAAAAGCCGATGCGGGCGTAGCTGCCGTCGAACGAGCCGGCGGCGGCGCGCAAGGGCAGGAGGGCGTAGAGGAGGAGCGGCAGGAGCAGGGCCAGGGCAGGTTGGAGCCAGGCGCGCGGGCGGCGGAGCAGGCCGGGGTCTCCCCAGAGGATGAAGACGGCGGCGGCTGGAAGGAGCAGGAGGGTGAGGCGGTGATGGGCCAGGCCGAGGCCGATGGCGAAGCCGGCCAGGATGAGGCGGCGGTCACGCTCCGGGCCGCGGGCTTCGTCCCAGCGCAGGAGGGCGACGAGGATGAGCAGGGTGAGCAGGCCCTGGAAGGTGTAGACTTCGGCGATGGTGGCCTGGCTCCACCAGACCGGGCTGGCGGCCAGCAGCAGGGCGGCGACGAGGGCGGGGATGGCGCCGCTGCCCAGTCGCCGGGCGGCGGGATAGACAAGGGCGACGCCCAGGCTGGCGGCCAGGGCTGAGAAGAAATTGGCGCGCCAGGCGGCGTCGGCGATGGGGATCAGTTTGGTGATCGACCAACCCAGCAGGGTGTAGAGTGGGTAGCCGGTGGGGTGGATGATGGCAAGGGTGGGCAAGGCCAGTTGCAGTTCCAGCGAGTCGTCGAAGATGGTGACGACGGTGGGCGCGAGGGTGGCCACATACAGCGCCAGGCTGACGAGGAAGAGGAGGACGGGAGGGAGACGGCGGGCCATAAGAACAGAACCGCAAGCGTGAGCGAGCGGCCTTGACCATCAGCGAGTGGCATCGAGGTGGCGTCGAGCGGCGTCAAGCGTCAGCGAGCGGCGTCGTGCGGACTTGTTGGTAATGGCGCATTCGGCGGCTGTGAGGGTTTGCACCTGAGCGCATCATGGCTGGGAATCATAAATGGTTGGCCATGCCAGAACAAGGCGGAGGGAACACCGCATGCTGGCCCCGAGACGACCAGCGCAAGCGAGGAAGCCGGCCACCAGCAGCGACGGCCCACGCCCCTCAGTCGCCCACTGTTGCCGATTCTCCCTGCTCTCCCGGCCGCCAGGCTTGCAATCCCGGCCAGTGCGTCCCCGGCCAATAGATGCGTCCACAGCGCTGGCAACGGGCGAACTCGGTCTGGGTGGCAGCCACATAGGGCGGGACGAGCGGGGCCGCCTGGATTGGGTCGAGAGGCAGCAATTCACCATTGCAGATGGTGCAGCGGCTAGGGCCGGGCGGCGGGCCAAGCGCGGCGATGATGGTCGTCACCTGCTCTGCGAGCGTGTCACAGGCCAGATAGAGGCTTCCCCGGCTGTCGGCCCAGCCCCGCCGGCCGGCCAACTCGCGGTCGCGCGTCACCAGCACCCGCCCTTCCTGCCGGGCGATGCGCATCATCTCCTCGTCCGCGAGGTCGCGGCGATAGTCGGCGTCGTAACCCAGCCAGCGCAAGCGCCGGGCCAGCGAGCCGAGCATGGCGTCGATCAACAACGGCGGGGTGTTTGCTGCGCTCTCAGGCATCTGCTATCATCGCCGCGCTATGAGCGAAACCAACCTGACACAGATGTGGCCCTTGCTGGCGGCGGCCCTGGCTTTTCTCATCCCCCTGGCCGTAGCCCTGATCGCCTCCGCCGGCCTGCCAGAAACAGAGGCCCGGCAGGCGGCCTTGACCCCGCTGGCCGCTTTTGCCCTGGCGGTGGTGGGCTATGTGTTCGTGGGCTTTGGTCTGCACTACGGCGGCGTCGGTTTGGTGGTCGATCATCCTGACCTGGCCGGGCTGGTGTGGGAATGGTCGCCCATCAGCGCCGGGTGGGGCGCCGACTGGGGAATGGCAGGCTGGGCCGGGTTTGGCATGTCGGTGCAGAATTCGTTGGCGTATTTGCTCTTGATCAGCGCCCTGCCCTGGGCGACGACGGCCGCCTTGCTGCCTATGCTGGCCCTGCGCGGCCGTGCGCCGGCCCTGGCAACGGCCTTGTTCGGGCTGCTGGCGGCGATGGTGGGCTATCCGTTGATCGGAAACTGGGTGCAGGGCGGGGGGTGGTTGTCGAGGTTGGGCTTCACTATCGGCGCCGGGCACGGTTATGTCGATTTTGGCGGGGCCTCGCTCTTCCTGATGGCAGGCGGCGTGGCTCTGGCGGGCATCTTCGTTTTCCTACAACGGCTGCCGAAGCCTGAGCGCCCGGCCGAGCTGCCGCCGGTCCATCTGCCGCTGCTGGCGGTAGTGGGGGCCGGGCTGTTGTTGGTTGGCTCGACCGGTTGGCTGCTGGCCGTGGCCGGCGGAGCGGCCCTGCCGTTGACCGATTGGGAGCAGGTATCGGCGGTGCGCACTATCATGAATGTGCTGTTGTCCGCGACCGGCGGCGCGGCCCTGCCTTTGTTCTATACCTGGTTCGTGGCCGCTGGCGCCGATGCGCTGCAAGGGGCGCGGGGGACGGCGGCCGGTTGGGTGGCGGGGCTGGCGGCGGCGCCGTTTTTGTCGCCAGTGGCGGCGCTCGTGGTCGGGGCGACGGCCGGGCTGCTGATGCTTCTGGCCGGCTGGCTGGTGGAAAGTCGGTTGCGGCTGCAGGATCGGGGCGGGGTGCTGACCACGTTTGGGCTGCCGGCGCTGGTGGGGTTGCTGGCGGTGGGCGTGTTTGCGGATGGGACGGCGGGGGCAGGGTACAACGGCGTCGGGCTTGGGCAGTATTTGGGCGCGGCCGGGCAGGGTGTGACCGGGTTGCTGCCTGCTTCTGGGCTGGGTTCGGATTGGCCGGGTCAGTTTATCGCCCAGGCAGCGGGGACCGCGGTGATCTTCCTGCTCAGTTTTCTGGTCGTTTCGTTGCTGGCGCTGCCGGCGGCGCTGGTGATCCGGGCCTGGGGTGGCCGTGGTGCGACGGCGGCAGACGAAGGCGGCGAGCCGGGCGAAGAGTTTGTTGCGTAGGGGGAGGTGTGATCACCCGCGCGCCCCTGGCTTCTCGAGTTGCAAGAAGTTGGCCAGTATGCGTTTGCCGCCCTCGGTGAGGATGCTTTCGGGGTGGAACTGGACGCCGTAGCAGGGATAGCGGCGGTGTTTCATGCCCATCACTTCGCCTTCGGCGGTGAAGGCGGTGAGGATGAAATCGGCGGGGAGCGGCTCCTGGACGATGAGGCTGTGGTAGCGTGTGGCCGGGAAGGGGCTGGGGATGCCGTCGAAGAGGGCGTCGTCGGTGTGGTAGACGGGGCTGACTTTGCCGTGCATCAGCCGGGGGGCGCGGGCGACGACGCCGCCGAAGACGTGGCCCATGCATTGGTGGCCCAGGCAGACGCCGAGGAGGGGCGTGGTCTGGTGGAAGGCGCGGATGACTTCGTTGCTGACGCCGCTATCGTCGGCAGGTGTGCCGGGGCCGGGGGAGATGACGATGTGGGTGGGGTTCAGGGCAGCGATTTCGTCCGGCGTCACTTCGTCGTTCCGCCAGACGCGTAGCTCTGCGCCCAGTTCGCCCAGATACTGCACCAGATTGTAGGTAAATGAATCGTAGTTATCTATAATGGCGATCATGCTACTCCTTTAGAGACATTGTTTAGAGTGACACAGATGGGAGAAACACAGATGGGTTTTGGGGGATGACACCGATGGGGGAAACACAGATAGATTTTGAATGATCAATCGGCGGCAAGGCCAAAAATCTGCAATTGGCGATAGCCGAAGTTGACCAGCAGACCGAAGTGCAAGCCCAATGCCTCCAGGTAGGTTTTCATGCTGGCAAACTCGTAAGCCGCAGGACGCTCGGGCAGAGCGCAGACATGCAGCAACAGGGTGTTGGCAATTAGCAAAGGGAGTATCGGGTGGTAGGCGATGATCTTCCCAGCCCATTTTGCCGGCGCTTCTAACCCGGCCTTACGCGGTAGTCGGCGATGCCGCAACTCGGCAACGACGAGATTCCGGTAGATCAAATCAGAGTAGCCCAGACCGTACTCGCCGGCAAGGCGCAAGAGGCTTTCCCGCACATCATCGACGAGCGTCCTGCTGGAGGCGGTGAGCGACGAGTCGATGCGTGAGTAGTCTTCATGCACGGCCAGGGGCGGTTCGTCCCAGATCACCCGCTTCGTTACGACATAGGCGGGCGCCATGTTGACCAATAACCCCAAACGCAGACCTTCAATCCGTTTCTGACGGCGAAGATGTGTTGTTGAATCTCATACGTTTCCGACTGGTGGATGCCGCTCAACGACATAGGCTGATCCTTTGAATAAAGTGAGAAATTAGCATGATAACAAGAAAACATCTGTGTTTCCTCATATCTGTGTCATTTCATATCTGAAAGGCGTTTGTGGCGTTTTTCGACGCGACGGCCGATGCGGGTGAAGACGCCGGTCAGACCCATGGCCTTCTTGGCCGCGCTCAGTGTGGCCTGCGCCTCCTTTTGTGTGCGCAGGGTGCCCTCGTAGATGACCTCATCCACAAAGCCGGCGTCGGCCTCGTACATCGCCCGGCGCTGGCGAATCGGGGCGAGGAAGGCATCCAGGACGGCAAACAAGCGTTCTTTGACCTCGACATCGCCCACCTTGCCCGCCCGATAGCGATCCTTCAGGTAGGCGACCTCGGCCTGGTCGGGGTTGAAGGCGTCGTGGTAGATGAAGACCGGGTTCCCCTCCACAGTGCCGGGGATGTCGGCGCTGATGCGGTTGGGGTCGGTGAACATGCTGAAGACCTTCTTGCGCAGAGTCTTGCTGTCGTCGCTGAGGAAGATGGCGTTGTTCAGGCTCTTGCTCATCTTGGCTTGGCCGTCCGTCCCCACCAGCGTCCCTACCTCGGGCACCAGGGCGTCGGGCACAGGGAAGACCTCGCCGTAAAGATAGTTGAAGCGGCGGGCGATCTCGCGTGTGATCTCGACATGGGCGAGGTTGTCTTTGCCGACCGGCACCAGGTGGGCGCGCGGGGTGAGGATGTCGGCCGCCTGCAACACCGGATAGCCGAGCAGTCCGTAGGGCATCTCTTCCTTCTCGGCGGCGCGGGCCATGTCCTTCAGGCTGGGCAGCCGCTCCAACCGCGGCACCGTCACCAGATTCTGGAAGATGGTATTCAGTTCGTAGACTTCGTGCACAGCCGATTGCAGGTAGATCGTCACCAGGTTGGGGTCGATGCCGCAGGCGAAGTAGTCGAGCGCCATCTGGCGGGCGTTTTCGTCGATGGCCTCGATGTCGGCCTTCTCGTTCTTTGTCGTCAGCATGTGCAAGTCGGCGATGATGAGGAAAGTCTCGTATTCGTGCTGCAACTCGGCCCGCGCCTTGAGCGAGCCGATGTAGTGGCCGAGGTGCATGCGGCCGGTGGGCCGGTCGCCGGTGAGGATGCGCTTGCGGGTAGTCATCTCAAGATCTCCATGATATGAGTGTTTTTTGTTGGTTATTGGAGATTGGTAATTGGAGATTGGTTCAATAACCATTTGCCAATAACCAATTACAGCAATCCCTTTTCCGCTCGCTCGACGGCGACGGCCAGGGCGCGGGCTTTGTTCAGCGATTCCTGATATTCGGCGGCGGGCTGACTGTCGGCGACGATGCCGGCTCCGGCCTGGACGTAGCAGTGGTCGTCCTTCATGACGATGGTGCGGATGGTGATGCAGGTGTCCATGTTGCCGTCATAGCCGATCCAGCCGACGGCGCCGCCGTAGGGGCCGCGACGACTGCCTTCCAGCGCCTCGATGATCTCCATCGCCCGCACTTTGGGCGCGCCGCTGAGGGTGCCGGCGGGGAAAGTGGCGCGCAGGAGGGCGAAGGCGTCCATGTCGTCGTTGAGTTCGCCCACGACATCGCTGACGATGTGCATGACATGGCTGTAGCGCTCGACCGCCATCATCACCGGCACGCGCACGCTGCCATACTTGCAGACGCGGCCCAGGTCGTTGCGCCCCAAATCGACCAGCATGATGTGCTCGGCCCGCTCTTTGGGGTCAGCCAGCAGGTCCTCGGCCAGGCGAGCGTCTTCGGCGGGCGTGGCCCCGCGCGGACGAGTGCCGGCGATGGGGTGGATCTGAGCGCGACGGCCTTCCAGACGGACGTGCATTTCCGGGCTGGCGCCGATGAGCCGTAGGCGGTCGGGCAGGTCGAGGAAGAACATGTAGGGGCTGGGGTTGGTCATGCGCAGGGCGCGGTAGATGGCGAAGGGGTCGGCCTGAGTGCGGCGGCTGAGGCGTTGGCTGAGTACGACCTGGAAGATGTCGCCGGCGGCGATGTGTTCTTGGGCGGCGATGACCAGGCGCTCGAACTCGGCCGGGCTGTGGTTCGACACCCAGCCGTTCTGCTGCCCCACCTCTGGCAGGGCCGGGGGGATGAGCGGCTGGCCGAGCCGGGCGATGATGGCCTCGATGCGGGCGACGGCGTCGGCATAGGCGGCGGTGAGGTCGCCCTGCAGCCGGGCGTTGGCCAGCACCAGCAGCCGGTGCTTGACATGGTCGAAGATGACCAGGTTATCAGCCAGCAGAAAGACGGCGTCGGGCAGTTGCAGCTCGGCGGGCGCGGTGGCGGGCAGGCGCTCGAAGTGGCGCACCACGTCGTAACCCCAGAAGCCGACAGCGCCGCCGGTGAAGGCGGGCAGGTCGGGCAGGCGGATGGGCTGGCGCTGGTGGAGGAGGCGGTTCAGTTCAGCCAGGGGGTCATCGCGCTCGAAGCGCTCGATCACCGAGCCGTTGGCCCCGCCTACCGTCACCTCTCGCCCAGCCAGGGTCAGGCTCAGCGGCGGGTCGACGCCGATGAAGGAGTAGCGGCCCATCTGTTCGCCCTTCTCGACCGATTCGAGCAAGAACGAGGCCTGGCCCGTCTGGCGTAGCTTGAGGTAGACCGAGACCGGTGTTTCCAGGTCGGCGGGGAGGATGCGGTGGATGGGGACAAGGTTGCCGTTGGCGGCCAGGCGACGGACATCGTCGAGGGGTGGGAGGTGCATGGAAGGATATTGGGGATTGACGGGAGGCAGAGTTGGTCGATAGAGCGTGCTTGTTGAGGGCCAAGAAAGAAAAAGTCCCCCACGCCAATGACGGCGTGAGGGACGAATGAGGACATCCGTGGTGCCACCCTCATGAGAACGAACGCCTGCGGCTCGTTCTCACTCTTTCAGGTACAGTTTGAATTGCGAATTGCGAAACTCATACGATACCCGGCATCGATGATAACGGCGATGCTTCCGGGGTGGTCTAGAGATTGGTAACTGGTTATTGGTAATTGGTAATCGAAAGCGTCACTAACCAATCTCCAATAACTAATCTCCAACTTCGACCGCCCGGCTCCCCGGTCCATTCGCTGTCGGCGCTGATGCCGGCTTCGCAGCCGCCGCCGGCTCTCTGAATCCCGCTTCGACAGGTACTACTCCGGTTCACAGCCTGTGTGGGGTGTGGAATTGTGGGTAGGAGAATAGCACGAGGGCCGGGGGGTGTCAAATCTCGTGTCACCTCGCCCCCAGCGCCATCCCTACCACCGCTACCGTCAGGAAGATTATCGCCCGCGACCCGGCCTTGCCCAGGCGCTGGCCCAGGGCTTGCATTTGCGCCGCCTGTTCGGGCGTGGGTGGGCCGCCGGCCATCTGGTTGCCCAGGTCGCGCATCTTGCTGGCGCTCGGTCCTGTCACCATCATGCCCTCGAAGAAGGCGGCGATGCCGGCCAGGGCGCCAATGGTGAGGACAACGCCCTGCCACGAAGCCAGATAGCCCGCGCTCAGCCCACCGGAAACATACCAGTACAGCACCAGCCCCGCCAGCACCGTAAGCAGCGGCACAATGGCCATCACTTGCAGCAAGCGGCCGTTCAGCAGCCTGCCCATCACTGCCCCACCGGCCGGGCCGGCCTCGCGTACGGCCGGGGCCAGAAAGATGAACTGATAGAAACCGACACCCGCCCAAATGATAGCGGCGGCAACATGAATCAGATTGAGCAAAGCAAGAAGGTACACCATGATGGCAAGCTCCTGTGGAGAAAGGGACGGCGAATTGACCAAGAGCCAAGTATAGGGCTTGATTTCACGCCGTCAAATGCCGGGCTAAGCGGGCAACTTGGCAAACCCCGCCCGCGGTGCTAAGCTCAGCCGACACATTCCGAACCAATCTCCAATCTCCAATAACCAACCTCCCCCCCCCATGCCCACCGTCATCTCCCTCCAACTCCACCAGGCCGAAAACCAGGCCCTCATCCCCGTTGCCCAGGCGCAAGCCCTGCTCGACCTGGGGCTGGAAGGCGACAGCCACAGCCAGCGCGGCCCCGGTCGCAAACGCCAGGTGCTCATCCTCGACGCCTCCACCGCCGATCACTTTGGCCTGCGGCCCGGCGACCTGCGCGAGCAGATCACCATCCGCGGCCTGCCCGAGATCAGCATCCTGCCGCCCGGCCGCCGCCTGAGCATCGGCGAGGTCAGCTTCGAAGCCGTGGGCGATTGCACCCCCTGCCTCCACATCGGCGAGCTGCTCGGTGTCGAGGACCCCGAGGCCTTCCGCCAGGCCCTGGACAAACGCCGGGGCTTGCTTTGTCGGGTGGTCGAGGTCAACGGCGGCGGCCTCATCCGCCTCGGTGATTCGGTCGAACTGATCTGATTGCGGATTGCGAATCGAACCCCCCCCCCCCGCCCCCCCCCCCCCCCCCCCCCCCCCCCCCCCCCCCCCCCCCTCCGCCGTCTCCGCCCCTACCTCACGTGGCTGATGCCGGGGCTGCGCGTCAAACGCTGGCTGATCGTCCTCGTCATCGGCATCACCTTTCTCAGCCTGGGGCTGGCCTACCTGCTACGCGCCGTCTATATCAGCGGCGCCTACCCGATGTGGGTTTTTTACCTGACCCTGCAATTCTTCCCGCGCGAGCTGCGGGCGGCCCTGTTTGGGCTGATCGGGCTTGGTTTCACTGTTTGGGGATTGGTGGCGCTCAACCGCTCGCTGCTATCGCCGTTCGGCATTAGCAACAGCGAAATGGCCGCCCATCTCTACCGCTTTCGACGGCGGCAGCGCGGCCCCCGCATCGTTTGCATCGGCGGCGGCACCGGCATGCCCACCGTTTTGCGCGGGCTGAAGAACTATACCGACCATCTTACTGCCATTGTCACCGTGGCCGACGACGGCGGCAGCTCCGGCCGCTTGCGCGAGGGGCTGGGTATGCTCCCGCCCGGCGACTTCAGTAACAACTTGGCGTCGCTCTCATAAGC
>CAYWPZ010000036.1:0-25200 GCA_964460135.1 uncultured Caldilineales bacterium | reverse complement strand
GATCGCCGAACATGAAATCCTGGATGATGTACGGGGTGCGAGTTCCGGGTTGTGGGTTCCGGGTTCCGTGTGGCATGTGATGTGAGGAGTGAAACGTGAGGAGCGACTGACCACTGAATACTGAATACTGACCCCTGCTTACTGCCCCCTGACCCCCACCGCCCCCTGCCCCGGCAGATCGAGGACGAGGGGAGAGGCGGAGAGGGCGGCAGCGCCGTGCGGCCAGATGGGGGTGTAGGCGGCGTGGCCGAGAAGCTTGGCGGGCAGTTCGATGCGGGCGGGGGTGGGGCCAGCGTTGAAGGCGATGAGGATCTCTTCGTCGCCCAGCCGCCGGCGGTAGACCAGGACAGAGTCTTGGGCGTAGAGGAAGGCAAGATCGCCGGTGCGCAGGACAGGGTGGGCGTGGCGCAGGGCGATGGCGGCCTTGTAGAAGTCCAGTAGTCCGGCGTCCCAGGTTGCGGGCAGGTGCCAGGGAAAGGCGCCGCGACAGTGGGGGTCGCTGGCGGCAGAGAGGCCGACCTCGTCGCCGTAGTAGACGCTGGGCGCGCCGGGCATCGTCATCTGGCAGAGCACGGCCAGCTTGAACGCGGCTTTGTCCTCGTTCAGCAACCACAGCGCCCGCGGCATGTCGTGGCTGTCGAGCATGTTCATCTGGGCGAAATGGATCTGCCAGTCGTAGAGGGCCAACATGGCCTCGATCTGGCGGGCGAAGGCGGCGGCGTCGATGTCGTGCAGGGTGACATCGGGGTGCACCCAACTGCGATTGAGGTTGCCGGCGCCAAAAAAGCTGAGGATGGGGTTGGTGATGATGTAGTTCATCACGGCGTCGAACATGTCGCCTTGCAGCCAGCGCCGGGCTTCGTGCCAGATCTCGCCGCAGATGTAGGCGTCAGGGTTGACGCCCTTGACGATGCGGCGAAACTGACGCCAGAAGTCGTCGTCGTCGATGTCCGCGGGCACATCCAGCCGCCAGCCATCGATGCCGAACTCCAGCCAGTGGCGGGCGACATGGAAGAGATAGTCGCGCACGCCGGGGTTGTCGGTGTTGAATTTGGGCAGCGTGGGGTGGTTCCACCAGCAGGAATAGTTGGGTTTGAGCTTTTTGTCTTCGGCGTAGGCGTGCAGAGGGAAGCCGCTGATGTGGAACCAATCGACATAGGGCGAATCGGCGCCCTGTTCGAGAATGTGGTGGAAGGCCCAGAAGCCGCGGCCGCAGTGGTTGAAGACGCCGTCCAGCACGATGCGCATGTCGCGGGCATGGGCTTCATCCAGCAGCGTGCGCAGGGCGGCGTTGCCGCCGAGCAGGGGATCGACTTCTAGGTAGTCGTAGGCGTTGTAGCGGTGGCAGGAGGCGGCGGCGAAGATGGGGTTGAGGTAGATGGCGGTGATGCCGAGGTCTTTGAGATAGTCCAGTTTGTCGGCGACGCCGTAGAGGTCGCCGCCCTGGTAGCGGCTGTTGCGCGGGGGCGAACCCCATTCCTGGAACTGGATGCCGCGGGCGTGCTGGATGCGCGGGCTGCGGGCGAAGCGGTCGGGGAAGATCTGGTAGAAAACGGCGTTTTTGACCCAGTCGGGGGTGGTGATGGTCATGGGGTGGGGCAGGTTTGTTTGTTGGTTCGTTGGTTGGATGGTTGGTTAGAGTCCGCCGGGGGTGAGGCCGGAGGGGACGCTGGCGGGGGTGAGATGGGCGAGGTCGCGGGCGCTGGGGCTGGTAAGGGCGTCGAGGAACTGGATCAGGTCGGCGAGTTCAGCGCCGCTCAGGGCCACGCCATCCGTGGGGATGGGCGTGTACCAGCGCAGGAGGGCGGCTTGCTCTTCCGGCCCGTTGTGCAGCTCCAGGGCGGGCTGAAGTTGGGCGGGATCATACGTGCGCAGCCCTGTGGCCGGGTCGAGATGGTGGCGGATGACCGCGGGTAGGCTGGCGTAGGCGCCGTTGTGCATGTAGGGGCCGGTGAGGGCGACGTTGCGCAGGCTGGGGGTGCGGAAGGCGTAGCGGTCGCAGTCGTTGCCGGTTTCGCGGGCGCGGCCCAGATCATAGGGCTGCTCGCGCCCCTTGCCATCGCCGATCTGCGGCACGGCCAGGTTGTGGAATTGCTGGTCGCTGAGCAGCGGCCCCGAATGGCAGGCCGCGCACTGGGCTTTGCCGAAGAAAAGCTGCGCCCCCCGTTTGGCAGCAGGGGAGAGCGCCTCCCGCTCGCCGGCCAGATAGCGGTCGAAGGGGCTGTCGGCGAAGGTGAGGGCGACGGTTTCGTAGGCAGCGATGGCGTTGGCGGCCTGAACAAAGGTGAGATCGGCGGGGGCGGCGCCGAGGTAGGCGGCGCCAGGAAAGGCGGCGGTGAACAGGTCGCGATAGCCGGGAATGGCCAGCAGCCGCTGCATCAGCGCCTGCCAGATCGCCCTCGACCGGTAATCGTCGATCATGGCCAGCTCGTTGCGTTGGCCGAAGATGTCCACCTCGCCGCGGTGCCCGCGCATCTCCTCGCGCGAGGTGACAGGGAACATGGCCTGGGCAGCCAGGGCGCTATCCAGGCCGGCAGGGAGGCGGTCGCTGGCGGGCGTTTGCAGGCGGCCGGCTGCATCCACGAACACGCGGCCATCCCAAAAATGCACCCGCCAGTCGCGATAGCCCAGGTCGAAGACCGGTTGGGCGTTACGGGGGATGAATTCGCGGATGTTGGCCGGGTCGCGGTCGGTTGCCAGGCCGCGGCCGCCAACGCCGATGGAGACGGCCAGAGCGTCGCCGGCGCCGAAAGCGGGCAAATGGCAGGTGGCGCAGGCGATGTCGCGGTTGCCGCTCAGCTCCGGGTCCCAATACAGGGCTTCGCCGAGCCGCACGAGGGCGGGGGAAGGGGAGAGCGGGGGTGCAGGGGGGCGGACGCCGGCCCGATCCAGCAGATGGGCCAGCCGGGCGTCGGGGTTGGGGGAGAGGCGGGCAGGCAGGCCGGCCTCTGCGGCGGCGAGGAGGAGGCCGGCGAGCAAGACCAGGGCCGCCGCAACAATGGCAAGCGCCTGTTTGCGACGCAGGAGCACGCCGGCGGCGGCGAGGAGGGCGGCAGCCAGGGCCAGCCACATGGCCGGGTTGAAGGAGGGCAGGTCGAAGGAGATGCCCGCTGTGGTTGGGGCCGGCGTCAGGGCCTGCAAATCGCCAGGGTAGCTCAGGCGATACCGCCGATCCGCCTGCACCTGCCCCAACGCTTGTTCTGTGCCGTCCGGCCAGCGCACCCGCGCCTCCGCCGACGTTGCCCCGCCCAGGCCGAAGTACAGCGCCAGCTCATGCCCCGCGCCGACGCTGGCCCCGGCGATGATCTCCTGCATTTGGCTGACGCCGTTGGCGGTGAGCGTCACGCGTGCGCCCACGGCATCGCGATTCACCGGCCCGCCGCCGACCAGTTCCAGGGCCAGCCAGTGATTCTGGCCGTTCGCCCCGCCCTGATTGCGGTACAAACGATAGCCCTCATCCATGTTGCCCACCAGCAGATCGACCCAGCCATCGCGGTCATAGTCGGCGCTGGCCGCGCCGATGCTCATGCGCACATCGCTGGCCTCGGTCTGGCAGGCGGCGGCGAAGCTGCCATCGCCCTGGTTGCGGAAGAGCCGGTTGGCGGCGATATCGCGATGGTTGGTGGTATCCGACACGGCCAGGTAGAGGTCGCGCCAACCGTCGTTGTCGTAATCGAGGAAGACCGCGCCCCAGGCGATGGCGGTGGGCGCCTGCACCCCGGCAGCGGCAGCGGCATCTTCGAACCGACCCTCCTCCTGTCGCAGCAGGGTCATGGGGCCGACATTGGAGAAATAGAAATCGGTATCGCCGTCGTTGTCATAGTCGCCGGCGGCCAGGCCCATGCCGAACACCCTGGCGTCGGCCCCGACTTCGTGCGCAATCTGGGCGAAGCACCAGCCTTTGCAGCCGGGGCCATCGTTGCGCCACAGCTTGTTGCCCACCGGGTTGACGAAGGCATCGTTGACCAGATAGAGGTCGAGATCGCCATCGTTGTCGAAATCGATGAAACTGGCCACGAACCCGGCCCCGGTCAATCCCCCGCCCAGCCAATCGCTGACATCGCGAAACGTGCCGTCGCCCTGGTTGTGGTAGAGGCGATCGGGGTCGCCTTCGAGCTGGCGGCCGCATTTGGGATAGCAAGACCAGTTGGCCACGTAGAGATCGAGCCAGCCGTCGCCGTCGAAGTCGCCCCAGGAGGCGGTCTTGCTGTTGGCGCTGTCGCCGGCCAGCCCGGCCGCCGCCGTCACATCGGTGAACGCCCGGCCCTGATCGTTGCGAAAAAGCGTGTTCTGGCCCCAATTGGCCACGAACAGGTCCTTCCAGCCGTCGTTGTCATAGTCGGCGAAGATGGCGCCCTGCGAGTATGCCTGGGGCAGGGCCACCTGCTCGGCCAGGGCCGCAACGGTGAAAGTTCCGTCGCCGTGGTTGCGGTAGAGGGTGTTGGGGCCGGCGGGGTCGGTGACGTAGAGATCGACCCAGCCGTCGTTGTCGTAATCGCCCCAAGCCTGGCCGGCGAACATCTCGATGCCGGGCAAGCGGTTGTTCACCACCCCGGCCTCGGCGCTGACATCCTTGAACGAGGGCGCATCCGGCGCCTCGGCAGCGGCGCGGGCATGAAGATAGCCCTGCTGTAGCAGCAGGGCTATGGCGGCGAAGAAGATGACCAGGAGCGGCAGGAGTTGCCGTTCGGTGCGAGGGAGGCGACGCATTCTGATCGAACGAACATGAGACGTTGGACGCTAGACGATGGCTGGCTCCAGCAGCAGCGAGTTGACCATCGTCCAGCGTCCGTGGTCTAGCGTCTCCGGCGATTAGCCTTTGACAGCGCCGGTGGTGAGGCCGCCGGCAATCTGATCCTGGAGGGCGATGTAGATGATCATGATCGGCAGGGCGCCGATGAGGGCGCCGGCGGCGAATACGCCCCACTTGCGGTCGAACTGGCCGGCGGTGAAGAGTTGCAGGCCGACCATGAGTGTGTACTGACGCACATCGTTCAGCAGGATGCGCGCCAGGACGAAGTCGCCGTAGGTGCCGATGAAGGAGAGGATGCCGATCACGATCAGGATCGGTCGCAGCAGGGGCAACAACAACCTGGAGAAAATCTGCCAGTTGCTGGCCCCATCGACCATGCCCGACTCATCGATATCGCGGGGGATGGTGTCGAGGAAGCCCTTCATCAACCAGATGTTGATGCCCATGGCCCCGCCCAGATAGACCAGGATCACCCCGGCGTGGGTGTTCAGCCCCAACCGCGGGATGATCTCGCCGGTCTGGAAGATGATCAGGAAGATGGCGACCAGGGCCAGCAGGTTGGGGAAGACCTGGATCAGGAGGATGGCCTTGAGCATCGTCACCCGCCCGGCAAAGCGCAGCCGCGAGAAGGCGTAGGCCGCCATCGTGGTCAGGGAGAGGGTGAGGATGGTAGAGATCGTGGCGATCTTGATCGAGTTGAACCACCAGCGCCAGTAGAAAAGCTCGCCGAAGTTGAAGTCGGGGTCCTTGTTGAACAGGCGGAGGAAGTTCTGAAAGCTGGCGTTGTCGGGGATGATCTTCTGCGTGGCCAGAGAGTTGGCCGGGTCGAGGGCGGCAGAGATGATCCACAGTACCGGGAAGATCGAGAAGAGGATCATAAACAAGGCGATGAGCAGACGGATGGCAACGCTGAACCGTTTTTGAAACGCCTGCGAGCCGAACAGTCTTGGGCTGGTTGCGACTTGGCTAGACATTTTCGCTGACCTCCTCCCACATGTTGGTGAAGCGGAACTGGAACAGGGTGATGGCCCCGACGATGACGAAGATGACGATGGAGATGGCCGAGGCCAGACCGTATTGCACACCGCGCCCGCCCGATTCGAAGGCCAGCTTGTACACGTAGCTGAGGAGGATGTCGGTGTGGCCGGCCTGGGTGGAGGCGCCGGCGATGGGCGGGCCGCCGCTGATGAAGAGGTAGATGAGGTTGAAGTTGTTGAAGTTGAAGACGTAGGAGGCGATGAGCAGGGGGCCAACCGCCACCAGCAGCAGCGGCAGGGTGATCTTGCGGAAGCGATACCAGGGGCTGGCCCCATCCACAATCGCGGCCTCGTACAGATCGCCGGGGATCGACTGCAAGGCGCCGCTGGAGATCAGCATCATGTAGGGATAACCCAGCCAGAGGTTGACCAGCAGCACCGCCGCCTGCGCCCAGATCGGTTCGGTTGTCCAGGGCGGGCCTTCGATGCCGAACCACTCCGCGAGCATGCGGTTGACGACGCCGAATTCGGCGTTCAGCATCCCCCGCCAGATCAGGATGGTGATCAGGGGAGGGATGGTGTAGGGGATGAGTAGCAGCGTGCGGATGAGTTTTTTGAGGGGAAAGGTCTTGTCATTGAACATGATGGCAATAGCAAGGCCCAGGGCAAAGGTGGAGAGCACGCTGATGGTGGGGAAGATGAAGTTCCAGATGACAATGCGCACCAGAGGGCCGCGCAGGGCCGGGCTGGTGACGAAGGTGGTGAAGTTCTTGAGGCCGACCTGGGCGCGGAAGCCGGGTCTGATCGTGCGACCATCGACCGTGGTGAACGTGCCTTCGACGTTGTTGTAGATGGCGCCGTTCGACTGGTCGGTGATGGCGTCGGTGGCCGGGTCGTAGAGGAAGCGGGGTTGCAGCTCGGCTGCCTCGCTGGGAGAGCGAATCTGCACCAGGTCCTCGCCTTCGGCCCCAAAGCGAACGGTGGGCAACACCTTGTCGGCGGCGGCCAGCAGGGTGTTGAGGCGGGTGTAGCCCTCGATGGTGGCGGGGATGCCCTTTTTGTCCGGCTCGCCAATGCCTGGGTCGCCCGCTTTGGCCGGGACGATGGACTCGTCCTGCCGGGCCAGGTAGCTGGCGCCGTCGGGGTCCACCAGCCAGAGGGCGTAGCGGCCATCATCCGAACGGTAGGCCGTCCAGGAGAAGGACCTGCCGGTTTCAGGCAGATAGGTCTCCTCCGCGATCACGCGCAGGGCCTCTTCTTTGGTCAGCAGGTGCCCGTCGCCATAGTTGGTGAAGGCGACGTAGATGGTGAAAAAGATGGGGTAGATGGTGAAGAGAATGAGAAAGGAAAGTCCCAGGGCCATCCAGCGATAAGGATAGGCTTTTTGCAACATAAAAATCAGGTTGATCATCACGGCGATGATGATGAGCACAACGGCCAGTTCCGTGAACCCAAGACCAAACGCATTCTGGACAAACCAGATCACCCCTACATCGAATATCGCCAGCAGAAGCAACCGGATTAGGACGGCAAAGCTCGATTCTGAAGGCCCGCGGATGCCCCATGTGCCACGAGAGGTTGTGGGCGTCATGACTGCCATCCTCCTGGTGAATGGACGAAGACCGGGAGATGCTCCCGGTCTTCGTGGTTGTGGTGGGGTTTACTTGATGTTGATGGTCAGTAAGTTGGTGGCGGGGTCGAAGACGAAGCTGACTTCGCCATCGGCAGTGAGGCTGAACTTGTAGTTGTCGCCATCCTGCTTGCCGTCCACGCCGTAGTTGAGCGTCCAGGAGCCGTCCATGGCCACTTTGGCTTCGTAATCGCCGGCGGCCAACTTGAAGGGGCCGCTGGCGAAGAGGCCGTCATCGCCCTTGGTCATGGCGGTGGCTTCGCAGTCGGGCTGCCAATCGCCCGGACAGCCAGCCGCGGCCTGATAGGAGCCGGGCACGTTGACCATGCCGGCGGCGGCGCCGGAGATAAGGCTGCGGATCTTGGTGCCAGCCGCTTTCATGGCGGTTTCGGCATCCTGCTTGGCATCGCGGGCCAGGACGACCGAGTCGTTCCAGTTGCCCCACACCGAACCCATGGCGGGGATGGCGGGCATCATAGTGGCATTGGCGCCGGCCTTGCCGAACGCGGCCAGGTCGGGATCATCGGTAGCTTCGAGCACGGGCAGGAAGGCGGAGGGGCGCCCACCGGCTTCGTACAGGGCCTGCATCGTCTCCTCAGTGGCCACGAATTCGGTCAGGAAGGCCTGGGCCAGGAGGATGTTCTCGCTGAGGCCGTTGATGAAGAAGCCCTGGGTGCCGGCAAAGGGGAAGCCCTCGCCCGCAGGTCCGGCGGGGAAGTTGGCCACAGCGTAGGGCACGCCCGACTGGCGGATGCGGTCGAGCGCCCAGGGGCCGGCCATGATGAAGGGGACTTCACCGGTCTCGAACAGAGCGTGGTTGTTGGCCCAGTCCCAGTCCTTGGGGAATTGGCCGGCGGCGACGCCATCGGCCAGGAACTTGACGCCGGCGATCATGCCTTCGCTGTCCACGCCCAGGTCCTGCGGATCCCAGTTGCCATCAGCGTCGCGACCGAAGATGTAGCCGCCGAAAGCCGTGAAGAGAGGATAGGCGTCGTAGGTGGTGCCGGTGATGGCCATGACGTAGGTGGTTTTGCCATCTTTCATCAGGGCATCGCCCGTGGTCATCACGTCGTCCCAGGTGGCCGGCGCTTCTGACACCAGGTCGGTGTTGTAGAAGAAGGCCATGTTCTCGGTGGCGTAGGGCATGCAGTAGAGTTTGCCGCCGAAGGTGCAGGCGGCCAGGGCATTGGCGGCGAACTGGTCGGCCTTGTCGCCGAGGTCAACTTCGGCCAGCAGACCGTTTTCGACCAACGTGCCGGCCTGGTCGTGGGCGATGACGATGATGTCTGGGCCTTCGCCGACGGGGGCGGCGACCTGGAAGTCATCGCGGATGGAGGACTTCAGCTCGACCACCAGTTCGATGTTGTAGGCGGCGAGGAAATCGGGGGCCAGTTCTTGCAGGATGGGGGCGCGGGTGTCATCGGCCCAGACGCGCAGGGAGCCGGCGGGGGCAGGAGGTTCCGTGGGGGCAGGTTCGGGGGTGTTGGTGGGGGGGGCTTTGGTGGGAGGAACGGGGGTGTCGGTGGGGGCAGCCGCCGGCGGCTGGGTGGGGGGGACGGGGGTGGCCGTGGGAGCAGCGCCGCCGCCGCATGCGGCCAGCACCAGGGCGGCCATCAAGACAACGAAGAGAACCAAATAGGTTCGACGAAACATGGTCTTCTACCTCCTGAGTAGGGTTGAGAAATGGGGTTGGGGAAGTCGAAAATTCGAACAGCGCCGGGGCCCTAGTGGGGGGCCGGGCCTGTGGAATCGCGGATGATCAGCTTGCAGTCGAAGGTGCTCTGTTCGCTAGGCATGCCTCCTGTCTGAATGGATTGGATGAGAATGGAGGCGGCTTTGGCGGTCATCTCGGCGTAGGGCACATAGAGTGTGCTCAGCGACGGGTAGGCGTGGCTGGCAACGAGCGACCCATTGGTGCCCACCACCGAAACGGCCTGCGGGACGGGTATGTTGCGTTCGTGTAAGGCTCGGAGGATGCCGACGGCCATGAGATCGTTGGCGGCATAATAGGCGGTCGGCGCCTGATGACCAAGCCGGCTCATCCGTTGCACAGCCTGATAGCCGCCATCCTCGGCGAAAAAGCCGAAATCAACCCATTCCGCCAGGGGCTGGATGCCGGCCTCGGCCAACGCCTGCCGGTATCCGCTCAGTCGCTCGATCGTGACCGAAACATCCGGGTCGCCGCCCACATAGGCAATGCGGCGGTGTCCAAGCTGGACGAGATAGCGGATGACCTCGGCAGTATAACAGCGATCCTGCGAGTCCACCCAAGCGATGTCGGAGGAAGCATCGGGCCGCCCCATGACAACGAACGGGATATGGTAATCGCTCAGCGCCCCCACCACATCCACATCCAGCCGATGGCTGAGGACGATGACGCCATCGGCCTGCCGCGAGCCGACAATGTCGTAGACCTGCGTCACCTCGTCCATGTGGCCGCCGCTGCCCCCCACCAACACCCTGAAACCATATTTGTAGGCCACTTGCAGCAGCCCCCGCATCACCTGGGGGAAGAAACTATCCTCGAAATAGCCATCGTAGACGTGCGGCACCACCACCGCCACCATGTTCGTGCGCTGCAAGGTCAACGAGCGGGCAATGGCGTTGGGCTGAAAACCAAGCGTTTCGGCGGCTTTCAGCACGCGGTCGCGGGTCGAGTCGCTGATATGCGGCTTTCCAGAGAAGACCCTGCTGACCGTGCTAGGATGGACGCCTGCCTGATCGGCGACATCGCGAATGTTGGGCATGCCTGCGGCTACAATCAATGACAAGGGGCGAAACTCTGCAACCGTTTGCAGAATGCGCCTATTCTAAAGGCAACCGGTTGCACTGTCAAGGATGGCTTTTCACATTTTCACGGGATTGACAGCGCCGAAGCGATTGGCTACTGTTCCTCTTCAACCCATCACCGATCACCACTGCCCACAAACCAGCCCATGCCCTCCACTTCCTTCCCCACCCACGGCATCCCCCAACCCGAGCTGCTGGCCGCCATGCAAACCGCCCGCCAGCACGACATCCCTTGGCAGCAGGGCAAAGCCTTCAGCCTCGTCTTCCTGGCCGGCGAAGACGTGGCCGCCGTCGCCAAAGATGCCTACAGCCTCTACTTTTCTGAAAACGGCCTCAACCCCAGCGCCTTTCCCAGCCTCCGCCGCTTCGAGACCGAGGTCATCGGCATGGCCGCCGGGCTGCTGGGCGGGGACGAGAACACGGTCGGGAACATGACCTCCGGCGGCACCGAGAGCATCCTCATGGCCGTGAAGACGGCACGCGATTGGGCGCGCGCCAACCGGCCCCATATCCGCCGCCCCGAGATCGTCCTCCCCCGCAGCGCCCACCCCGCCTTCGACAAGGCCGCCGACTACTTCGGCCTCAAGATCGTCCATACGCCCACCCGCCCCGATTCCCGCGCCAATGTGACCGCCATGCGCCAGGCCATCGGCCCCGAAACCGTTCTGCTCGTCGGCTCTGCCCCCTCCTACCCCCACGGCGTCGTCGATCCCGTGGCCGAAATCGCTGCCCTGGCGCAGGAACACGGCTGTCTCTGCCATGTCGATGCCTGTGTGGGCGGCTTTCTGCTGCCTTTTGCCCGCAGACTGGGCTATCCCATCCCTGCTTTCGATTTCTCTGTCCCCGGCGTCACCTCTCTCTCCGCCGACCTGCACAAATACGGCTACGCCGCCAAGGGCGCTTCGCTCATCCTCTACCGCGCGGCCGAACTGCGCCGCCACCAACTTACGGCCTACACCAACTGGCCGGGCGGCATCTACGCCTCGCCCACCATGCTGGGGACACGGCCGGGCGGGGCCATCGCTGCGGCCTGGGCGGTGATCCACTATCTGGGCGAGGATGGCTATCTGCGCCTGACCAAGACGACGATGGAGACGGCCGCCAGGCTGCGGGCCGGCATCGACGCCATCCCCGGCCTGCATGTGCTCAGCGACCCCGATATGAGCGTGATGGCCATCGCCTCGGGCACACTGAACGTATACGAATTGGCTGACGAGATGACCGCGCGCGGCTGGCACCTGGACCGCCAGCAATTCCCGCCCAGCCTGCATCTCACCGTCCATCCCGGCCACGCCCCTGTGGTCGATGCCTTCCTGGCTGACCTGGCTGCCTCCGCCGGCCAGGCGGGGCGCTTCAGCCTGCGGCGCGGTTCATGGAGCCTGCTCCAACGTCTGCTTGCTTTCTTCCTGCGGCTACTGCCAGACCGCTGGGTCAGCCATCTGACGGCGCGGGCCGGGAGGTTGCTGGGCGGTGGTGGGTTGCCCGGTCGCTCGGCCCCCATGTACGGGATGATGGGCGAGCTGCCCAACCGTGGCGACCTGCGCGAGCTAGTGCTCGACCTGGTGGATGGCTTCACCCGGCCAACGAGGTGACCCCAAGAGCAAATAGACCATTTCGATTAAACTGAAGTCACTGTGAAAACATGAGTTTCGTTTCTGGTGTGACGATGGACGATGGACGGTAGACGATGCTCACCGGCGCGCCTTGCCACAGCCCTTCCAAAGCCACTGGCTCATAGGGTGTGGTCGCGAGAGAGCGGATCAAGACACTTGAAGCAAGCGCGTCCTTCACAACTTCACTACCTTTCGCGCACGCACTTGCCTCGCCTGCGACGATGAACGACGGAATCTGCCGTTTGCCGCTTAACGGCAGCCATTCACATTGCCGGCGCGCCCGTATGCGGGCCGAAATGCTTGAGCATGATGATGGGGTCGCTGGCGCTGGGGTTGGTGATGACCACGCCCGCCTGCGCCGCTGCCGCCGAGACGAAATACTCGTCGTAGGTCAGTTGTCCAAAGCGGATCAGGGCCGGCGTCTCGATTGGCCAGACGCCCATGCGCCCGTGCCCCTGCATCATGATCATCCCGTAAGGCCCGGCGTCGTGGATTGTCGCCGTGCGCCCCGGCAGCACCGTCAGTTCTTTGGCGGCAAAGTAGGGGTTGCCGTAGGTGATCCAGGTCTCGCTATAGCCCTCGGCCGCCATCTCCTCCTCTGGCTTCACCGGCAGCGGCGGCCGGAAGTACGCCGCCTTGAAGTTGGGGTTGACATTCGCCTCCCAATCGATCATCGACAGGATGTAGTCGAGGTCGTGCGCATATTCGGGCGGGACATTCTTCACCAACAGATCCCAGCCGATCGGCGCCTCGTTGACCAGAGATTGGAACATGGCGAAGACATCGCTCGCCCACTGCGGCTCGTAGGTGCACAGACTGCCCGGCGCGTGCAACACCCCTGCCGGCACATACCAGCCGCTTCCTCGCTCCAGCCGATAGGCCTTCGAAAGATCGGTGATGTGGTTGTCGCCCTCGTTCCAGATTTCCAGGCAATGCCGCACCTGGTCTTTGGTCGTGCCCGGCTCCAGACCAAAAAAGGTGTAGGGCGCATCGGCGCCGTAGTTGTTCACCTGCGGCGGGAAGAAATAGGCCTCGGGCTTGGGCTGCATCCCCACCAGCCGGGCGTGCTCCTCCATCTGATGCAGGTGATGCGGCAGCGCGCCCTTGTTGTCGAAGAACTTCGCGTAGATCGGCCAGGCGTGATAAGCGTCCCACAAGGCGTCGCCCAGCAGTCGCGGCCCCAGCTCTGCCACGGCGTCTCGGAACAGAACTCTCTCGGGGCTGGCGGCGTCGCCAAAGACGACATAGCTCAGTCCCTCGTCGGGTGTGGTCAGGGGGCCGTTGTCGGCCTGGGTGGTCGAGGAGAACCAGCGTTCGTCGATACCGCCGCGGTGGGCGCCAAAGGCATAATAATCATTGGGGTGCAGCTTGATGCGTTTGCCAGGGATGCAGAACGAGCGCGGCACCCAGCTGGGGGCTAGCCGCAGGATGCCTTCGCCCTGATCGAATGCTTGTTGGATCATGTTTTCCTTCCTCGCCGCGCGTCCGGTCTCTGTGAGCCGACGCTTGCGGTCTCGAGATGGCTGCCGTTGGTAACGAAGCTATTATCGCCCAGACCCGCCCCAGGTGGTAAAGAGGCGCGCCAAAGTACAAACCCCGGCTGACAGGGCCGAGGCTGGGGGAGAGAAACGACTGAAGTCGTTACGACGAGTTTTCGGTCGGAGCCACGGCAAAGCTGATGCTTTCGCCCCTGCGCTCGGCCACCACATGGTCGCCGTCGCCGATGGCCCCTTGCAGCAGTTCCAGCGCCAGCGGATCCTGCACCCGCCGCTGCAACACGCGCTTGAGTGGGCGGGCGCCATAGGCGGGGTCATAGCCCTCATCGATCAGCAGATCTTTGGCCGCGCTCGTCAGCTCGAGCGTGACCTGCCGCTCGGCCAACAGCTTGCGCAGCCGGCCCAACTGAATCTCGATGATCTGCCGCAGATGGTCGCGGGTGAGGGCATGGAAGATGACGACATCATCCACCCGGTTGAGGAACTCGGGCCGGAAAGCCGCCCGCATCGCCTCCATCACCCGGCGCTCGACCTCTGCCTGCACCGTCGCCACATCCAAGATGTACTGGCTGCCGATATTGCTGGTCATGATGATGACCGTGTTGCGGAAATCGACCGTGCGGCCCTGACCATCGGTCAGGCGGCCATCGTCCAACACCTGCAGCAGCACATTGAAGACTTCGGGATGGGCCTTTTCGATCTCATCGAACAGCACCACGCTGTAGGGACGGCGCCGGACGGCCTCGGTCAGTTGGCCGCCCTCCTCGTAGCCCACATAGCCGGGCGGAGCGCCGATCAGCCGGGCCACTGTGTGCCGCTCCTGATACTCGCTCATGTCGATGCGCACCATGCTATGTTCATCATCGAACAGAAACTCGGCCAGGGCGCGGGCCAGTTCGGTCTTGCCCACGCCGGTGGGGCCCAGGAAGATGAACGAGCCGAGCGGCCGGTTGGGGTCCTGCAGTCCGGCGCGGGCACGGCGCACGGCCGCCGCCGCCACCCGGATGGCCGGGTCCTGGCCCACCACCCGCCGGTGCAGCCGCTCCTCCATCGCCAACAGCTTGGCTACCTCGCCTTCCAGCAACTTGCTGACGGGGATGCCCGTCCATTTGCTGACGATGGCGGCCACCTCCTCGGCGTCCACCTCCTCTTTCAGCAAGGCGCCGGCAGCCTGGAGGTCGCGCAGCCGCGATTCGGCCTGGGCCAACTCGTTCTCCACCTGGCGCAACTGCCCGAATTTCAACTCGGCGGCCTTCTGCAGATCATACTGGCGCTCGGCCTCCTCGATCTGCACCCGCAGGGCGTCGATTTTTTCCTTCTGCTGGCGCACCTGGCGGATGGCCTCCTGCTCGCCCTGCCAGCGGGCCGTCAGCTGCGTCGAACGCTCCTTCAGCTCCGCCACCTCCTTCTCCAGAGCCTCCAGCCGTTCCTTGCTGGCCCTATCCTTCTCTTTCTTCAGCGCCTCACGCTCGATCTCCAGTTGCATCATCGCCCGGTCGATCTGATCCAACTCCTGCGGTTTGGAATCGATCTGCATACGCAGACGGCTGCCGGCCTCATCGATCAGATCGATGGCCTTGTCAGGCAGAAAACGGTCGCTGATGTAGCGATGGCTGAGGGTGGCGGCGGCGATCACGGCTGGGTCGGTGATCCGCACACCGTGATGCACCTCGTAGCGTTCTTTCAACCCGCGCAGGATGCTGATTGTATCCTCGACGCTGGGTTCGCCCACATACACCGGCTGAAAACGGCGTTCGAGGGCCGAATCTTTCTCGATGTGCTGGCGATACTCGTCCAGCGTGGTGGCTCCGATCGTGTGCAGTTCCCCGCGCGCCAGCATTGGCTTCAGCATATTGCCGGCGTCCATTGCCCCCTCGGCCGCCCCTGCCCCCACCAGCGTGTGCAATTCATCGATGAAGAGGATGATCTGGCCCTCGGCGGCGGTGATCTCCTTCAGCACCGCCTTCAGCCGCTCCTCGAATTCGCCTCGATACTTAGCCCCGGCGATCAGCGCACCCAAATCGAGCGCGATCAGCCGCTTGTCCTTCAGGGTGCTGGGCACATCGCCCTTGACGATCCGCTGCGCCAGGCCCTCGACGATGGCCGTCTTGCCCACGCCCGGCTCACCGATCAGAACTGGGTTGTTTTTCGTCCGCCGGCTGAGGATCTGGACGACGCGACGGATTTCCTCATCGCGACCGATCACGGGGTCGAGCTTGCCCTTGCGCGCCTCGGCGGTGAGGTCGCGCCCATACTTGGCCAGGGCCTCGTACTGCGCCTCGGGGTTGGGACTGGTCACGCGCTGGCTGCCCCGGATGCCAGCCAGCGCCTGCACGATGGCGTTGTAGTCCACACCAAAGCGCGCCAACAGCCGGCGGATCGGCTCTGGGGCCGACGGCGCCGCCATCGCCATCAGCAAGTGCTCGGTCGAGGTGTACTCGTCCTTCATGCTGCGGGCGATGCTCTCGGCCTCATCCAGCAACGAGTTGACCCCACGGCTCATGCCCACCTGAGCCGTAGCCCCGGTCGCGCGCGGCTTCTTGCCCAGCGCCTGGGCCAGCGCCTGCATCAGACCGCGGCCATCGACGCCGATCCGTTCCAACACCGCCGGCACGACGCCTCCCTCTTGCCCAAGCAAGGCGCTGAGCAGGTGTTCGGGGTCGATGGCGGGATGGTCATAGCTTTGGGCCAGAGTCTGCGCCTGGACGATGGCTTCCTGGGCCTTCTGTGTGAATTGGTCGATGCGCATCGAAGGATAATCTCCTGCCAATTGTTCAGTAGAGTTGCACTACCCAGCTTACAGCACGGCTGTTAGAACAAGGTTAGAAATGTGTTGGCGCTGTGTATGATCGTCTGCAAACCCCTGCCCCTCCGCCGTCCCCGGCTGAGCAGCATCCAGCTCCGCTCGGCCCTCGCTTCCGCCCCACTCCCCGATGGCAGGCAACTGCGCCTAGGTTCCCATCTCCTGCGCATACACGCGCCTATCCTTCAACGCCCCCGTCGGGCAGGCGCCGACGCAGTTGCCGCAGAAAACGCAAGTCGTTTCGGGCATGGGACGGTCGAAGAAGGTGGCGATGCCGGTGTCGAAGCCGCGGTGGTCGAAGCCGAGAGCAAAGGTGAATTGCACATCCTCGGCGCAGACTTGAACGCAGCGCCAGCAAAGAATGCACTTGTCGTAGTCGCGGACATAGAAGGGATTATCGACTTTGACCTCGCCATGCTGGCGCCGGGCGGCGTCCGCGCCGAAACGCTCAGGATCGGCGTGGTAGTGCGCCATCATCGCCTGGATCTCTGGCGCCTCGCTCAGATCGACGGCGGAGCCAAGCATCTCCAGGATGGTGCGGCGGGCGCTGTGGACGCGGTCGCTGTCGGTGCGGATGCGGGCGTTGGCCTGGACTTTGGCCACGCAGGCCGGAACCAGCGTGCGGCTGCCCGTCCACTCCACCACGCAGACGCGGCAGATGGCGTTGGCGCTCAGGTGCTCGTGGTAGCAGATGGTGGGGATGTCGATGCCGGCCGCCCGCGCCGCCTCCAGCACCGTGCTGCCCGCCGGCGCCAACACGGCCTCGTCGTTGATGATGATGTGGACTTCGTCGGTCATAGGATGGCGCCTGAGCGAGGCGCGAAAGGCGTGAACTGTCCGCTGGCCTCATCATAGCCAAAACGGTCGAGAGCAGTCAGGATGGCGCTGGATGCCGTCTGGCCCAGGCCGCAGATGCTGGCATCGGTCATGGTCTGACCGATCTCGCGCAGCAAGCGTAAGTCGCCGGGGCGGGAATGGCCCGCGGCCAGGCGGTCGATGATCTCCATCTGGCGTTGTGTGCCGAGCTGGCAGGGATAGCACTTGCCGCAGGATTCATGCTTGAAGAAATGGGCGATGCGCTTGAGCACCGCCTTCATATCGGCAGACGTATCGAAGACCATGACCACGCCCGAACCGAGGGCGGCGTCGATCTGGCGCAGGGTGGCGAAGTCGAGGGCCACATCCAGGTGCTTTGGCGTCACGAACATGCCCGCAGCGCCGCCCAGCAGCACCCCGGCCAGCACGCCGCTGCCGGTCACGCCGCCGCCATAGCCGTAGATCAACTCGTGCAGCGGCGTGCCCATGGGCGCCTCCACCAGGCCGGGGTTGCGCACCCGGCCAGAGAGACAATAGAGCTTCGGCCCCGGCGAGTTCTCCGGAGCGTTGTAGCCAACGCCGACTTGCTTGAACCAGTCCGGCCCGCGCAGCACCATCGGCAGCACACACAGCAGCGTCTCGACATTGTTGATCAGCGTTGGCCGGCCGAACACACCCACCTGAGTGGGGAAGGGCGGCTTGAGACGCGGGAAGCCGCGCTTGCCTTCGATGCTCTCGAACAGGGCCGTCTCCTCGCCGCAGATGTAGGCCCCGGCCCCTTTGCGCACCTCGATATCCAGGTTGTAGCCCGCATCCAGCAGGTTGCGGCCCAGATAGTGGGCATTGTAGCAGGCGTTGACGGCGTTCTGCACCCGCGCCATGGCCAGCGGATACTCGCCGCGCACGTAGATGTAGGCTTGCTCGGCCCCGACCATGAAACTGGCGATGATCACCGCCTCGACCAACGAGAAGGGGTCGCCTTCCATGAGCATGCGGTCTTTGAATGTGCCCGGCTCCGACTCGTCGGCGTTGGCGATGACATACTTCGGCCCCGGCTCCGCCGCCACCGCCTTCCACTTGACCCCAGCCGGGAAAGCCGCCCCTCCGCGCCCTAGCACCTGCGCCGAGCGCAAATTCTCGATCAACTGCTGCGGGCCCAGCTCCAGCGCCCGCAACAGGGCCTGGAAGCCGCCGTGCGCCTCGTAATCGCGCAGGCTGGCCGGGTTCACTTTCCCCAGCCGGGCGGTAAGGATGGGCTGATAGCTCACGTCGCGCCTCCCAGCAACGACTTCGCCTGCTCGGGCGTCACGCGGCCGTGCGGCTCGTCGTCGATCATCAGGAAGGGGACCTGCTCGCAGCGGCCCAGGCAAGGGTGGATTTCCAGCGTCGTCGCCCCGTCCGCCGTCATCCCCCCGCCTTCATCCAGCCCCAACTGCCGGGCGCAGGCGCGCACGATCTCCTCGCTCCCCGCCAGAAAGCAGGCCAGATCATCGCACACCCGCACCAGCTTGCGCCCCACCGGCCGGTTGTAGAACAGGGCGTAGAACTCGATCACGCTGTGGATTTGCGACAGCGGCACATGCAGGCTTTCGCCGACCTGGGCGCAGGTGGCGGCGTCCAACCAGCCAGTCACAGCCTGGACTTCGTGCAGGCAGGGCAGCAGATAGGCCCCGCCCTTGCCCCGGTAGCGACGCAGGATGGCGCGGATGGCCAACGCCTGTTCGGGGTCGTGATCGGGCGGCGGCAGGGGGGAGACGTGAGCGATCGCTGAGGAGGTTCGTTTCATGGCGCGCAAGCAGCATCGGTGCGACGCAGGAAGGGCATTATAAACGCCAACCCACGATGGCAAAAATGTCCCCGCGCCGCCCCCGGGGAAAGATGGTAATTGGTAATTGGTTACTGTCTGGCAGGCGCCAATAACCAATTACCAATTACCAGTTACCCTGGCGCCTTGCCCCACTTCTCCGGGCAATAGGCGCCGCTTGCTAGAACAACCCCACCACCTTCCCCGTCTCCAGATCCAGGTCAACGTCATAGAACACCGGGCGGGTTGGCAAGCCGGGCATGGTGCTCATCTCACCCAGCAACGGATAGAGGAAGCCGGCGCCCACGCTGGCGCGAATGTCGCGCACAGGCACCACAAAGCCCGTGGGCGCGCCCTTCAGGGCCGGGTCGGTGCTCAGGCTCAGATGCGTCTTGGCCATGCAGATGGGCAGCTTGTCGAAGCCCATACGCGTGAAAGCCTCGATCTTGCGCTCGGCTTCGGGCAGATATTCCACACTGCCGGCGCCATAGATTTGCTTGGCGATGATCTCGATCTTCTCTTTGATGCCCAATTCGAGCGGATAAAGGAACTGGAAGTTGCTCGGTTTCTCGGCCGCGGCAATGACCGCCTTGCCCAAGTCGACCGCGCCAGCGCCGCCGTCGGCCCAGTGGCTGGAGGCCACGGCATCTTCGGCTCCTGCTTCTTTGGCCACACGCCGCACCAGGTCGATCTCGGCCTGAGTGTCATCTTTGAAGCTGTTCACGGCCACCACCACCGGGATGCCGTAGCGTTTGGCGTTGCGGATGTGCACCCGCAGGTTGGCGCAACCTTTCTCCAGCAGTTCCAGGTTTTCTTCGGTGTAGGCCGGGTCGAGCGGCTTGCCCGCCACCACCTTCGGCCCGCCGCCGTGCATCTTCAGCGCCCGGATGGTGGCCACAAGCACCACCACGTTGGGGATCAGCCCCGAATAGCGGCACTTGATGTCGAAGAACTTCTCCATGCCGATGTCGGCCCCGAACCCGGCCTCGGTCAGCACGAAGCCATCAGGCCCGGCCAGCTTGAGCGCGATCTGGTCGGCGACGATGGACGAGTTGCCGTGGGCGATGTTGGCAAAGGGGCCGGCATGGACGAAGGCCGGGGTGCCCTCCACCGTCTGCATCAGGTTGGGCAGGATGGCGTCTTTCATCATCACCGTCAGGGCGCCGCCGGCGCCCAGGTCGTCGGCCGTAATCGGCTCGCCGGCGCGGCTGGTGCCGATCACCATCCGGCCCAGGCGGGCGCGCATGTCGGCCAGGCTGGTGGTCAGGGCCAGCACAGCCATGATCTCGCTGGCCACGGTGATGTCGTAGCCCGTCTTGCGTTCGCGGCCCTTCTCTTGCGGCCCCTGCCCGACCGTGATCCCGCGCAGGAAGCGGTCGTTGGTGTCTACCACCCGCCGCCAGGTGATGAAATCGGGATCGATGTCCAGGCGGGCGAAGCGACTGCGCTCTTCGGCAGTGAGCTGGTTGGGGTCGGTCTTGTCGATGCCCAGCTTTTGCAGACGACGCAACATCACCGGGGCAAAGCGGCGACTGCCATCCTTTTCCGGCGGGCACAGCCGGTCGAAGAGGACATTGTCATCGGGTGTGTCCAGCTCGTGGAAGATGCGGGCATCGACGGCGGCAGCCAAGAGGTTGTTGGCGGCGGTGATGGCGTGGATGTCGCCGGTCAGGTGCAGGTTGAAATCCTCCATGGGGATGACCTGGCTATAGCCGCCGCCGGCCGCCCCGCCTTTGATGCCAAACGTCGGCCCCTGGCTGGGTTGACGCACACAGGTAAAAACCTTGCGGCCCAGATGAGCGCCCAGGGCCTGGCTCAGCCCCACCGTTGTCGTCGTCTTGCCCTCGCCCAAGGGCGTGGGCGTGATCGCCGTCACCACCACATACTTGCCGCTGGGCCGGTCGGCCAGCCGGTCGCGAGCTTCAAGGTGCACTTTGGCTTTGGCATTGCCGTAAAGTTCGAGTTCTTCCGGCAGCAACCCGGCTTCCTCTGCAATCTGGCGGATGGGAAGCGGTGAAACAGATTGAGCGATCTCGATATCGCTGGGAACAGGTCGTTTGAGGTCGGTGAGTTTGCGGGGCATGGAGGGTCTCCGTTGACGGTTTGATGCGATCCGAAAAAATGAGGTGTCGATAGGATAGTGCAAAACATCACAGAAGACAAACTAAAGCCACGCCACTTTGCAGCCGCCAGCCCGGGGCCTGAGCGCAGGCCGGAAGATGGCCGAAGGCAGGGCATGAACCCGGCGGCCCCCCTTGCCCTGGCCGGCTACTGCCCCCGCCCAAAAAGCGCCTGCTGGATGGTCTTGAGGATGAGATAGAGGTCGAAAGCCAGGCTGGCGTTCTGGATATGGTACAACTCGTACTCGAACTTGCGCAGATGCGATTCGTCGTCATCGGCATAGCGATATTGGAGTTGGGGCCAGCCGGTCATGCCAGGTTTCATGCTAAAACGCAGATGATAGAACGGGATCTGTTGGCCCAGGCGGTCGGCGTTGATCTTGCGGATGGGCCGCAGCCCGACGATGCTCAGTTCCCCGCGCAGCACGTTCCACAGCTGTGGCAGCTCATCCAGGCGCGACTTGCGCAAGACCTTGCCCACGCGGGTGACGCGCGGGTCTTCCTTCTGGGCGTAGGCCGCCTCGCCCTCTGCTTCGTCCTTGTTGTACATCGAACGGAACTTGGCGATGACGATCGGTTTCTGGCGCAGCCCCAGCCGTTCTTGGCGAAAGATGGCCGGGCCGGGGCTGTCCAGCCGGATGGCCAGCATCAGCAGGGGCCAGAACGGCAGCGAGATCAACAGGCCGAGCAGGGCCAGGACGATGTCGAGCACCCGCTTCAGCCGCCAGACGATGGCCGAGCCGTAGGGTTGGCTGAGATGATCCAGCACCCAGCGGGCGTCGATGGTCTCGATCGGCACGCGACCGGTCATGGCCCCGTAGAAATTGGCGGCGTCGTAGACGGCGATGCCGTCGAATTTCCAATCGATGGCCTTCTCCAGATAGTGGGGCGGGAAACCCTCGCGGGCCGAGAAGACGAGCGTATCGATCTGGTCTTCGTTTACCACCTGCTCCAGGGTGCGCCCGCGCGCATCCAGAAGCTGTCCCCTAGCCGCATCCGATCTCCCCACCGCCTGGAAAACCCCGACCACGGTGTAATCGCCTAACGGCCGGTCGCGCAGATCGGCCTCGATCCCGGCCTCGACCGGGTTGGCCACCACCAACAAGACGCGATGCGGGCGACCAATGCGCAGAAAGCGGGAATGGAACAGCAGCCGCCAGAGATAGAGGCCGGTGAAAGCCAGCGGCAGGTGGATGAGCGTGACCCAACGACCGAGCTGCAAGCTGCGGAAGAAAAAGGCCAGGGTGGTTGCAAAGGACAGGCCCACCACGCCGGCCAAGAGCAGCACCACCGCGCCGGCCCGGCTGCGGATGTCGCGCTTGAGGTTGTACTGGTCGAAGATGTAGAGCGCGCTCAGATAGGTGAGCACCAGGGCATAGATGCCGGTGGGCAGGGGAAGTCGACGGGCGAGATCGAGCGGCGCGCCATCGACGAGGATGCGGCGAAGGATGACGGCCAGTACCACGGTGGCGAAAAGGATGAGGGCGTCGCCGCTCAGCAGGGCGAGTTGGCGCCGCCGGACGGAACCTGTCCACAAACTGGAACGATGTAGACTCATAGCAATCCTTTGGCCTCCAACCAGCGTTCGTACAGCGCCTGCGTTTTCGCCTGCATCGTCGCCACCTGCCAGCGGTCATCCACCAGGGCGGGGCCGGCTGCGCCCAGGCGCCGGGCCTCATCCGGCTGCTGAATCAGCTGTTCCAACCCTCGCGCCATGCCCTGCACATCGCCGTGGGCGAAAACATGGCCGTTGGCGCCCTCCTTCACCAGTTCGACCACGCCCTCGGCCTCGAAGGCCAGCACGGGCCGCCCCACCGCCGCCGCCTGCACCAGCACTTGCGGCAAGCCCTCGCGGTTGCTGGCAAAGAGCTTGACATCGAAGGCCGCCATCACCGCCGCCACATCGGTGCGATAGCCGGTGAACTGAATCCGCTCGCTTAGCCCGGCCTGCGCTACCAGCGTCTCGATGCGCGCCCGGTCGTAGCCCTCGCCGACGAAAACCAGCCGCAATTGTGGATAGCGCCCGGCCAGACGTTGCATCAACTCGACCAAGAAACGGTGCCCTTTGCGCCATTCCAGCGCCGCCACATAGCCGGCCAGAAAGTCCTCCGGCCCGTAACCCAGGCTGGCCCGTACCGCCTGACGCTGCTCCTCGCCCATGCGCCCGGCCGCTCGAAAGGCATCTAGATTCATGCCGCTGTGGATGACGACATATTGCTTTGCTGCGCCCACGCCCGCCCGCAGATAACGCTGTCGCAGGTCCTCGCCTACACTGACGAAGCAATCGGTCCAGGCCGATGCCAGCCGTTCCAGACCGTAGTAGAGCCAATCGTTGGGCGTCCGCCGCGCCGCAGAATCGTGAAAGGTGGCCCCGTGCAGGCTGTGGAGGATGATGGGCACGCCCGCCCGCCGCGCCGCCCACCGGCCCAGGATGCCTGCCTTGGCCAGGTGTGTGTGGACAATGTGATAGCGGCGCTGGCGACACAGGGTCAGCAGGTCACGGGCGGCCTGAACGTCGGCCAGGGGATGGACATCGCGGCGCAGCGAGGGGATCTGCACCCAGTTGACGCCGGCCCCGTCCGCCCGCCAGGCATCGGCGCTGGCCCCCACCACCAGATCCACCTCGAAGCGCGTTTTGTCCAGCCCGGCGCAGGTGAAGAGCGTGTTCTTGGCCCCGCCGGCGCCATGAAAGCGGGTGATGATGTGGGCGATACGGATCATGGTCTTTGGCGCCGCGCCGTCTGCAGAAGCGCGGCAGTCAGGGCGGACTGGAAACGGTCGAGGCTGAAATGAGCGACAACGTGGTCGCGGGCGGCCTGGCCCATCCGTCGGCGCAGGTCGGGGTCGGAGAGCAGGCCGTCGAGGCGCTGAACGAGGGCGCTAAGGTCGTCGATGGGGACGACGAAGCCAGTGACGCCTTCGAGGGTGGTTTCGGTGTGTCCGCCGGCCGCAGTGCGCACGGCCGGGACGCCTGCCGCCCCGGCCTCGGCCACCACCAGGCCAAAGCCCTCGACGCGGCTGGGCAGGGCCAGCAGGTCGAGCGTGCGATAGAGGGCGGGGGTATCGGCCAGCCAGCCGGGGGCATGGAAGCGGCCTTGCTCGATCAGCGGACGGACGGAGGCCAGGATCTGCTGCTTGTAAGCGCTGGCGCCGGCGGGGGCGTCGCCGGCGAGCAGAAAATGGGCGCTTGGGCGCCGCTCGGCGAGGGCCAGCGCCGCCTGAGCGAACAGATCGACGCCCTTGCGAGGGCCGATGCTGCCCACCTGTCCCACCACCGTCGCCCCGGCCGGGATGCCAAGCTGCGGGCGCAGGTCGGGGCCGGGGGCCAGAAAGGGGGCCAGGGGGATGCCGTAGGCCACATGTCCGATGCGGGCGGCGTGGGCGGGATGGCGGCGCTGAAAGGCTTGCTGAACGTCGAGCGAGCAGGCGCCGGCGCCAGCGACTAGGCGTAGGGCCAGCCTGTCCATGCGGCCTCGGTCCACATCCTGCTTGATGTGCCAGAAGACGGGTGCGCCGGCCAGCCGGGCGCCGAGGCCGGTGGTGAGGACGGCGCGGCGGTTGTTGGCGTAGAGGACGGCCGTCCCTGAGCGCCGCAGATGGGCGGCCAGACGCAGGCTGAAGGGCAGGAGGAGGGCCATCTGCCGCGCCCGGTCGAGGGGGCTGCCTTCCAGGAGGACGCCGCCGGTGCGGGCCAGTTCAGCCGGCAGGGGCAGGAGAGCGACCGGTATCTCCAGCTCGCGCAGGCGGTGGGTAAAAGGGCCTTCGGCGGGGACGAGGACGTGCGGGCGGATGAGGCTGCGGTCGCAGGCGGCGAGAAAGCGGAGGAGGTCGAGTTGGCCGCCGTAGAGGTGCTGAGGCGACGATTGGTAGAAGCAGACGGGCAGGGGAGGGGGCATGCGTCCGAGTTCCGGGTGCCGGGTTCTGGGTTCCGAGTTCCGGGTGCCGGGTCTCGAAGTGACTTGGGTTTAGAGATAGCCCAGACCGGCCAGGTGGGCAGCCAGGTCGGGGTCAAGCGAGGGGGCAAGGGTGGGTTGGCGAAAGGGCGGGTGGCCGGCCAGCCAGTCGTCCAGGGCGGCGCCGAGGGCAGCGACCAAGTCGGGGCGCACCGCCATCAGGTCGATGCTCTCGCCGGGGTCGTCGGAGATGTCGTAGAGTTCAGGGGGGCCATAGCTGGGGCGGATGAGTTTGTAGTCGCCCTGGAGGATGGCGTCGAAGGTGCGGTCGTAGCCTTTGGCGGCCGGGTCGAAGCCGGGATGGCGGCGGGCGAAGCGATGGCGGTGAGGGGCGGAGTATTGGATGAGGGCGGGGGGCAGGGGATGGGTTGCGGGGGGCGGGGGGCGGGGGGCGGGGGGCGCTGGCTGGGGGGCGGGGCCGGGGGCAAGGAGCGAGCGGCCGGGG
>CAYWPZ010000035.1:0-25420 GCA_964460135.1 uncultured Caldilineales bacterium | reverse complement strand
TGTGTGTGATTATGCGCGTCTGGGTGTACCAGTCGGCGAAGGTGCGAAAGCGGTCGGCGGGCTGGTTCATCAATCCGACCTCGATATCGTTGACCGCTGTGGTGACAGCGTAGGTGTAGAGCGGGTAGGAGAGGAGGATGCCGGGCAGGTCCTGGGCAAAGAGGGTTTGGAATTCGCCGTACAGCTGGCGGCGCAACTCACGGTCGCCAGTGATGCGGGCCTGCTCGATGAGGATGTCGGCCTGGCGATTGGCCCAGCCGGCGTAGTTCTGGCCGTTGGGGCTGACCTGGGTGGAGTGCCACAGGGGGTAGGGGTCGGGGTCGCCTACATACTCCCAGTTGACGATGGCCGCAGCGAAATTGCGAGGGGCGAGGATGTCACGCACCAGCCCCGAGAGTGCAAGCGGTTGCGGCACCGCCCTGACGCCGATGGCAGCCCAATCTTCGGCCATGGCGCGAGCGATGAGCCGCGAACGCGAGGAGTCGTCAACATGTAGGATGAACTCGATGCTGACGCCGTCTTTCTCGCGCACGCTGTCGCCGTTGGCGTCGATCCAACCGGCCTCGTCCAGCAGGGCGCGGGCGCGGGCCGGGTCGTAGGCATAAGGGGGGGTGTCGGGGTTGTAGGCCCAGGTGCCAGGCAGGATGGGGCTGTTGGCCACCATGCCGGCGCCGGGGATGATGTCGTCGAGGATGCGTTGGCGGTCGAGGCCATGGGCCAGGGCCTGACGCACCTTTTGTTCGCTCAGGTAGGGTGTGTTGGGCGAGGTGAGGTTGAAGAGGACGAGGCTGTAGCCGGGGATGGGCGATGTGAAGAGTTGCAGGTTGGACATCGCCTCGGCCTGGGCCAGGAGTTCGGGCAGGACGCGGCTGACGCCATGGATCTCGCCACGGTCGGCGGCAGCCAGGACGCTCTCGTAATCGGGAAAGAATCGAAAGACGAGGGCTTCCAGCATGGGTTGGCGCGAGAATGCAGCCGGGACAGGCTCCAGACGCACATGCTGGCTGTCGACCTCGGTCACGCGGAAGGGGCCGCTGCCGATGGGCTGTGTGTTCAGTTGGGCGCGGGTCAGTTCGCGCGGGTTATAGCGCTGCCAATAGTGTTTGGGCAGGACGCCGAACCAACGGATGGTGGTGTAGTCGGGGAAAGGGGCGTAGGGCGAGCCGAGCTTGAAGACGACGGTGCGTTCATCCACCTTTTCGGCGATGACCGTGCGCCAGAGGTTGGTCAGGTCGGGCAGCACCGGCAGGTTGGGGTCCTGCATCAACTGGGCGGTGAAGATGACATCGTCTGCCGTCACCCGCAGACCGTCGTGCCAACGGGCGTCGGATCGCAGGGTGAAGGTGAAGACATCGCTGCTCGGGCTGGTCTGCCAGCTTTCCGCCAAGTCGGGTTGCAGGTTGCCATGCTCATCGAATTGGAGCAAGCCGTTGAAGACAAGCGCGCACAAGTCACGGTCGACCTCGTTGAACTGGCAGATGACCGGGTTGATGTATTGGGGATTTCCCACCACCCCTTCGATGAACACGCCCCCACGCGCCGGCACTTCCTCGGTGGTGTAGGTGTAGGTGGCGTAACTCAGCAGAGCGCCAACAAGGACAAGGCCCAGGACGGCGATGACTGCCTGCCAGCGTACATGACGGCTCACTTGCTTTGCCACTGCCTGTTCCTGCTGCGGTCGGCGGGCCAGAGCAGGAACAGACAACCAGAACGATCAACCGGCGACCAGAACCGAGAGGATGGAGATGACGATGAAGACGATGCTCACGCCAATGGTGGCCTGGTAGAGGGTCTTTTCCAGGCCGCGGCGGGTGCGGTAGACGCTGGTATCGCTGCCGAACATGCTGCCGGCGCCGCTGGATTGTGTTTGCAGGACGACGAGCACGACGAGCAGAATGGCGAGGATGATCTGAGCGATGAGAACGAAAGTTACCACGGGTTGGGAATGCCTCCTGAGAAAGTCGAAAGGGGATTATAGCACCGCCAAGCGCGCTCCGACAAAAATCCCACCACCCCACCACCCAACCGGCCAGCGGGCGATCAGAGGGAGACGGTGCGGGCGTGGTGGGTGGCGACGATGGCATCGACCAGTGGGATCAGGCGTTGGGGGACGGGTTCATCGGTGTTGAGCACCATGATCGCATCCCCGCGCGGGTTGCGGCGCCCCACGTGCATAAAGGCGATGTTGATGTCGTTCTTGCCCAACAAGGTGCCGATGGCGCCGATGACGCCGGGCCGGTCGCGGTGCCAACTGAGCAGGAAGTTCCCGCGGGCCACGAAATCCACCCACATGTCTTCGATGGCGACGATATGCGGCTCGCCGGCCAGCACACTGCCCCGGACGCTGGAAGCGGCGCCATCGGCGCACACGCTGAGGGTGATCATATTCTCGTAGCGTTCGTTGTGGTGGTGTTGGCGACGCTCGGAGATGATGATGCCGCGCTGTTCGGCAATGAGGCGGGCGTTGACGATGTTGACGCGTTCGACCACCACTTCGGCCAACAGCCCGCGCAGCGCCGCCGCCTGCAAGATCGAGGCGTCGTATTCGGCGATGGGGCCGAAGATGGCCAGTTCGACCTGCTCGATCTGCATGGGGGCGAACTGGCTGAGAAAACGGCCCAAAGTCTCGACCAGATGGACATAGGGGGTCAGCAGTTCGACCTGGCCAGGGGGGATGAGGGGGGCATTGACGGCATAGCGCGCCGGGCGCCCGGCCAGCACGTCGATCACCTGCAGGACGGCGTCGAGGGCCACCTGGTCTTGGGCCTCGGCCGTCGAGCCGCCGATGTGAGGCGTGACGATGAGCTGGGGATGGCTGCGGAGGCGGGAATCGGGTGGGGGCGGTTCCTGGCAGAAGACATCGAGGGCGGCGCCGGCCACATGGCCGCTGTCGAGGGCGGCGAGCAGGTCGGTTTCGTCGATGATGTCGCCGCGGGCGGTGTTGATGAGGCGAACGCCTGCCTTGCACTGCGCCAGGCGTTCGCTGTTCAGCAGGTTGCGCGTCTGTTCGGTGAGGGGCAGGTGGATGGAGATGAAGTCGCTTTCGGCCAGCAGGCGGTCGAGGCTGACCAATTCGACGCCCAGGTTGTTGGCGTAGTCGGCTGAGACGTAGGGGTCGTAGGCCAGGGTGCGCATATCCAAGCCCTGAGCGCGGCGGGCGACATTGCTGGCCACGCGGCCCAGGCCCAGCGTGCCCAGGGTTTTGTCGCGCAGTTCCACGCCCATGAAGTCCTTGCGGTTCCATTCTCCGCGGGCCATCGAGAGGTGGGCGGCGGGGATGTGGCGGGCCAGGGCCAGGAGCAGGGCCACGGCGTGTTCGGCGGCGGCGACGACGTTGCCGGTGGGGGCGTTGGCAACGATGATGCCGCGTTGGCTGGCTGCGGCCACATCGACGTTATCGATGCCAACGCCGGCGCGGGCGATGACCTTCAGACGGTCGGCGGCGGCGATTAGGTCGGCCGTGACTTGGGTGCCGCTGCGCACCAGCAGGGCGTCGTAGTTGGGGATGATGGCCCGGAGTTCATCCGGTTTCAGGCCTGTCTTGACATCGACCTCAAGTCCAGCTCGGGTCAGCATGTCCAGTCCGAGAGCGGAAAGCGGGTCGGAGATGAGAATGCGTTGGGGCATGGGGCGGGGTTCCGGGTTCCGGGGGCGGGGGGGGCATCCAACTACTGCAAAACGCACTGCTTACTTCTGACTGATAACCTCACTCCGATTACCAGCCATTGACCACTGATTACTGACCACTTCCTCTTACATCATCTCCGGGGCCGACATGCCCATGAGGTCGAGGAGGTAGGCCAGGGTGATTTTGAAGGCCTGGACAAGGGTCAGGCGGGCCAGGGTGATGGCGGCGTCGGCCGGGTCGCTGGACAGGACGCGGCAGGCGTCGTAGAAGGCGGTGAAGGTCTTGGCCAGGTCGAGGGCGTAGTGGGGCAGGTGGTGGGGGGCGAGAAAGCGGATGGCCTCGGCGATGATCTCCGGCAATTGCAGCATCTTGGCGAGCAGCATTTGCTCGGCAGGGTGAACGAGCAGGGTCAGGTCGGCGCGGCTGAAGTCCAGCCCCTGTTCGGCGGCCTTGCGCAGGATGGAGGCGACGCGAGCATGGGCGTATTGGACGTAGTAGACGGGGTTCTCGCTGCTTTGGGCTACGGCCAGGTCGAGGTCGAAGTCGATGCGGGCCTCGTTGGAGTGGTTGAGGAGGAGAAAGCGGGCGGCGTCGGACCCCACTTCGTCCAGCACCTCGCGCATGGTGATGATCTCGCCCTGCCGTTTGGAGATTTTGACTTCGACGCCCCCGCGTTTGAGGGTGACAAGATCATAGAGGACGATGGTGAGGCGGTTAGGGTCGAGGCCGAGCGCCTTCATCATCGCCGGCATCCGGGCGGCCTGGTTCTGGTGGTCGACGGCCCAGACATCGATGACGCGGTCGAAGCCGCGGGTCACGAGTTTGTGGTAGTGGTAGGCGATGTCGCTGGCGTAGTAGCCTGGTTCGCCATTGGAGCGGATGAAGACCTCGTCGCGGTCGCTCTTGGGCAGGTATCTGCTGGCCAGAAACCAGGTGGCGCCATCTTTTTCGTAGAGGTCGCCCTGCCGTTGGAGGATGTCGCCCACCCGCTGGAAGGTGCCACTGTCGTAGAGGCTTTGCTCCGAGAACCAGGTGTCGAAGAAGACGGCCATGCGCCCCAGGTCGTCGGCCAGTTCGGCCATCACCAGCCCCAGCCCCAGTCGCCGGAAGATGGGGATGGCTTCGGCCTCAGGCAGGGGCAAGAAGCCCTCGCCGTGCTCGCTCTGGATGGCGCGAGCGTAGTCGATCATGTAGGCGCCGGGGTAGCCGTCGGTGGGGATGCTGACATCGAGGCCAAAAAGCTGCTGGTAGCGCCGCCAGAGGGTGGCGGCGAAGATGTCGACCTGCGCTCCGCGGTCGTTGATGTAGTATTCGCGCTTGACTTCGGCGCCGGCGGCCGCCAACAGGCGGGCGAGGGTGTCGCCGATGGCGGCATTGCGGGCGCCGCCAAAGTGGAGGGGGCCGGTGGGGTTGGCGCTGACGAATTCGACCTGGATACGGGCAGGTGTAGCAAGGGCAGGCCGGAACCAGGCTGCCCCGTGCCCGGCGATTTCAGCGGCCTGTTGAGCCAGCCACAGCGGGGAGAGGAAGAGGTTGACAAAGCCCGGTGCAGCGACCTCGACCCGTTGGAGGCAGGGGGCTTCTGGCAGCCGGGCGGCGATGGTTTCGGCGATCTGCACGGGCGTCAGCCGGGCCTTGCCCGCGGCAACCAGGGCGTCGTTGACGGGCCGGGCCATCTGCAAGGCCAGGGCGCAGGAAAAATCGCCCTTGTCTGCCTGCTTGGGCCGGGTGACGACGACGGCGGGCGAAGGCGTGGTCGGCAGGTCGCCTGCGGTCTGTGCGGCGGCGACGGCGCGGGTGATGAGGTCGGCAAGGAGGTCAGGGAGCATGGAAAGGGGGGTCAGGTGAGGGAGTCCTCGAGGTCGTCGAGGCTGACCGGGGCGCCGAAGAGGGTGGGCTGAAGCTCGGCGGGCAGGGTTCTGGGGCCGGTGTAAGGGTGGCCGAGGTGTTGGTAGGCGCGGGGAGTGGCCAGACGGCCGCGCGGGGTGCGCTCGATGAAGCCAAGTTGGAGCAGATAGGGTTCCACCACGTCCATGATCGTGCTGGCTTCTTCGCTGACCGAGGCTGCCACCGTCTCCAATCCGACTGGGCCGCCGCTGAATTTGACGATCAGGGTATCGAGCACGGTGCGGTCGAGGGCGTCCAGGCCCAGTTCGTCGATGGCGAGGAGGTCGAGGGCGGCAGCGGCGACCTGGCCGGTGATGATGCTATCGGCGCGCACCTGGGCGTAGTCGCGCACGCGGCGGAAAAGGCGCAGGGCCACGCGCGGGGTGCCGCGGGCGCGGCGGGCGATGGCGTCGATGCCGTCGGGCGTGGCGGGGGTGGCGGTGAGTTCTGCGGCGCGATGGACGATGTGTTGGATGGCGTCGAGTTCGTAGAAATCGAAACGCAGGACGACGCCAAAACGGGCGCGCAAGGGGGCCGTGAGCAGGGCCAGGCGGGTGGTGGCGCCGATGACGGTGAAGCGCGGGAGTTTGAGGCGGATCGAGCGGGCGCTTGGGCCTTTGCCGATGACGATATCGAGGGCAAAGTCCTCCATGGCCGGGTAGAGGATTTCTTCGACGGCGCGACCCAGACGGTGAATTTCGTCGATGAAGAGCAGGTCGCCCTTGCGCAGGTTGGTGAGGATGGCGGCCAGGTCGCCGGCGCGCTCGATGGCGGGGCCGGCCGTTACTTTCAGGCCCGCGTCCATCTCGTTGGCCACCACATGGGCGATGGTGGTCTTGCCCAGGCCGGGTGGGCCGTAGAGGAGGATATGGTCGAGGCTCTCTCCGCGCTGTCTGGCGGCCTCGATCAGGATTTCCAGGTTGTGGCGCACGTTGTCTTGCCCACGCAGTTCGTCTAGCCGTTTGATCCGCAGGGCAGCGTCAAGGGTGTCGGCAGGCTGTGCCTGCGGCGTCAGGGGCCGATCGTCCATCGTGATGGCATTATAGCGCAGGCGCGAACGAGCGCCTAAAGGCTTTGCATCTCTCGAAGTAGACGAGGTGTTGTGGGTTTGTGGCTGATCGCAGTGAGGTGGGGGACTTGTCCCCGCGGCCATTGCCTGCGCGAACGGAGGACAGAGTTGACGCAGGCGGTCAGACGTGGTAAAAAGGCGCGCCATCGTTTTCGGGCCGCCGCACGCCTCCCACATCAGGAATCTTGCTGACGATACTGCGGCCATCGTACTGTCTTCAAACGAGAGTTCACTCTAATCCTATGTCAAATAGCGTCACTGTCACCATCGAACGCGAGTACTTGCTCAACCAACGCGACGAGTTGATTTCAGACATCCAGTTGCTCAAGGAATCGCTCCTGGGCGAGGTCGACGTCGATCTCGACGAAGGCGATCCCGATGTCATCGAACGAGAGAAGAGCGCCGCCCTGCTTTCCACCCTGGAGGCCAGCCTGGCCTCGGTCCAGGATGCCTTGCGCGCCATCGAACGCGGCAGCTATGGCATCTGTGAACGCTGCGGGAAACCGATCCCGCCCGAACGGCTGGAGGTGAAGCCCGACGCCACCATGTGCTTCAGCTGCCAGACTGAGGTCGAGCGTTTGCAGCGCCGCGGGTTGGTGGCGACGCCGCGACCACGCTGGGGCTTGGACGCGGAGCCGGGGCAGCAGGAGGAGGAGTAGGTCATCGCCATCGGCAAGCCAGAAGAGGAAGCGAGCGCCCGCCGGGGCTTGCACTTCCTCTTCTTCTTGCCACGGCAAGGCGAAAAGACGGCGCGGGTAAGAGGGGCGGCGGCCGGCAACATCTAGGCAAGTAGTTCAAGAGCAAAGCACTTTTCGGGTCGTGACCTGCGTCAGGGCAGCAAAGGCCGGAAGGGTGTTCGCCCCTATCCCCCCATACGATAGTCGGAATCGCAGACGTCTGCTATAATGCATCGCATCCGCTGTTTCTGACCGGGATCCGCATCCCGCCCCAGGAGATTCCTCGTGAACACGAATTGGTCACGTAACGCTTTCGTTTATCTGTTGATATTGGTGGCTGCGGCCGCCCTTTTTCTCAGCATCCTGCCCTCGAGTAGTCAGCGGCCGGAGACAAGAGACCTTTCGGCCGTGGTCGAGTTGGTCAAAACCGGCGAAGTGCGGTCGATCGTCGTCAGCGGCGACGATTTGCGGGTGACGCTCAAGGATGGCTCGGTCTTTGCCTCGCGCAAGGATGAAGGCGTCAGTCTGCTGGAGACCTTGACGGCGCTGGGCGCCAGCGTCGAGCAGTTGGGATCGTTCGAGTTCATCGCCGAAAACGGCGGCCAGACTGCCAATTGGCTGGCACTGGGTGGGAGCCTGCTGCCGTTGCTCTTCGTCGGCGGGTTGTTCTTCTTCCTCATGCGCCAGGCGCAAGGCTCGAACAACCAGGCGATGAGCTTTGGCAAGAGCCGCGCCCGCGTGCTCACCGGCGACAAGCCCACCATCACCTTTGCCGATGTGGCCGGGTGCGATGAGGCCAAACAGGAATTGGCCGAGGTGGTCGAGTTCCTGAAGGAGCCGCAGAAGTTCGCCTCGTTGGGCGCTCGCATCCCCAAAGGCGTGCTGATGGTCGGGCACCCCGGCACCGGCAAGACGCTGATGGCCAAGGCCGTGGCCGGCGAGGCCGGTGTGCCTTTCTTCTCCATCTCCGGCTCCGAATTCGTGGAGATGTTCGTGGGCGTGGGCGCCAGCCGCGTGCGCGACCTCTTCGACCAGGCCAAGCGCAACAGCCCCTGCATCGTTTTCGTGGATGAGATCGACGCTGTGGGCCGGCATCGGGGGGCAGGGTTAGGCGGCAGCCACGACGAGCGCGAACAGACCCTGAACCAGATCCTGGTGGAGATGGATGGCTTCGACACTGATACCAATGTGATCATCATTGCCGCCACCAACCGGCCCGACATCCTCGACCCCGCCCTGCTGCGCCCCGGCCGTTTCGACCGGCGCGTGGTGCTGGATCGGCCCGATGTGGCCGGCCGGCGAGCCATCTTGGGCATCCACAGCAAGGGCAAGCCGTTGGCCAACGATGTCGATCTCGACGTCCTTGCCCGCGCCACCCCCGGTTTCGTCGGCGCCGACATCGAGAATTTGGTCAACGAGGCAGCCATCCTGGCGGCAAGGCGCAACAAGCGTTCGATTGGGATGCGTGAGTTCGAGGAAGCGATCGAGCGCGTGGCCTTGGGCGGGCCAGAGCGCAAGAGCCGGGTGATGAGCGCGGCGCAGAAACGGCTGACAGCCTACCACGAGGCCGGTCATGCTGTGGCCGCTCGTTTCCTGGATGCCCGCAATCCCATCCAGAAGGTGACGGTCATCCCGCGCGGCCAGGCAGCGGGCTATTCCTGGCAGGTGCCCGAGGAGGACCGCACCCTGCAATCGAAAGAGGACTTTATGGCCAGGATTTCGGTGGCGCTGGGCGGCCGGGTGGCCGAAGAAATTGTGATCGGCGACATCTCCAGCGGGGCCAGTTCGGACCTGGAACAAGTGACGCGCATCGCCCGCGGCATGGTCACGCGCTATGGCATGAGCGACAAGCTGGGACCAATGGTGTTCGGTCGCAAAGAGGAGATGGTCTTCCTGGGCCGAGAGATCCATGAACAGAGGGACTACAGCGAGGAAGTAGCGGAAGAGATCGACATCGAGGTACGCGAGCTGGTCGATGAGGGCTATCGCCGGGCGCGCCAGACTCTGGAAACCAATCGCGACCTGCTCGAAACGGTGGCGCAGGCATTGCTGGAGCGCGAGACTTTGACGCGGGAGGAATTCGAGACGCTGTGCAAGGGCGGAGAATTGCCGCCGCCCTCGCAGCAGGTTCTGCCGCCGCTCCGGCCTGCCGCCAGCGAGGAAGCCAAGCCTACCCCGGCGCGAGAAATCGGCCCCAAGAAGGGCGCCGCTGCCCCTGCCCCCGCCTGAGCCGCGCCGGCGGGCAGGCGCTGGACGCTAGACGATCATTTCATCCCGACGATCTGATCGTCTATTGTCCATCGTCACTTTCAGCGTGACGTGGGTTTAGTCGCCGAACTTGATGCCCTGGGCCAGAGGAAGCTGTGTGGACCAGTTGATGGTGTTGGTCTGACGACGCATATAGGCTTTCCAGGCGTCCGAGCCTGACTCGCGACCGCCGCCTGTCTCTTTCTCGCCGCCAAAGGCGCCGCCGATCTCAGCGCCAGAGGTGCCGATGTTGACGTTGGCGATGCCGCAGTCCGAGCCAGTGACGGCCAGGAAGCGCTCCATGATGCGCATGCTGTCGGTGAAGATGGCGCTGGACAAGCCCTGGGGGACGCCGTTGTGCAGGTCGATGGCCTCGTCCAGGCCCTCGTAGGCCAACACATAGAGGATGGGGGCAAAGGTTTCCTGCTTGACGATGTCCGTCTGGCCGGGCATCCGGACGATGGTGGGTTCGACGAAGTTGGGGCCCAGGTCGGGGAGCATGTGGCCGCCGTAGATCACCTCGCCGCCTTGGGTTTTGGCCTTATCGAGGGCGTCGAACATGTCCTCCACAGCTTTGCCATCCACCAGCGGCCCCATCAGCGTGCCCTCGGCCAACGGGTCGCCGATGCGCACCTGGCTGTAGGCCCGCACCAGCCGTGCTTCGAGTTCGGCGGCGATGTCCTTGTGGGCGATGATGCGGCGGGTGGAGGTGCAGCGCTGGCCGGCGGTGCCGACGGCGCCAAAGAGGATGGCGCGGGTGGCCATATCCAGGTCAGCATCGGCGGCAACGATGATGCCGTTGTTGCCGCCCAACTCCAGGATAGAGCGGCCAAAGCGCCCGGCCACGGCCTCGGCCACGCGCTTGCCCACGCCGGTCGAACCGGTGAAGGAAATCAAGGGCAGACGATGGTCGTTGAGCATCTGCTCGCCCACATCGCGTCCCGAACCGATGGCCAGGGTAAAGATGCCGCTGAGGCCGTGGTCGGCCATGACGCGGTTGGCGATGTGCTGGACGGCGACGGCGGTGAGGGGCGTGCTGGACGAGGGTTTCCAGACCACGGTGTCGCCGCAGACGGCGGCAAGGGTGCTGTTCCAGGCCCAGACGGCGGTGGGGAAATTGAAGGAGGTGATCAGGCCGAGGACGCCGAGGGGATGCCATTGTTCGTACATCCGGTGTTGGGGGCGCTCGGAGTGCATGCTGAGGCCGTAAAGCTGGCGGGAGAGGCCGACGGCGAAATCGGCGATGTCGATCATTTCTTGAACTTCGCCCAGGCCCTCGGCCCGGATTTTGCCCATTTCCAGCGTCACCAGCTCGCCCAGCGGCTCTTTCATCGCCCGCAGGGCGTTGCCCAGGTCGCGCACGACCTCGCCGCGCTTGGGCGCGGGCGCGCTGCGCCAGGTTAGAAAGGCCTGGTGGGCGGCAGAAACGACTTTCTCGTAGGTCTCAGGCGTGGCCTGGACGATGCTGGCAATGGCGTTGTTGGTGGTGGGGTTGTAGGAGACGAGTTGTTTGCCCTTGGGGTCGGCGATCCAGCCGTCGGGGCCGGTGCAGGCGCCGGGGTTGACTTCCTGGATGCCGAGTCTGGTCAAGAGTGCTTTCATGTCGAGAGTTTCTCCGTTTTGAATTGGGGTGCGACGCACCGGCAACCAAGTTGCTCGGAGTGCGTCGCAGATGTGAGTTTATCACATCGTCCGACAAGCGCGAAGAGAGCCACCGCAGCCCGCAAAGACCTGCGACTGCGCGCCCTGGCCGATTCGCCCGACGCCTTCGGCAGCACGCTGGCGGCCGAGCAGGGGCGGGCGGACGCCGAATGGGCGGGCCGGCTGGCCGCAGCGGCTGAGTCGGGCCGGGATTTGCCATTGCTGGCCGAGATGGACGGTGAGCCGGCCGGTCTCGCCTGGGAGCGCATCGAAGCCGACCATCCCGACGTGGCGCATCTGTACCAGATGTGGATAGCGCCGGAGCGGCGCGGCTTGGGGGCCGGGCGCATGCCGCTGGAAACGATCATCGCCTGGGCAAAAGAAAAGAACACCCGTTATCTCGACCTGGACGTGACGTCTCGCGAGAGTCCGGCGATGCGGTTGTACCGCCGCGCGGGCTTCGAGCCGGCCGGAGACCCCGATCCGCCGCGTTCGGGATCGGAATGGTTGCTCTTGCCGCTGCGGCTCGACTTGCGAAGCGACTCGGACACAGCTTTCGGGTTAATATGGACACACAATCTCTCATCGACACGTTAGGCCAGCAAAACAAACACCGTGGGTTAGCCAGCAAGACGAAGCACGACGCGCTGCAACTCGAATTTGTCTTGCAGGGCTTGCCTTTGTATCCCATTCGTGGTACACTACCGCTATCAACGGAGGTGTCCATGAACAAGTCAGCCATGATTCGGGCGCGAGTTGACCCCACGCTCAAGGAAGAGGTCGAAAACGTCTTTGGGCAGTTGGGCCTTTCAGCCACCCAAGCCATCACCCTATTCTACCAGCAGGTCAAGCTCAATCGCGGCTTGCCCTTTGATGTGCGCATCCCCAACGCCGTCACGCTGCGCACGTTTGCCGAGACGGACGCGGGCGAGAACATCGTACCCTGCGAGAGTGCGCAGGACATGTTCGCCCGGTTGGGGATCTGATGCGCACGCCCAACTATACCACCCAGTTTGAGCGCGATCTGCGTTTGCTCCAGCGTCGCGGGAAAGACATTGAGAAGCTCAAACAGGTCTTGGCAGCGTTGATCAACGAAGAACCGTTGGCGGAACGTTATCGCGATCACCCTTTGAAGGGCAACTACAAGAATCGGCGCGAATGTCATCTTGAACCTGACTGGTTGCTCATCTACAAGCTGAACGACGACGAAATCATCTTTGAGCGCATGGGGCGGCATTCCGACCTCTTTGAGTAACGCGGCGGATTTGTGTGGATTGGGTGGCGGGTGGTCAGCCACGGTTCGCCGTCATGGGCGGTAGCGTTTATCTTTGCGATGTAATTCCGCGTTTCCCTATCCGCGCCCATAAATGAATGGCTTATTCGAACACAGCATACGCCGTATTAGAAAATCATCGCCTGACCGCGCCGCCATTTGACCGCGCCCATCCCCGGCGTTAGAATGGGGTAGTACCGCACCCATCCATTTCATCAGCCACCAGGAGGTCAGCGTGGACCGAGTTGCACTCTATTTGCAGGACGCCCATCCCATTCGCGAGGGCATGGAACTGGCCCAATACGCCGAAAGCAGGGGCTTCGAGGCCGTCTGGCAGGCCGAATCGCGGCTGGTGCGCGACGCCATCGTGCCCATGGCTGCCTTTGCCGCCGTCACCGACAAGATCAAGGTCGGCAGCGGCGTGATCAACAACTGGACGCGCAACATCGGCTTGTTGGCCGCCACGTTCCTCACCCTGGATGACCTGGCCCCCAACCGCGTTATCTGCGGCATCGGCGCCTGGTGGGACCCGCTGGCCCGCAATGTGGGCATCGAGCGGCGCAAACCGCTGCTGGCCATGCGCGAGACGATCGAGGTCATGCGGCGGCTGCTGGCGATGGAACGCGTGACCTTTCATGGCGAGTTCCATCATGTCGATGGCATCGAACTGGATGTGGTGCACGGGCGGCGCGAGCCGCGGCATGTCCCCATCTACATCGGCGCCACCGGCGACAAGATGATGGAGATGACGGGCGAGATCGCCGACGGCGCCGTACTCAACTATTGTGTGCCGCCGGAGTACAACGACGAGGCCATGCGGCTGTTGGAGGCGGGAGCGAAACGGGCCGGGCGCAGCGTTTACGTCATCGACCGCCCGCAACTCATCGTCTGTTCGGTAGACAACGACCGCCAACAGGCCCTGGATGGCGCTCGCGGCTTGCTGACGCAATACCTGGCCCAACAGCCCCACATCGCCAAGGCCAGCGGTGTTGGCGAAGATGTGGTGCGGCAAATCCAGAGCATCCTCGGCTGGCCGGCCACCAAAGAACAGATCCGCCAGGCCATGCCCCTGGTTCCCGACGATCTGGTGCAACGCATCACCGCCAGCGGCTCGCCCGACGAGGTGAAAGCCAAGGTGCAGGAATACATCAACCGCGGCTGCACCTGCCCGATCCTGTACCCGCTGGGCGACCCGAAGCTGATGATCGACATTTTCGCCGCCCAATAACATGCCCGGCCACCCCTCGCCCAAATTCTACCTGGGCGCCATCACCATCCTCCAGCACGCCGAGGCAGCCCTACGGCTGACAGGCGAACCGGCGGCGGCCTACCTGTACGAACACGCCTACAATACCGACGACGACGCCATCGACCCCGACCGGCCGGTCGTCAACGCCTACAGCTTGCCCAACGGCGAACAGATCATCATCATCACCGACCACACCCGCACCCAAACCGTAGTCCTGACCCCCCGCGACCGTCCCACCACGCCAAACCCTCAGGATGCTTGACACTTTCGGGTTTGCCCTATCACCCCTCCCCTCCCCCGCACCCTTCTCAAGGAGAAAAAGACAACACATGGCTCTTGACGACATCCTCAATGCGTTCATTGGCGGCGGCATCCCTGCGCCAGGGCAGACGCCCACCGCCGGCGACCCCCTGGCCGAAATACTGCAAGGCATCCTCGGCGGCGGGGCGTCGCCAGCCGGCGCCAGTCCCGGTATGGGCGTCGATCCGCTCGGCGGCCTGCTCGAAGGCATCCTCGGCGGCGGCATGGCCCCTGGCGGGTCGCAGGGTGGGATGGGCCTGCTGCCCGGCATGGGCGGCGGCGAGGCCAGCATGAACGGCTTGCTGGCGCCCTTGGCCGACGCCCTGGCCCAGAAGTTGGGCCTGCCGCCCGAGATTGCCATGATGGTGGTCAGCTTCCTGGGCGCCAAACTACTCAGCGGCGCCGGCGGGGCCGCTGGCGGGGCCGCTGGCGCCAAGAAGGGCCGATCGGCGCGGTCGCAAGCGACGCCGCAAGCGCTCGACCTCGACTCGCTGCTGGAGACGATGGGCAGCGATAAGGGCGCGGCCCGAGAACTGGCCGAGCAGACCGGCCTTGACCCGGCCACGGCCGAGCGCACCCTGCAAGAGGCCATCGGCATGATCGGCGGCGGACGACAGACCCGCAAACCCCAACCCAGCAATCGCCCCAGCGGCGGCGGCCTCGACAGCCTGCTGGACACCTGGTAGAAGGAGACCCAAACCATGGCTCAAGCAACCATGTACGGCGATCTGCCAGAACGAGCTGTGATCGAGAAAACCATGCACGGCGTCGTGCAGATCGTCGCCCTTCAGAAAGCGCTTTTCGGCAACATGCAGCCGGCCTGGACCGGCTCCGGCACCATCATCCACCCCAGCGGCATCGTGTTGACCAACTGCCATGTGGCCAACCCCCGCGCCATGGGCATGCCCGCGCCGGCAGCCAACGCCCTGGCCGTGGCCGTCACCAGCCGATCGGACGAACCCCCCGCCCTGACTTATCTGGCCGAAGTGGTGGCCTTCTCGCCCGAACTCGACCTGGCCGTGCTGCGGCTGGCGGCGACGCTGGATGGCAAGGCCGTGAGAAACCTCAAGCTGCCGTATGTCCCCGTCGGCGACTCGGATAGCTTGGAACTGGCCGACACCCTGGCCATTTTCGGCTACCCCGGCATCGGCGGCGAGACGGTCACGTTCACCAGCGGCAGCGTCTCGGGCTTCTCGCGCGAGCAGGGGGTCAGCGATCATCGCGCCTGGATCAAGACCGACGCCACCATCGCCGGCGGCAACAGCGGCGGCACCGCCATCAACAAGCAGGGCTATCTCGTCGGCGTCCCCACCCAGGCAGCGGCCGGGGCGGGGGTCACGCCGGTGGATGCGCGGCCGGTGGTGGACACCAATCGCGATGGCCGCGTCGACCAGCGCGACACTCCGATGGCGATCGGAGGTTTCATCAACGGGCTGCGCCCGGTCAACCTGGCCAAGCCTCTGCTTGCCAAAGCTGGCATTGACACGATCGTCCGACCGTCCGCGCCCGCTTCACCGCCATCGGGGGCGGCCAAGACCACCCCTGCCCAACCTGCCCCGGCCAAACCCGCGCCCGTCAAGCCTGCCCCGGCCAGGCCCGCGGCCAAAGGCCCCGCCATCACCAGCCTGATGTTCAGCCTCAAGGTCACGGAGGATGGCAGACCGGTAGCCCCGGCGGCCGTCTTGCCAAGCGGCGCCAAACAGCTCTTTGCCACCTTTATTTTCAGCGGCATGAAAAACGGGGCCGACTGGAGCACCGTGTGGGCCTTCGATGGCAAACCGATTGTCAACCAGGCAGGGAAATGGGAGGATGGCGCCAGCGGTCGCAAGGCGCTGGTGCTGGCCAACCAGCGCGGCCTGCCCGACGGCGAATACCACCTGGTGATCACGGTCGATCGGGCCATCGTGGCCGAAGGCAGGGTGACGGCCGGCAAGCGGGTGGACGACACCGATTCGGAAATCGCCGGCACGGTGGTGGATGCGGGCAGCGGTCAAGGCATCGCCGGGGCGCTGGTGATTGCCCTCAAGCCCGGCATCAAGGTGCAAGATTTCATCCGGGCGCAGGACAAGGCCATGGCCTTCACCTCCGCCCGCACCGCTCAGGATGGCAGCTTCACGTTCCCGCTGCAACTGCCCAAGGGCCAGGCCTACGGGCTGGTCGTGGTAGCGCGCGGGTATCAGGATATGGCCATCGAATCGGCCTTGCGCGTTAGCGCCAGTGCGCCGGAACGAGCGCAGATCAATCCCATACCGATGCAGCGCGGTTGAGACAGGGAAGACACCTGTCAGGTCTTGCAGACCTGACAGGTGTTGTGGTTTATGGGCCAAATGGCGCGGTGGGATTGCGCCACAACACCGTTGCATAGGTACCGACGCTCGTGAGAGAATTGAATTATCGCTACGATTTCACTCAACTGCAGGCGACCCCGAAGTCGAACTTGTAGAGGGCTGCTGACCGCCCCTCGCCGTCGTCAGTTCGACGACCCTACAGCCAGGCAAAGAAGCCACCGTTGCCGTTCTGTTCACAATGCACGCCGGCATGGAAGGACAACACCAATTCCGCATCCATCTCCGCAGCAACGACCCCACCACACTGACAAGCAGTTGACCATTCTCTCCAATTGGGTGCCATGATGCAGCCCATTAGCGTCGTCCTGGCCGATGATCACGCCATTGTGCGTAAGGGCAGGCGCGAATTTCTGGAAGAAGACGAAGCCATTGCGGTCGTCGCCGAAGCCAGCAACAGGCAGGAAGCGTGCCGGCTGATCGGTGAGCTACGACCCGACCTGGCGGTATTGGATATCCAGATGCCGGTGATGACGGGCATCGAAGCCACACGCCAGATCAAGGCGGCGCATCTGATACTCAGGCTCTCACGGCCAATGCCGCGGCAAGCAGCGAGACTGAGTTTGCAAGCGCCTGGGTGGAGGACACAGCCTTTCTTCTGATCGGGGCGCCGCTGGCATCAGGTCAACTACTGGTGGGCGCCATTACTTGATAAGCAGGCCGGTGATATAGAGGAGTAACATCCCTGCCGTTACACCGCCGAAGATGGTGAACGGCATGGGTCGTTTGGCGGTATCGCGCTGGATGATCTTGGCGATCTCGTAGACGACCTCGAAGATCGCGCCGGCGCCGATGGCCAGGAAGAGCACGGCCAGAGGCTGCGAATAGGTCAGGCCGCCGATCCATGCGCCCAGAATAGCAGGGGCGCCGCCGATCACGCCCAGCCAGACCAGGCTTGAAAGTTGCGGCCTGTCTTTAAGGATGGGGGCGATGATCCCAAGCCCTTCGGTGATATTTTGGAGGATGAAGCCGACGACCAGGAACGTCCCCAGGGCAGCGGCGCCGGTGCTGTAGGCGGCGCCGATAGCCAGGCCCTCGCCCAGGTTGTGCAGGCCGATGCCCAGGGCGATCATGAAAGCAACGGTGAGATGCTGCTGCGCCTCAGTGCGTCCCCTGCCCACCTGGCGGCGGGAGATAGCGTCGAGCAGCAGGAAAGTGGCCACGATGCCAATGCCCACCAGCCCCACCCCCTGGAACGGCCCTCCCACTGCAGCGGCGATCTCCAGGGCCTCTGATACGGTGTCGATGCCGAGGAAGATGAGTAGGCCAGCGGTCAGGGCCATCAGGAACATCATCGCCTGCCGTCCCAGACGGCGAAGCACCGGCAGCCAGCACATACCGAGCACGACCGGGATAACGCCGACGTAAACCCCGATGAGTGTGTAGCTGATCAGGGTGCCGGCGCCGGTTGTCACCGTTGGCGCGGCCACATCGATCGCCGTTGTGAACGGCACGGAGTTGGAAGAAAAGAGGGTGATCTCGTAGGCTTCAGCGTACACCCAGGGGTAGGTGATGACAATGACGCCGCGACCCAGCCGGGGAAGGGCCTGATCGGGGGTCATGGTGAAGGGCACGATGCCATCGTCGACATTGATCTGGGCAATGGTGAGGTCCTGCGGGCTGGTGTTGCGAATGTGGAGCAGGATCTGGTTGGGCTTGAGGATGGTGCGGTCGAAGGTCAGGCTCTCGATCGGCGCCGCCGGCTCTACCTGCAAGCCGGCGCCATTGGTCCACAGGAAGAGCGCAATCACACCGACCAGCAAAAGAACGGGCAGCGCTGCCAGCGCGACCGTACGCAGGGTGCTGGATGGGGCGGGAGTCGTATTCTCCGGGGCGGTTGTGCTCATGGTTACGCCTCCACCAGGAAGTTGCCTGTCCAGCCCAACTCAGCAAATTCGGTCTTATGGGCGTGGAACATGTATTTGCCCGGAAACTTGTAGCGGAACTCGAGCATCCCCCGCTGCGCCTGCATCTGTGCGATCATATCCGTGTACTCGCTGGGCGTCAGACTGGTACCGGTCGGGTAGTATTGGAACAGGTTGGCGTGGAGGTGGAAGGAGTTGATGGGGTCGAATTCGAGGATATTGACCAGGAAGATGCGCACCAGCTCACCGGTCTTGATGATGATCGGATGGCGGTCATAGTGAAACGGAATCGTATTGACCGCGTACACGTCATTGGCCATATCGAAGTCCAGGTCGAAGCCGTTCATCACCATCACGAATTCGTGCTCGGCCTGCGGCCAGCCCCCCGGTGGATCGACAATGAAGGCGCCGTACAGACCCCGGCTGATGTGGGTGGCCAGGGGCATGATATGGCAGTGATAGAGATGGACGCCGAACGGCTCGGCGTCGAACTCGTAGATGAATTGCCCCCCTGGCGGCACTGGCTCGAACACGCCATCCATCTCGGCCGGGTGGATGCCGTGGAAATGGATGGTATGAGGGTGGCCGGTGGCGTTGAGAAAGTTGATGCGAACGCGGTCGCCCTTGTGAGCGCGGATGGTAGGGCCGGGCACGCGGCCGTTGTAGGTCCAGGCCTGGTAGACGATGCCGGGGACGACCTCGATATCCTTGAGCTGGGCGACGAACAGAAACTCGCGCAGGGTCTGGCCGCTGGGTAAGGTGCTTACTGTCCCGTAGTCGAAATCGGTGAGGATGTCGGTGGGGTTGAAGCCGTTGGCGGCGTGGTCAACCTCGCCAACCGTGCCGGGCATGAACATGTGCTGCCCATGGCCCCCACTCTGACCGGGAGGGTGGGGGGGCAAGGATGCAGCCTGGACCTGACCCTGCTGGTTAGCCTTGAGCGCAGCGCCACCGGCAAGACCCAGCAGGCCCAGCGCACCGGCGCGGATGAAGTCGCGTCGACTGAGTGAGTTGAGACGAAAAGGCATGCTATTCTCCTTTAGGTTTTAGGTGTGGCTAAATTAGTATAGCCTAAAATTTTTGCCTGTCAATAGGTGTCAGAACCGTTACGTGTTTGCCGACCCCTGACCGGCCTGAGACCAGATGACGCCCATCGTGAATGGGCTGGAAGCCGAGTACAACGAGAGCATCATCTTTCAGAAGCTCGATGCCAACACGCCGGACGGTCGCCTGGCGATGGAAGCCTATCGCCTGCGCGGACACCCGGCGATCGTACTGATCGACCGCAGTGGAGCAGTTGCCTGGACAGCGCTTGGCCCGCGCGACCGCGACGCTGTGGCCTCGGCCATCCAGGCTGTTCTCGTCGCCCCCGACTGATTCGTTATGACAAGTAGATAGGTATACAGAGCCTACCCGACAGCACGCCCCGCTTCACCAGGTGGAATCGCCTCGGTGGGCCGGTCGGCATGTGGGGCGCCATGACCACCGGGCGCGGGAGTGCGCTCTGAGCCGCCATGACCGCCGCCGCCTGGGGTTTGAGTATGGTCGGGCGTGGCAGGGCCCGGCCTTCTGTGACCGTCCGGTGTTGGTGTCTGATCGGGAGTGACCGGGGTTGCTGTGCCCCCTCCGCCGTCGTTAGGCGTTGGCGTCTGATCAGGGGTGATTGGCGTGGAGGTGGCTTCGGGTCGCCCGCGATCGCCGCCAGGGGTGCGGCCGGGAGTGGGAGTCTGGTCGGGCGCGCCGGGGATAGGGGTGCGTTCCGGACGATTAGCGCCGCCGCCAGGCGTTTGATCGGGTGGCGGGGTGCTTTCCGGCCCGCGATGACCGCCCTGAACCGGGGCAGCGGTAGTGGGCGTCGGATGGCGGCCATCGCCCGGCGTGGCGCTTGGTGCTGAGCGTTCGTGGTCATCAGCAGGGGAGGGCGTGGCCGATGGCCGGGAATCCAAAGTAGGCGTGGGCGCGTCTGTAGCGTCTGTCGCCGGCTGCGGGGTAGGCATGGGAGGTAGCCGCAGCAGCGCTTGCCGGAGAGCCTGCTGGCTGGCCTGAACCGGGGCTTGCTGATCCGGCGGCGCCTGCTGCGCCAGGGTTTGCAGTTGCTCCAGCTGCGCCGCCAGGCGATGGCTTGCGTCAGCCGCGTCCTGCAGCCCTCCTGTTTCGGCTGCTAACGTCCAGGCAAGCAGGGTCTGATCATAACGCGCCAGCGCTGCGGGCAGGTTGCGGTCAAAGCCGCGCTGCTGGAGCGTTTGCGCCTCATCCAGGCGGCGTTGGGCGAAGATCAAGCGCAGCGTGACGGGGTCCGTAGCCAGACTGAGATGCACATCCTCGCCCACCAGCTTGACGGCATAGAGCGGGTTGCCGGGCATGGCGCCCTGGGCGGCGTAGGCTGTGGCGGCGGTTCCGGCGGTGAGCAGGATGAGGGCAAGGGCCAGCCGCAACGCCAGCGGCGCCAGCCGGAGCGGCTGCAGGATTCCGGCCAAAGTCGCCATGCAACGTTGAACGAGCGGCGTTCTGGTGGGGGCGATAGGCTTGGGAGCGGCCTCGATCGCGGCCAGCAGCCGGCCGCGCCCCGCCTGGCGGAAGGCAGGTGGGGCCTGCAGAGCCTGCACCGCCTGCAAGCGCAGCACGGCCATGAGCATTGGCTCCAATTCCTGGCGCTGATCGGGGAAACGCGCCAGACATACCTCCAGGCTTTCACCGGCGGCAAGTGTTTGCAGACACTGATCGAGCGCGTGTTGGTTCATCATTCCGTCTGGGGAGAGGGCTGGAGCCGCTGGGCCAGTTTGTGCAAGGCCCTGTGCTGCAAGACGCGACAGGCGCCTTCACTTTTCTGCAGGATGGCAGCGACGGCGTGGAAAGGCATCTCTTCAGTGAAGCGCAGCGTCAGCAGGGTCTGTTCCTCAGGCGTCATTGTCGCCAGCGCCGTGCGCAGGGCCTGGACTTCCTCATGCGCCAGAACGGTCTGCAGCGGCGTTGGTTCCTGGTCAGGGAGCTGATAACCGGCGTCTTCCAGGGCGTCGATTGATGCGCTCTGGTGCACCTTGCGCCGGTGCTCATCGATGACCAGGTTGTGGGCGATGCGATAGAGCCAATGCAAGAAAGGTTGCGCAGGGCTATAGGAGCCCAGGGCCTGCCAGGCGCGCAGAAAAACGTCTTCGGTCAGATCTTCGGCCTGTTCCTGTGTCGTGACGCGCAAGTTCATATACCGGTAGATGGCGTCAAGGTGCCGGTCGTAGAGGAGGGCAAACGCCTGGGCGTCGCCGCGCTGGGCGCGGGTGACAAGGGCGTGGTCGTCTTGCATGCGAGGTGGGGACAATGCAGCCGGCCGGCTGGGAAGCTGTGATCGGCAGGAACGCTCCTGCCCGGCGCACCTACAGTACGGCCGGGCAGGAAGGGGTGGGGAAGGCAGAGGATTTAGCGAGGCGTATCGCCGTCACAATGACGTTTGCACCGGCTGTCACCCGCATCATCGTCGTCGATGCCGGCGATGCGCAGGGCAATGCGGTTGTCATCGGCGTCATAATACCCTACAGCATGCACCGATGCCCCAACGCTTACGGCCCCGCGATGCTCGTCGATCACGGTGGTTGCGGTGACCTGGATAGCCTGACCGGCGATCGTCCAGATACCCACGACGCTCTGGGCAGGCATGGCTTCGACGACGCCGAACAGATGCCAACCGGCGCCATCAGGGTAGCCATCGCCGGCGTGCGGCGTCAGCGTGCCGATCATGACCGCGACCCGGCTGCCGTCGTCGGCAAAACAACCGGCGCTGACCACATAGGCGCCAACCTGAAGCGGGCCAAAATACTCGCGGAACTTGGTTGCTTCGGTGGCGGTGACGATGTTGCCGGCTATCGTCCACTGCCCTACCAGCCCATCGGTGGGCATTGTCTCCACCAGGCCGTATAGCCGCCAGCCCGCGTCGCCCGTGCATTCAGAATCCGGGAGACCGGTGCGCGTTTCCACGCGCTGGGCAATGCGCTTGCCGTTTTCGGTGATGCCAGCGGCATGGACATAGGCGCCAAGGTGAAGCTCGCCGTAGGTTTCATCGAAGGTGGTGGCGGACGTGGTGAAGAAGACCTCGTTGTCGATGGCCCATTCGCCCACGCGCCCGTCTGCGGGCATGGCCGTCAGGGCGCCGTGCAGATGCCAGGTGCGGTCATGGCTGCCGCCGCCGTGGGCGCTTGCCAGGGTTGGGACGAGAAGGAGCGCTGCTACCAGCGCCAGAATGATCCATTTGCCAGAACTACGTTTCATGGGAAAGCCTCCGTGGATGAGCGCTCTGTCGTCAGACAACAGAGCCGATGGGTTTTTTGCGATCACGCCCTGGTGCAACTGAGCGGGCGCCGTTCATACTGGCATAACGGATGAACAGGGAAAATGTTACAGGGCGCGGGTGTTGACGCAGCCAAGACTTGAAGCCAATGATCATGCCTGGGCCAACGCAGCCCAGGAAGACCACCAACCGGCTATGAAACCGCTTGCCGTTTTAGAACCAGCGCCTGCCCCACATGATCACGGCCACACCCACCAATGAGATGCCCGCGCCGATGAGATCGTACCGGTCGGGGCGCCAGCCATCCACCATCCTACCCCACAGAATCGCAAGCACAACGAAAACGCCGCCATACGCGGCGTAAACGCGACCAAAGGCGGCTTCTTGCTGCAAAGTCGGGATCACACCATAGAGGAAGAGTACAGCGCCGCCCAGCAGACCCAGGATCAGCCCGCGATCGCTGCGCAGCCACTGCCACACCAGCCAGCCGCCGCCGATCTCGGCTAGGCCGGCCAAAAGAAAAAGTGCTAACGAACGGGCAATGGGAAGCATAGTACTTTCACCTGAGCGGCGAAGCAGCGAATGACCTCCGGCCCTCCATCATCCGCTCTCTACCGGATACCCGGCATCCTGCCAGGGGACAAGACCGCCGAGGAGCGGGGTGACACGGCTGAAGCCATTCTCCAACATGATCTGCGCCGCACGGGCGCTGGATTCTTCGGCCGGTCAGGTGCAGTAGGTGATGATCCATTTCGTTTTGTCCAGCTGGCCCAGGTTCTGGTCAAGCTGGATGAGAGGGAACGAGGCCGCGCCAGCGATGTGACTGGCTGCGTACGATTCAGCATCGCGCACATCCACGAACAGGGCGCTGCCGGCGTCATAGGCCGCTTTGGCCTCGGACAGGGTGGCGCGGGGGATGTCCTCCTGCGCCACCGCCGCTGGCTGCGTGGGGGTGGGAGCAGAGACGGGCGGGGCCAGGGCCAACACCGCCACCAGGATCAGCAGCACCACGCCGGCGCTGATCAAGATCAGCGGCCAACGCGATGGCGAAGAACGTATTGAGGGGTGGGACCTTGGTTTCATGTAGGGAAGTGGATAAGCAGACTAGGGAGATTGGTAGACAAGGAAACAAGTAGACAAGTGGCATGTTGCCGGCCCGATCACCTGCAACATGCCACTTGCGACTTGCGAGTTGCGACTTGCGAGGCAGGGATTATAGTGTCTCTGCTACCAGTTCGGCAATGTCTTTGACCTGCAGTCCGCCTTCGCCCGCCTGCTTGGAGGCGTCGGTCAGCATGGTCAGGCAGAAGGGACAGCCGACGGCGATGGTGCCGGCGCCGGTGGCTGCGGCTTCCTGATAGCGGTTGACGTTCACCGCCTCGGCGCCGTGCTCTTCCTCTTTCCACATCTGGGCGCCGCCGGCCCCACAGCAGAACGACTTGCTGCGGCTGCGCCCCAACTCGATGATGGGGCCGACCGTCGTCTCTAGCACCGAGCGCGGGGCGTCGAAGACGCCGTTGTGCCGGCCCAGATAGCAGGGATCGTGATAGGTGACCTTGCCATCCTGCCAGGCGCCGGGCTTGAGCTTGCCCTCGGCCATCAGTTCGGCGATCAGCTCGGTGTGGTGGATGACGCTGTACTGCCCGCCATACTGATAGTATTCTTTGCCCAGCGTGTGCAAGCAGTGCGGGCAGGTGGCGACAATGCGCTTGGGTTTGACCTCGTTCAGGGTCTCGATATTTTGCGTGGCCAGTTCATAGAACAGGGCCTCGTTACCAGCGCGGCGGGCGGCGTCGCCGGTGCAGTTTTCCAGGCTGCCCAGGACGGCGAAGTTGACCCCAGCCGCCTTGAGCACTCTGGCGAAGGCTCTGGCCGTGGCTTGCGCTCGCATGTCATAGGCCGGCGCGCAGCCCACCCACCAGAGCAGGTCGGGATTGGGATTGTCATCGATGGTGGGGATGTCGAGCCCGGCGGCCCACTTCATGCGGTCGGAGCGGCTCATCTTCCAGGGGTTGCCGGCGCGTTCCATGCCGGTGAAGGCCGCCTGCAACTGCTCCGGGAACTCGCTGTCCATCAGCACCTGGTTGCGGCGCATGTAGAGGATATCGAACATCGGTTCGTTGCCCACCGGACAGACCTCGACGCAGGCCCCGCACGAAGTGCAGGCCCACAGCGCCGACTCGCTAAGGGCGAAATCGAGCATGCGGTTGGGCGAGGTCTGCCCCCCGGCCAGGGCGTCGATGTTGGCGTTGATATAGTAGCGCTTGTTGACCTCGAGGGCGGCAGGCGAGAGTTCTTTGCCGGTGGCATAGGCGGGGCAGGCATCCTGGCAGCGGTTGCACATGATGCAGGCATAGGCGTCGAGGATGTGCTTCCAGGGCAGCTGCTCCAGGTTGGCAACGCCGAACTGCTCCACCGACTCATCGTTGAAATCGATCGGCTCCAGCGTGCCCAACGAGGTGCGCCGGGGCTTGGCCAGGAAGTTGACGCCCGACATCAGCAGGTGGATGTGCTTGGTGTAGGGGAAGTAGGGGACGAAGGCCAGGATGAGGCCAAGCGCCACCCACCAGGCCACGTGCTCGGCGGCGACCAGCGCCTGATGCGACCAGCCCAACCAGAGATTGCTGAGGGTGGTGGCAAAAGGCTGGAAGAGGTCGGCGCCCTCGTTGGCCAGGGCGAAACTCTGGCCCAGGAAGCGGAAGCCGACGTGGAAGAGGATGAAAAGACCTACGATGAGCGAATCGCGGCGGATGCCCCCGTTCCTGACCCGGTCCATCAACTTGACGTTGTCGCGATATTTCAACGCCGGCGCATTGAAAACGAAACGCCGCAGCAGAAAATAGACCATGCCCACCAGTACGGCCACGCTCAGCAGGTCGGCCAACAGGCGATAGATGTCGCCGATCCAGCCTTCGCCCATGAATGTGTTCGGGAAAAAGCCCTCCATCACATCGCCAAAATTC